>JBAWBE010000410.1:0-1799 GCA_049589635.1 Terriglobales bacterium
TGCCTTCGAGCGTCTGACCAACACCCGTCCACAGCCTTCCGGTGAACAATGACGAAAACAGCGTCCGTGCGGTTGAGGTCATCGTTGGCACCGCGGTCGGATCGAGAACTTTCGTAACCGTGAGGCATTGCCAAGTTCCGAGGGCGACCGCGATGCCAACCAAGCTGGCGGCTATCCGCGTCCTCCTACGAGGGATACTCCGCCAGCGCACCGTCAACCCTTATGGGGTGGCCCAACATACTGCCGGCGATCGTTGAACAGGAGCTTCTTCATCGGGGTTCCCGGGGCAACCCAAGCAAGCTCACTGAGCGGCAGCGGAGACCCGTGGAAAAAGCCATACTTCTGTTCGAAGGCCTGAAAGTTGAGCAAGGTGCGCGGCGCCAGATTGTCTTCGTAGTCGATCTCCGGCGGCACCGACAGTTTGGCCTGCGATGTCGGCAAGCCGGACACAAATGAGAGCTCGGCCGCAGCCTGCTTCGGATGAGCATGGGCGTAGAGGATCGATTGATCCATTCCCTCCGCAAAGCGATCAAGAAGGGTCTTGTGTCCCGCCAAGTAGCTCGCATCGGCCCCGTAACACTGTGTGGTCCACGGAACGGTCTGTGAGTCCAGGTCCTCGAGCACTTTGATCTCGCCCGCCTTCTCGCCAGCCTCGATGTACGGTGCGGCCCCGAAGGCCGCCGTAACGGTCCCGGCTTTGAGCGCGGCAGCCATATCAGCGAATGGGATCGAGACGAACTTAATCGATGAGAAATTCCCGCCGCCCGCGTCGACTGCAGCCTCGGTGTAAAGCGACTCGCTTCCCCCTATCTGGTTCAGGGCGAACGTCTGTCCATTCAGCTGCTTCACGTTGGTGATCGGGCTGTTGGCAGCGACCATTATCGCGTTAGTTGGGAACGACTTCACAGCTATATTCGCGAGCCCCATCGGCGCAACGCACTTCACATACTGTCCAGCTTGGTTCGACTTCAGAAGAAACGCATCCGAGACGAATCCAAGCTGCGCCTGGCCGCTCTGGAGGTCGGCGAGGATAGTGGTCACATTCGTTGCAACTTCAAGATTGACGTACACCCCGTAGTGAGCGAAGATGCCGATTTTTTGGCCCAGGGCAACTGGCATGTTCTGAAACTGAGGGGAAAACGCGAGGTTTAACGTTGTCAGCTTGCGAGTCTTCGCTAGCCTCTTTGTCGCGAACGCAGGTGTGGCGGCCACGCCCAGCGCCAGAGAAGCCAAGACCGCGGCTCCGCCAACGCCCCCTATTGCAAGCCTCGCGACGGTACGCCGCCTAAAGCCTAATTTGGCTCTCATCATCTCTCTCCCTTTGTTTGATTCTGCCCTCGGTACCCATGTCCGTCGACTGCGTTGGCTCGCAGATCACCTACCTGCTAACAGCAACGGCACACTCCACCTGCTCGAGATTGGTTATTACGAGTTCTAGCTCCGAAGGCTCGTCGGGTAAAACACTGATCTCGCATCAGAAGAGCGGCGATCTCGACGCCTCGCTTAGCGAGGACGGCCCGACGATCCTCTCCGGTCACGGGTACATCGCCGGAAAGAACTCCGGAGACTCGTCAGTTTTCCTATCCTCTCCTTTAGTCGATGAACGTGCAATCCTTACGTTCATGCCCCGAGCTTATGTTGGTGACGTGCAGAAGTCAAGTCGTTATCGTGCGCCTTTAGCTCTGAAGCAGCCATAGCCTGATGCGCATGAACCAGCCATTTATCACAGAGCCGCTCGGATCGCTCGTATCCGTCCTCGACGCGGTACGGTCCGGGCGCGCCAGAACGCGGCCCGAGAT
>JBAWBE010000411.1:0-9727 GCA_049589635.1 Terriglobales bacterium
CCCCGAGGTTGGCCGCTTCATCGTGCCTGTGGTTCCCGACGAAGCGCGCACCTTCGGCATGGAGGCATTATTCCGCCAGGTTGGAATTTATTCGAGCGTCGGCCAACTCTACGAGCCGGTCGATATGGACACCCTCCTTTATTACAAGGAGGCGAAGAATGGGCAGATTCTCGAAGAAGGCATCACCGAAGCGGGGTCGATGTGCTCATTTATTGCGGCGGGCACCGCATATGCCAATCACGGCATCAACACGATTCCCTTCTTTATTTATTACTCCATGTTCGGATTCCAGCGCATTGGCGATCTGATTTGGGCCGCCGCCGATATGCGTTGCCGAGGATTCTTGATCGGCGGAACAGCGGGCCGCACCACTTTGGCCGGCGAAGGCTTGCAGCATCAGGATGGGCACAGCCACGTGCTTGCGCTGCCGGTTCCCAACTTGCTGGCCTACGATCCGGCGTTTGCCTACGAGATCGCCATCATTATTCAGGACGGCATCAAGCGCATGTACGTCGACGGCGAATCCATCTTCTATTATCTGACGGTCACGAATGAGCCGCTCCACATGCCTGAGATGCCGAGTGCGCCCGGTACCCGCGAGGGCATTCTGAAAGGCTTATATCGCTACAACGTTTCGCCGAAAAGCGATTCGAAGCTGCGCGCGCAACTCCTGGGCAGCGGAACGATCATGTTCGAGGTGCTGAAGGCGCAAGGAATTCTGGAGAAAGACTATGGCGTGGCCGCTGACGTGTGGAGTGTGACGAGCTATAAGCAGCTCTACCGCGAGGCCAACGACTGCGCGCGCTGGAACATGCTGCATCCTACACAATCGTCGAAAATCCCGTACGTGACGCAGACACTGAAAGGCGCGCCGGGCCCGTTCATCGCGGCTTCTGATTATATGAAAGTGCTGCCGGAGAGTCTGGCGCAATGGGTTCCAGGCAAGCTGGTTGCGCTTGGCACGGATGGTTTTGGCCGGAGCGAGAATCGTGCATCACTGCGCGACTTCTTCGAGGTCGATGCCAAGCACATTGTGCTGGCGACGCTGCACGCGCTGGCCGGCGAAGGGCAGATTGCCGCGGACGTGCTCGAGAAAGCGATCCGCGATCTCGGCATTAGTCCGGAAAAGCGCAATCCGGCCAACAGCTAACTTCTTCTCCGCGGATTTTCGTGGATGAATTTTCACGATGAATTTCTTCTCGACGAAGATTTCGCAATAAACAGGGATTGAGGATCATTAATAAGGATGGCGACGGAATTTAAGCTGCCCGAACTGGGCGAGAATATTGAGAGCGGCGATCTGGTTCGTCTGCTCATCAAGCCGGGCGCTTCAATTGCTGAAGGCCAGCCCGTGATGGAGCTCGAGACCGACAAGGCCGTGGTGGAGGTGCCGTCGTCGGTGACGGGCACGGTAGGCGAAGTGCGCGTGAAAGAGGGCGACAAGCTGCGCGTTGGCCAGGTAATTTTCACCGTAGAGAACGGGGTCGGCGGAGCCAAGGCTTCGGCATCTCAGGCCGCTAATCAGATTGCGAACCAGGTTGCCAACCAGATTGCAAACAATGATCGGCCCTCTGCGACTGCGGACAAAGCGGCGCCGGGGATTTCGAAGACGGTCCCATCTGCGCCGGTTCAATCTGCTTCGCCCGCGCCCAATCGCCGGTCCTCCGATGCCCCTGCTCCGACCGAATTCGCGCTCCCCGAACTTGGCGAGAACATAGACTCCGGCGACCTCGTCCGCCTCATGGTCTCGCCCGGCACGCGCGTTGCCGAAGGGCAGCCGGTAATGGAACTTGAAACGGACAAGGCGGTCGTCGAGGTTCCGTCCAGCGTGAGCGGCGTCGTGCGAGAGGTGAAAGTTAAAGAAGGACAAAAGATAAAAGTCGGCCAGGTCATCTTTACGCTTGAAGGCGGTGCGCCCGCGCCCATCGAAGCGCCGCGCCGTCATGAACCGGTCGAGCATATTTCAGGGCAGCAGGCCGCGCGCCTCGCTTTTCAGCTCGCAATGAAAGCTGAAGGCAAAACAGAAGAACAGGCTCTGCCTCCGGATTTTCCGCAAGAAGCACAGCCGAAAGCCGGGGAGCCGGGAGTTTCCATGCCGGTGCAACTCGGTAAGGTTGCCGGCACCGAGCATCGCGATCCGGTGCCCGCCGCGCCCCATGTGCGTCGGCTGGCGCGAGAAATTGGCGTCGACATCCACAGCGTGCAGGGTAACGGCCCTGGCGGACGCATCAGTGAAGAAGATGTAAAACTGCACGCGAAAAACGTGCTGGCCGCGGCAACAGCCGCGGCTCCGGGCATCGGCTTCGCCGAGCCAGAGCTGCCGGATTTTTCGAAATGGGGAAAGACCGAGCGGGTTTCGATGCGCGGCGTGCGCCGCAAGACTGCCGAGCACCTTCGCCAGGCGTGGAACACGATTCCGCACGTCACTCAGCAAGACCGTTCCGACATCACCGAACTGGAACAGCTCCGCGCCCGCTTCGCCCCGCGCGCCGAAGAAGCGGGCGGCAAGATGACCGTCACCGCCATCGCTCTCAAAGTCTGCGCGTCGGCGTTAAAAGTCTTTCCGCAGTTCAATGCATCTATTGATATGGGGAAAGAAGAAATTATTTACAAGCAGTACATCAACATCGGGGTCGCGGTTGACACCGATCGCGGACTGCTTGTGCCTGTCATTCGCGATGTCGACAAGAAAAACATCGTCGAGCTGGCGGCGGAGATGACGCAGCTCTCGAAAAAGGCGCGGGACCGCAAGCTGACACCCGCGGAAATGGAAGGCGGCACGTTCACGATTACGAATCTCGGCGGCATCGGCGGCACGGGTTTTTCGCCGATCGTAAATCATCCCGAGGTGGCGATCCTTGGACTGTCGCGCTCGCGCATGGAACCGGAGTGGGTGAACAACAAATTTGAGCCGCGATTGATTCTGCCGCTCTCGCTCTCATACGATCACCGGTTGATCGATGGCGCCGACGCCGCGCGATTTTTGCGCTGGATCGCGGAGGCTTTTGAGCAGCCGTTCTTGTTGTCGGTGCAGGGATGACGAGCGTCCAAGTCTTTGCATGAACGCTATCACTAGTGGATTGTCTTCCCGGCCAAGCGAGGGTTGTGTGGTCCGCGGAGAAAAGCAGGTCCTTCGCTTGGCTCAGGATGACAAAATTACTTAGAGGCAAAGATACTTTGAGGATATAGAAACGAAATGGCGATCAATTCCAACCTACGTGTGGCGGTAATCGGCGGCGGACCCGGCGGCTATGCGGCCGCATTTCTTGCCGCTGATCTCGGCATGAAAGTTACGCTCATCGATCCGGAAGTGAACCCGGGCGGCGTTTGTCTCTATCGCGGATGCATTCCGTCCAAGGCGCTGCTGCACGTCGCCAAGCTGCTTGAGGAGGCTGAGCAGGCCAAGAATTGGGGTATCGAATTCGCTGCCCCAAAAATCGATCTCGCCAAATTGCGCGGATGGAAAGAAGGCGTCGTCAAGAAGCTAACCGGCGGACTCGGCCAGCTCTCGAAGCAACGCGCGGTGCAATTCATTCAAGGCAAAGCGGCATTCGTTAATTCGACTACGCTGAAAGTGACGAAGGCCGCCGGCGAGGAGACCCTCACTTTCGATCGCATCGTCATCGCCACCGGCTCGCGGCCTACCATCGTGCCCAGCCTTAAAGTCGACAGTCCGCGCCTCATGGACTCTACCGGTGCGCTCGACCTCGCCGACATTCCGAAGACACTGCTCGTCATCGGCGGCGGGTACATTGGGCTCGAGCTCGGTTCTGTTTACGCCACGCTCGGCACAAAAGTTACATGTGTTGAAATGCTGTCTGGCATTCTGCCGGGTGCCGACCGCGATCTTGTACTGCCTCTCCACACGCGACTCGAGAAACTGTTCTCGGCCATCCTGCTGAACACCACCGTTAAATCGCTCAAAGACGAGAAGACCGGGATCCGCGTCACGCTCGAAGGTCCGGATGTAAAAGAGAACGAGCAAGTGTTCGATCGCGTGCTGATGTCGGTTGGGCGTCGCCCCAACTCCGAAATTCCCGGGCTCGATAAGACCGGCGTCAAAGTCAACGCCAAGGGATTCATCGAAATCAACCCACAGCGCCAGACCGCCGACCCTGCGATTTACGCGATCGGCGACGTGGCCGGCGAGCCGATGCTCGCGCATAAAGCGATGCATGAAGGCCGTACTGCGGTTGAAGCCATCGCCGGACACAAAGTCGCATTCGAGCCGAATGCCATTCCCGCGGTCGTTTTTACCGATCCTGAAATTGCATGGGCCGGGCTTACTGAAACTCAGGCCAAAGAACAAGGGCGGCAAGTCAGCGTCGCGAAATTTCCGTGGGCGGCATCGGGCCGCGCCGTCACGCTCGATCGACCTGAGGGCCTGACCAAGCTCATCATCGATCCGAAAACGGAGCGCGTACTTGGCGTCGGCATCGTCGGCGTGGGCGCAGGCGATCTGATTGCCGAGGGCGTGCTAGCCATAGAAATGTGCGCGCTGGCCGCCGACGTGGGAATGACGATCCATCCGCATCCAACACTTTCGGAAACGATGATGGAGGCGGCGGAAGTTTTTTACGGACAGGCGACCGATATCTATCGTCCGAAAAAGTGAGCACGCAAAACTGCCCGACTTTGACCTAGGGAAGGGAAGGGCACGACCTCGGTCGTGCTGTACCCTCGCTAAGAATATACTTAGCGCTTCAGCGCCTCAGGATCGCATCTGGGGCGTCCGCCACTCAAATCGATTCATCCGATGAAAAAGTCCGCTCTCACCTTCTTGCCCTTTGCCCTCGCGCTGCTCTTGGCCCTCGCGGCATCCGCGCCCGCCCAGTCGGTTACGGGCCTGCTCACGGGGACGAATGCCAAAAACCCCTCGGCGACGTCGACCGACCAGCTTGGTCGGAGCAATCCTTCTGGGACGGTGCTCGGCTTTCTTCAAACTGCACAATCCGGCAGCTACGAGGCTGCCGCAGACTACTTGCAGATGAGCGCCGCGCGCCGCCAATCGCAGGGCGCGGACCTCGCCATGAAATTAAAGGTGCTGATGGACCGTGCATTTATCGGGAAGATCACCCAAATCAGCGACAGGCCCGAAGGTAATCCCGATAACGGCATTCCGGACCAGCAGACCATCGGCATCTTCTCCGTTCCGGGCGACAGCGCGGATAGCGACGTGCCTGTGATTCTGGTACGCGTGAGCGATCCGACGGCCGGCAAAATCTGGCTCTTCTCCTCCACCACACTCGGCAAAGTCCCGGATCTTTACGAAACGATCGAAGAGCATCAGGTTGAAAACAAGCTGCCACAGAGCCTCGTCAAGAACGCTCCCCTGGGAATGCCGCTCTGGCAGTGGCTTGCGCTGCTCATCGCAATTCCTATCGCCATCATCGTTGGCTGGGGTATCGTACTTTTCCTCGCGATTCCCCGCCGCCTCTATCTCAAATTCAAAAAGCGCCCCGACCTCCACTCCTATCGCCGCGTCTCCATGCCGTTGCTGCTTGTCTTCTCGGCGTTCGCGCATCGCATCATCGCCAGCCGCCTCGGCCTGCCGCTGCTTTCGCGCTTTTACTACCACCGCACGGTCGGAGTACTGACCTGTATCGGATTTTTCTGGTTCCTGCTACGCATCGCCGCCGTCACCATGCAGCGCCTGCGCGGGCATGCCGTCGCCATCGGCCGCCTCGGCACTGGAACGCTGATGCTGCTCGGCCAGCGCCTGCTCTCCGCTTTTCTTGTCGTCGTCGGGGCACTTGCAATTCTCGCTATTCTCGGCTTCGACCTTACCACCGTGCTTGCCGGGCTTGGCATCGGTGGCATCGCGATCGCGTTTGCCGCCCAGAAGACGCTTGAAAATCTTTTTGGCGGAATTTCCGTGCTCGCCGACGAAGTCATCCGTGTCGGTGACTACTGCCGCTTCGGCGACAAAACCGGCACGGTCGAGGACATCAGCCTGCGGTCCACGCGCGTACGCACGGACGCGCGTACGCAGCTCTCGATTCCGAACGGCACGCTCGCCACCATGAGCATCGAAAATTACACGCGCCGCGACAAGATTCTCTTCAATCCCGTGCTCGCGATTCGGTATGAGACGACGGGCGATCAACTGCGCTATCTGCTGGCGGAAATTCGGCGGCTGCTCTATCAGCACCCGAAGGTCGAGCCGGAGAGCGCCAGTATTCGATTTGCAAACGTCGACCCGAGCGCGCTGCGCCTCGAAATCTTTGCCTACGTGCTCACGCGCGACTCAAACGAATTTGCCGCCATCCGCGAAGACCTCTTGTTGCGTATCAGCGAGATTGTCGGGCGCTCCGGTACGGGCTTTGCCTTCGCATCGCAGACGCTGTATATGACGCGCGATTCCGGGATCGACCACGAGAAGAGCGGCGCTGCGGAAAAACAGGTTCAGGAGTGGCGCGACCAACATCAGTTGCCGTTTCCTGATTTTGCTCCCGCCGACAAGGCTTCTTTCCGCGGATCGATTTCGTATCCTCCACCCGAATCCTCGGTCTCCAAGAAACAAGCTTGAACGTGAACGACGCAGCACCTCGAGGATGTGCACGCACGGGCCGGGCACCCGTGCCTCCGATGGCTTACTTATGTAACTTGCGGGCTTGCACCGGCGTTCCTAGCATATGAGAGCCATGCCTCTCGCACTTTTACTATCGCCCGATGACCAGGCCGTCAGCGCCATCACATCTGTTCTCGAAGAAATGTCCGTTACCTGCGAGCGCCCTCTCGATGGCGCCTCGGCCGCACAGAAGCTGAATTCCAATCGCTTCGATCTCGTGCTCGTCGATTGCGAGAACCTTCCTGCCGCCAAGCTCATTTTCGATGTGTGCCGCACCCGGAAGGGTGCCGGGCGACCCGTCCCGGTCGCAGTTGTAGATGGCCGCGCCGGTCTGCCCACTGCTTTTCGGCTGGGTGCTGAGCTGATTCTAACCAAGCCGGTCGCCAAGGATCAGGCGCGCATCACGATTCGCACCGCCATCAGCAGAGTGAAACGCGAGGATGACGCGCGAAGTGACGACATCTCCAATACTCAGAGCGCTGAACCAGCGGCGCCCGCGACCAACGCAGAAAGTGTTGCGGCGAAGAACGCGCAATTCCAGGGCGAGGTGGCCGATCACGCCGCGCCTCCGGAACATGCTTTCGCGGCAGCCGCGACCGCCAGTCCCGCGCTGACATCGTTCTGCGATCCAGCCCCGTCGTCTTTCACGCCTGTCGCGTCCGCCCCACCTACGTCCACATCCTCCGCATCTGCGTCCTCCGCGACAATGTCATTGAGCGCGGCGGTCGTTGAGCCCAATGTAACCGAAGCCGATTCTGCGCAGAAAACCGATTCTTCATCTTTCGTATCCGCAGCAGGCGCCATATCAACGGCGGATGAGCCGCGGACCGCGAATTCGCTAGAGTCTCGGATAGCATCGCGAAAGTCGCCCCAGAGCCCTGCAAAAGCGTCCCCGATCGCGGAGCCGGAGGAGTCAAAAATCACGGCCAACGCGAATGCTATCGTCGCGGCAAAATCTCCAGCCGAGAGCGGCATCACAGGGACAGAGACAAAGCCTCAGTCTGTCGTGCCAGCTACCTCGGAAAAAGAGGAACTCAAGTTGACCGCGAGTGAACAGAAAAACGAGGGGAGTGGGAAAAAGCCGGGTCAGAAGTCCTACGGTCGGCTCGTCACTCTTCTGGTACTTCTGGTGGCTTGCGGCGGCTTTTATGGTGCGTGGGCGTACGAGCCTGGATTCCAGGCGCTCGCGAAGTCACAGATCAATCACCTTCTCGTCATCCTCGGAATAGCACCGCAACCGCAACCACACCCGGCTCCAGCGCCCGCAAAACCCTTCAGCCAAACAGCCAAGCCCAGTCCTGGAGTTCCTGTCCAGACGACGCCGGATGCCACGCAGGCTTTGCAGCCAACCGCGACTGATCCAAATGCCGCGCCCGGTACGCCTTCTTCATTGCCTTCGATTTCGTCAACTACTTTACAGGCCCCAAGTTCACCGGCCACTACAACGCCTGTTTCCAAGTCTGGCGCGTCGTCTGCATCTCCGGTCGCGCCGGCGATTGCGGCTCCGTCGTCTACGGCTACTCCGACTCAACCTAGTTCGGCTGCGCCCAAATCCGGAGTAACTCGCATCGACCTTCCTCCCAATGCAGTGGAACACCCCGCGGCGACCTCCGGCACAAAGCCCGTTTCCAAGTCGACGACACCCCAATTGACTCCAGCCCAGTCGACGCCGCCCCAGCACTAATGGAAGTTGGGTGACGTTTGGCCCGGTCCGATTTCGCGCGCGAGCACTTAAGAATCACGCCTTCCCCTATTACGCCCGTAACTTGCCGGTGCTTACCGGCCTGCCTACGATTGGCTCATCATGGGTTACCAAGCCTTACTTTTCTGCACTGATGAGAAGCTTGCCCGGGTCGTAAGCCAGCTTTTCAGCGAGCTCGAATTCTCCGTTTCAGCCATCAATGATCCGTTTGCGGCGGTAAAAAGTCTGATGGCGCAGCACTATGACGCAGTCGTCATCGACTGCGAGAATGAGCAAAGCGCGTCTCTGATGCTCAAGAGCGCACGCAACTCCCCATTCAATCAGGGTTCGCTTGCCATTGGGCTGGTCGAAGGACAGGTCGGCATCGCCAAGGCCTATCGCATGGGGGCGAATCTGGTGCTTACGAAGCCGATTAATGTCGAGGCGGCCAAGGGAACATTGCGGGTGGCACGCGGACTGCTGCGCAAGGGAACTGAAGCCAATGCCGGAGTCCAGGGCGTGGCTACGCCTACGACAGCGACGGCACATCCGTCGTCTTCTTCCTTCGTATCTTCCTCCGTCGGATCGACGAATCAAAACGCAGAAACCAGATCCGCATCGAGCGCGTCGAGCCGCCAGAACGTGGCTCCTCAATATAGAACTGGCGCAGATCTTTCAGAGTCCAGCGCGCCACCAGCGCCCTATTCGGCACTCGCAAAAAGCGAGCCGGCACCCACGCTTACTCCCGCGGTTCCGATGAAGCCGTGGACTTCAATTGGCAGCACGGTTCCGGTCGCCCAGGTTGCGGCTACACGCGCGCAAACCAACGCTCCGCAAGCGTGGGCAAAACCGGAAACTCCAGAAATGGTTGTGCCGAAAATGGAGGCGCCCAAGCCTGTCGTGACGTCCGCAGTTATCACGTCGGAGAGATCTCATGGCACGGCTGCTGCTCCGGCAATGGCGAAAATCGCAGCGCCACCGCAGCAACCCGCCTACGAAGAAGAGAAAGAGTTCGGGGAAGACGAAGACCCGACAATGCCGGCAGAATTTTCAGCCATCGGGGCCACGATTCAAGCACCATCGTTGCAAGGACCGTCGTTGCAGGGACCATCCTTCTCGATGGAAACCGAGCACTCCAGCGGTTCCCGAGGTGGTCAGAAGATTCTCATCGGCGCCATTGCAGTCTTGTTGCTGATCGGCGGTTACTTTGGGTGGACCAAATTTGGGCAGTCGAATCCTGTTCCCGCTCCCGTCGCGACCGTGCCACATGTGCCGACCGACGCGGAGTCTAGTGCCTCTACTCCGGGTCCGGCGCAGGCATCCACCACGCCCACTAACCGTTCGAATACAGCCGCCACCGCTCCAGGACACACAAATCCGTCAACGCAACCCGCCCATTCGTCGGTGATCACGTCTTCTACAGCTCAAACTCCTGTAACACAAGCGCCGTCGAATCAGCCGAGTGTGGCTAAAAC
>JBAWBE010000412.1:0-8452 GCA_049589635.1 Terriglobales bacterium
GTGCGGAGGTGAGCACCGTCGGTGTCGTGGCAAATGTTCCTGCCCATGCGTCGCGAGCTACGTACGAATACTGCGGGCCGAATTGCAGACGTCCATGCGGACCCTGGTGCACCTTAATCCAGAATCCAATCGTGCCTTCGATCAGGTTCTGCGTGTCGGCGCTGCAGGAGAGCGTGCCGAATCCGAAACCACTGCCAGCGCTGGGCGGAGTTTCGGCGTAGCAGCCCGCTGTCGATTGAGTTGGAGCGCCGTAGCCAACCGGCGTGCCGGCGTTCAAAGGATCCGGCGCCCAGCGTCTCTTCACGTATTCCTCGCCGCCGTTCATGTAGAGATCGAAGCGCGGATAATGGAGTTCGAGAGTCGCCAACCCCTGATAGCTGCGCAAAGGTGCGAGCGTGCCATCCGGATTCACAGTTGCATCCGGGAGACCACCCGTGCCGTAGCGGCCGATTCCTCGACCCTCGAGGGCGTGCAGGCCGAAGTCGACGTGTTTGTGGAGGAAGGTGAAGCGAGCGTTCGCTCCAACACCTCCGCCATTGGCGGAAGCATTGTAGGCGCCCAGCGCGCTCTTATTCAATCCGTCACAGACCGGATTTGGGTTCGTTTCCACGCATGGATAGACGCGATCGCGGAAGCGGCTGCCAATGCCGTAAATTTCGTAGTGGCCAAAGCCCGGTTCGGCGACGGCCTTGATGATGTAGTCCGGCATCGCGTTGAACGAGTAATTAGCCGTGGAGTTGAAGGTACCGCTGCCGTTGCCCAATCCGCCAAAGGCGAAATTCGAGGCATTGCCGCGGGCCGCAAATGTAGTGGACGAATCTTCGATCGACGCACCCAGCCAGAAGTGATTGTTGAAGTTGCGAACGAGGCGAACGCCTGCCTGCCGCGCCCAACTGAAGCCGACGGTATACTGCGGGTCGATCGTCATCGGCACGGCTTCGGTCCGGTTATCCATTCCGTGCTTTGTCTCCTCCATCAGGCTCCACATCTGGCCGCCTGTGAAGGTCCATCCGCCGGAAGCGATTTGTCCCCAGACTTGCCGCTGGCGGAGCGAGTAGCTGTTGCTTTGGTTGTTGTTGGCGGTCACAGGTGCGGAAAGGAAGTCGGCCTCGACGTAGCCAGTCATCTTCGCTTCTCCCAGCTTGCCTTCGGCGAGCAACGAGATTCGCGACTGGCGGCCGGAGTAGAAGAATTCCGACACGGCGTTCTGGCCGCTGCCAGGGAAGTTCAGCCCATTGAACTGAGTATTGATGTCTGCGCCGAGCGCCCGCGTGCGGTACACAGATTCGGACGCGAGGAAGCCGCCGGGAGTGAGCGTGATCCCCTTGAAGTGAATCGCGAGTGGACTCTCGAATTGATCGCGCAGTGTCTTCTGCGTTTCCTGAAGACTCATGGCGACGCCGGTGGCGTTGGTCTTCAGGTCGGTAACATCGGTCTTGAGCGACGAGACTGCCTGCGCCTCGTCGGCGGTTTGGGAAGCTGCCGCATCTGCGCGGGCCTGGGCCTGAGCCGCGGCTGCTTGGCTCTGATCGAGCCGCTGTTCGAGTTGCTGAATGCGCTGATCGCGGCTTTGAATTTGATCGCCCAACATCTGAAGTTGCTTCTGTTGCGCTTCGATTGCTTCTTTCAGTTCATTGAGTTGAGTTGAAACCGCCGGAACGGCGGCCTTCTTTTTTCTGGGGCTCTGTGCCGCACCGCCCGCGCTTTCCTGCGGAGTGTCTGCGGCATACATGCTGCCCGCCAGCGCTATCGCCAGCGCCAACGACAAAACACGCTTCATTTTCGATCTCCTGAGAAGAAAGAATTAGACAACTTTTCACGGACCCGTCATCTCGCACG
Source organism: Terriglobales bacterium (assembly GCA_049589635.1). GTDB lineage: Bacteria > Acidobacteriota > Terriglobia > Terriglobales > Acidobacteriaceae > Acidiflorens. The sequence continues at coordinate 1,840 of JBAWBE010000412.1, forward strand.
GAGTGGTTTGACGCGCCATGGTTTCGCACGGCGTCGCTTTTGCACACCGCGACCCCGAAACTCCACCCGCAAACGAATAGTGGGTTTTGGTACTGACGTTGATCGTAAGACCCGGATTGTTAATAGCGGATGAACGTTCGTTGAATATCGCGTTAATAGGAGGCGAGGTGTTAGCAGTATGATGGTGCGACTGAAGATGTCGGACTAAAGGCGCGCGACCGAAGACACGCGAGCATAGTTAGTCGAGGACAGATAAGCTGGAAACATCGCTGTAGGGAACGCCCTCCCTGCTTGGCTGGTGGGAGTCAGGTACACTGTTTGTTTTTTCGCAGTGACCGGAGGTCGAATCAAATGCAGGTTTTGTTGGTCGAGGATTCCGCTGTCTATCGCCAACTGATTGGTGGTCACCTGAAGAGTTGGGGGTTTGAGGTGACCATGGCGGAGACCGGCGCGGAGGCCATGCGAATTCTGGAAGATCCAGGAGCGCCGAAACTGGTTCTGCTGGATGGCGTGTTGCCGGACATTGAAGGCATTGAGCTGTGTGGACGTATCCGGGCTGCTGGTTCGTCGGATCATTACGTTTACATGATTTTGCTGACCGGCAAAGAGGGACGGCAAAATATGCTGGACGCGCTCCAGGCTGGAGCAGACGACTACCTGATGAAGCCGTTTGACGAAGCGGAACTCAAAGCGCGCCTGTTGGTGGGCAAACGCATCACCGAACTGCAAATGGAGTTAATTGCAGCGCGCGAGTCAATGCGCGAAGCGGCCACGCACGATTCGCTCACGGGGATGTTGAACCGGGCCGAGATTTTCAGCCTGCTAGAGCGCGAACTGGAGCGTTCGCGCCGAGAGCGCAAACCGCTAAGTGTGATCCTGGCCGACATCGATCATTTTAAAAAGGTGAATGATACGGGAGGGCATCTTTTTGGTGATGAGGCGCTGCGAGAGATTGCACGGCGGATGCAGTCCCGGCTGCGCCCGTATGACGGTGTGGGCCGGTATGGGGGAGAGGAGTTTCTGCTGGTACTGCCCTCGTGCGATTTGGAAGGAGCGATTGACCGGGCGAATGAGCTGCGCGAGTTAATTGCGAAAACCCGCGTGGCTTCGGGCGGTGTGGAACAGACGATCACGATGAGTCTGGGAGTCGCGGTCTCCGAGTGCCTCGGAATCAAGGAAGTGGAAGCTCTAATCGGCCGCGCTGATACGGCCTTGTACTCGGCGAAGAAAAAAGGCCGAAATCGAGTCGAGCATGCGGCCACCTCTGCGTGAATTCAAGAATTACGCGCTGAGCAGCCCGCGCTAGTGTTGCTTCACTGATGGTCCCTGACGCTCAAATTCGCGATCTGAAGGTTTTTGAACGAGTAGACCGCGATCGGCTAATTCCCGGTCGATCAGTTCACGATTCGTCAGTTCACGATCCGGAAACGCGCAGCTCAGAAGCGAGTGGAGAGTTGTCAATACGCATCAGGCAGCTTGCGCGCGAAGCCGGCTTCGAACTCTGTGGCGTCGCTCCAGTCCGGAATTTTGGCGAGCTAAGACTTTTCCCTTCGTGGATCGCCGATGGACGTCATGGTGAAATGAAATACATGGAAGCGCTCAACGATGCGGGCGATCTCAAGCGCGCGAATCTTGCGAATACCGCGCCCTGGGCGCGTAGCGTGATTGTGTGCGCCATCAACTACAACACAGCGCAGCCGTATTCCACGCAAGTCAGTTGGGCGGAGAACACAGGTGCCGGCTGGATTTCGCGTTACGCGTGGTGCCGCGAAGATTATCACGATGCAGTCTTGAGTCGGCTGCGCCTGGTCGAGTCGCGTCTGCATGAGTTTTGCCATCGACCTGGCGACCATCGACTTGATGACGAACGCCTTGACGACGACCGACCTGACAATGAACGACCGGCGACCTACGTCCCCCTACAAACGCGCACCTATGTAGACACCGGCCCAGTTATCGAGCGCGTGTACGCAAAATACGCCGGCATTGGATGGATCGGGAAAAACACCTGCATCATTAATCAGAAGCTGGGATCGTGGCTATTTCTGGGCGTGATTCTAACTTCTCTGGAAATCTCTCCGGAGTTTTCCGCCGATCTCCCCGCGCCTGATCGCTGCGGTACCTGCACGCGTTGCATAACCGCGTGTCCGACGCAGGCAATTGTCGCGCCGGGCGAACTCGATGCCCGTTTATGCATTTCGTATCTCACGATTGAAAAGCGCGGCGAGATTCCTGAGGCTTTGCGCGAAGGTATAGGCCGACATGTTTTCGGCTGCGATATTTGCCAGGATGTTTGCCCCTGGAATCGTAAGGCGCCTGTCACAACGGCAAATGAATTCCAGCCACGCGAAGGGCTGGTCAATCCGCGACTCGAATGGTTGTCCGAGATGCAGCCCGAGGAGTTTCGCGCGACATTCCGCGGGTCACCAGTGCGGCGCGCCAAGCTCTCTGGACTGCGGCGGAACGCGGTCATTGCGATGGGCAACAGCGGCGACGAAAAATTCTTGCCGACGCTGAAGAGACTCGCCGAAGATGCGGATCCAGTGGTTGCCGAACATGCGAAATGGGCATTGGGCGGCGAGTTCGGAGATAGCAGATGCAGAGACTCGGCAGGCCGCGTCTCTACCGGAGAGTCGGAATAAACGCCTACAGATTGCGAACAGCGAATCGAACGACGAACAGCGTTCCGCAGCATTTACAATCCTGCCATGTTTAAGAGCGATCTTCTCCTCAACAAACGCATCCTCATTACCGGCGGAGGCACGGGCCTCGGCAAAGCTGCCGCCCAGCGCTTTCTCGAACTCGGCGGCGAGGTTTACATCTGCGGCCGGCGCGAAGACGTTCTCAACGCGACCGAGCGTGAGCTGCACGAGCGAACTGGCGGCCGAATTCACCCGCTGCGCTGCGATGTGCGCGACCCGGCCGCGGTCGAAGAAATGGTCGGCGCGATCTGGGCCGAGGGCGCGCTCGACGTCCTGATGAATAACGCCGCTGGAAATTTTCTGGCGCGCACCGAAGAACTTTCTCTAGGCGCATTTCAGTCGGTGATCGGCATTGTGCTGATGGGATCGCTGCACGCAACTCTCGCCTGTGGCCGCCGCTGGCTTGCCGAGAAACATAAAGCGGTCGTGTTGAATGTTACGACGACTTACACCACCACCGGCTCCGCATATGTGGTGCCGTCAGCTGTGGCCAAGGCTGGAGTTCAGGCGCTCACGCGGAGTCTGGCGGTCGAGTGGGGGAATCGCGGCATTCGCATGAATGCCATCGCGCCCGGTCCAATCCGAACTGAGGGGGCTTTTTCGCGCCTCATGCCGCGGCCCGAGTTGGAATCTGCCGCCACGAAGCGCAATCCTCTGGGGCGCTTCGGAACGCTCGAGGAATTTGCCAACCTAGCGGCATTTCTGGTCAGCGACGGCGCGGGATACATCAATGGCGATGTCATCACCATGGATGGCGGTGAGTGGCTCCAGGGAGCGGCTCAATTCACCGCCCTCGGCCGACAATTGACCGAAGAGGAATGGCAGAAGATGAAGCCGAAAAAAAAGGCGTAGAAGAAAAATGGAGGCACGGGCGCCCCGCCCGTGCGTTGGGCGACCCCGTGCTTTGGATCACACAAGGGCGTGGCGCGCGTGCCTCCATTCCGTTTAGAACACCGTCAGTACTGTGTTGCCGCTCACTCCGTTGACACTCGCAGTGATCGTCGTCGTCCCTGTCGCAACCGTGTTTGCCAGCCCATTTACGCCGATGGTGGCGACGCTTACGCTCGATGACGTCCAGGTTGCCTGATTCGTCAGGTTCTCTGTCGTGCCATCGCTGAAGTTACCGTTTGCCGTAAAGCGCTGCGAGCTGCCCAGCGGAATGCTCGGATCGTCGGGCGTGATCGTCAGAGAAGTCAACGTGGCTCCGGTCACAGTAAGTGCCGCGGTTCCGACCTCTCCCGCGAAAAACGTTGTGATCGTTGCGTTGCCGGGGACAATCCCAGTCGCCAGCCCCTTGCTGCCGACAATATCGCTGACCGTAGCAATCGATGCCGGAGACGAGGTCCATTCGGCCGATTGCGTGAGGTCCTGCGTGCTGCCGTCCGCGAAGGTGCCGATGGCTCTGAATTGGGCTTCGGTTTGCTGCGCCACGCTCGTGCTGGCCGGTGTGATTTGCAGCGAGACAAGTGCTGACGACTCGACGACCACTATGCTTGCTCCGCTGACGGAGCCTTGCTGCGCCGTCATGGTGGCCGTTCCCGCCGATTGACCAGTAACTTGTCCCGCGCTGTTTACGCCGGCTACGTTACTGGCCGACGAGGTCCAGATCACCGCACTGGTGATGGTTTGCGTGCTGCCGTCGCTGAATGTTCCAGCGGCGCTGAGGCCGATGGTTGATGCCGGAGCCAGAGCTGCGCTCGGCGGAGTTACGGAGATAGAGACGAGTGTCACGGAACTTACAGTCATTTGCGTCGAAGCCGTTACGCCATCGAGGGCGGCGCTAATGTTGGCAATGCCCGGAGCGACGGAAGTAACGACACCGCCGGAAGCGGCCGTGGCGGCGGAAGAGTTGTCGGAAGCCCACGTTACGTCGCGGGTGATGGTCTGTATGCTGGCGTCGCTGAATGTTCCAGTCGCGGTGTAGGACAACTTGGTTGCAGGAGCGATGGTGCGTCCAACGGGAGTTATTGAGATCGACATCAGGCTTGCACCCGTGACGGTAAGAGTTACAGAAACACTGTCTGGGCCGAGCGCCGCCGTGATCGCGGACGTGCCAGGTGTCAGTCCCTTTGCCAGTCCGCTCGCGTTGGCAACCTTCGCCACGCCGGTGTTGGATGAAGTCCACGTGGACTGTGCCGTGAGGTCGTGCGTGCTGCCGTCATTGAAGGCACCGATCGCCGAGAACTGCTGACTGGTGGTGGCGGCAATGGTCGCGTCGCCCGGCAGAATCGCAAGTGAAGCCAGATCCGCGGCATTCACAGTCGCGGTGGCGCTCCCGTTAACCGAGGCGGAGGCTGCCGTAACTGTTGCCGTGCCGAGGTTGCGAGCCGTCACCAGCCCGCTGACCGTGATCGAAGCAATGTTGGTTTTCGAAGAGCTCCACGTCACCGTGCCCGTGATGTCTTGCGTAGTGCCATCCGAAAATGTGCCAGTGGCCGTGAACTGCTGCAACGTCCCCAGCGGAATCGACGGGGATGCGGGCGTGACCGCAATCGAATTCGCGGTTGCGTTCGTGACCGTTAGAGTTGCGCTGGAAAAAATGCTGCCAACAGTTGCGGTGATGGCGGAGTTGCCGGCGGCGATGCCCATCGCCAGTCCCGGCGCGCCGTTTACATTGATGCCGGCGACGGCCACATTTCCCGAACTCCATTGCACTGCGCCCGTGATGTTCTGGGTGCTGCCGTCGCTGAAGGTGCCGGTGGCTGTGAATTGAGTCGTAGTACCTTGTGCGATAAAAGTCGTCAAAGGCGTGATCGCAATCGACTGCACCGTGGCGCCGGTCGCCGTTACGCTGGCGCTCGAAGAGATGTTGTCCGAGGCGGCCGTGATCGTAGAGGAGCCGAGGGCCGTGGCCATCGCCAGGCCGAAGGTTGAATTCGCGTTGATCGCAACTGCCGAAGGATTGGCCGACGTCCATTGCACGGAAGCGGTCATATCTTTTGTGCTGCCGTCGGTGAAGGTGCCGAAGGCCGTGAGTTGCACGGTTGTGCCCAGCGGCAACGACGCGGTTGACGGCGAAACGGTGAGTGCGGCGAGCGCAGCCGCGGTGACTGTTAGAGTCGTGCTGCCGCCTACGCCGGAGTGGCTCGCGGTAATCGTTGCCGATCCCTGCGCCTTAGTCGCGGCCATGCCTGTGCTTGAGATGGTGGCAGCAGCCGTGTTCGATGAAGTCCAGGTCGCAGAGTTCGTCAGGTCCTTGCTGCTGTTGTCGCTGTACAGGCCCGTCGCCTTAAATTGCTGCGCGACGCCGGCTGCGATAGACGCGGCTCCGGGAGTGATCTGGATCGACTGCAATACCGCGGGCGCTGGCGCCTTGCTCGATGATGAGCCACCGCCTCCGCAACCAGCCATTACTGCAGCGATTACTACGACGCACATCAGCGCTGACGAGATCTGGAACTTCTTCATGAGGTTTTTCCTTTGGTTACTTTGGGTCCAAAAAACGGAACCGAAAGTTCCACCGCAAATTTTTGTCGCAGGGGAGCGAGCTATCGCACTTCAGTGGGGAATTGAATTTTGAAGAGTGATAGACGCAACGATGCAGTCAGTCCGCCAAAGGGCCGCGCGCGGCATGCGTGATTGAATGTGTTCTGTTTTGCGGGAGATAGATTCGCGCGAGCGGCGATCGAGTGCGATTGCAGAATGCATCAGCGCAAATGTTTGCGTCGGAAGAGCGGGATTACTTCCACGCGAAGGCGCGAGGCGCAGAGCCGGCGTTCTGATTCAGAACGATTCCTGTTTCGGAAAGACGCAGTGCGAGGGTCACGAAAGTTCGCAGAGAAAGAGCAACGCAGTGAAAATCAGCGGCGAACACAGCAGCCACAATAGATGTTGTGAGTTTTCGAATCGATGGTAGGCCCGGCAGGACTCGAACCAGCGACCCTCTGCTTAGAAGGCAGATGCTCTATCCA
>JBAWBE010000413.1:0-2298 GCA_049589635.1 Terriglobales bacterium
GTTCTTTAAGTAAGCACGGTAGAACGGGATGTCCTGCGAGATGCGGTCGATGATGACGTCGTATTTTTTCGGCTCGTCCATGCGGATGCCGCCGATGTGGACGAATTCCGCGGTGACGCCTTCGACCTTCATCGAATTGATTTTGTTGACCAGGGCGGGCGGGAAGGTATTTTCCATGCCGAAGAGGATGGCGATTTTTTTAGTGCTCATGGGATGCTCCTAAAGTCGTCGTTGGTCGTTGGTCGTTGGTCGTCGGTCGTTCGGAATGCCGTGCGCGGTTCTCGGCACCGCGTTGGTCGAAATCGTTTTTACAAAACTTCAGCGGTCGAGGCCATTCCAGCGCTGGAATACTTCGGCGCCGACTTTCGAGAGTATTTCCGCCGCCTTCGATCCAGGGTCTCCGTAGACTTCGAAGCCGGTGATGCTCGACAATTCGCGAATCTTCGGCACGAGTTCCTGCACGGCGCGACCTTCCATGTGTGCCGCAACCGCGTTTTGATCGGCGTAGGTCTCGATCAGTCTGCCCCTGGCTTTATCGGAGCTGAAGTACCACTCATATGCCAGACTGCCTGGTTCCGTTTGGGTGAACGCGATCATGGCTTGCGCGATTTCTTTGAAGCTTTCGAACTTGCCTTCGTTAATTTTGAAACTGACCAGAAAATATACCGCGTTGTTTTTCATGTACGACCCTTTCGATAGCCAGACCGGCAAAAAAAGAATGTTCCGCGGGCCTGCTAACGCCTGACAACCAACGACCAACGACCAACGACTAAAAATACTTGGCGGCCATTCTTTGCCATAGCGGCCAGTCGTGTTTACTATTGTCGCCGTAAATATCCAGCCAGTGCGGAATGCCTTTTGCATGCAGCATGCCTGACATTTTTGCGTTGGCGTCCAGGCACATGTCCCAATCGGCAGTGCCGAGCACGATCTTCATCTGCCGGATGCGGCTCAGCAGGCCGTCGTCGTTCATATTGGGCAGATAGTCGACTGGGTTATTGAAATAGACGTTGTCGTCGTAGTAGCCGTCGAGAAAACTTTTGATGTCGTAGGAGCCGCTCATCGGAACGCAGGCGCTGACCATGTCGGGATGGCGCAGAGAGAGATTCAGCGCGTGGTAGCCGCCGAAACTGCATCCGGTCACGGCCATCTGCGGAGCCCAATTCCTGTATTTCACGAATGGCACGAACTCGTTGAGAATGTAGCGCTCGTACTGGACGTGGCGCCAGATGCGGGCTCCCGGGTGAACGCTCTTGTTGTACCAGCTCTCGCTGTCGACTGAGTCTGGACAGAATATCTGGATCGAGCCTTGCTCTATTTTTCCCCAGAGCGCGCGGATCATGCCCGCGTCTTCGTATTCAAAATAACGTCCCTGGGAGGATGGGAAGACGAGGATTGGGAGGCCGGCGTGGCCGAAGACTAGCGCCTCCATGTCGCGGTTGAGTTCGTGGCTGTAGTGTCTGATGTATTCGCGGTTCATGCGCCTGTGGATTGTAAATGAAAGTCGCGGCAGGCTGCATCATTGGCCGCTCGGCAGAAAGCTTGAACCACGGGGTACATAGCGGTACACGGAGGAACCTCAGAAACTAAATCAGATTTTCAGACTGAGACGCGGGGATTGATTCCCAGTTGTTTGAGTTTGGATTGGAGCGTGGTGCGCTTCAGGCCCAGGCGTGTAGCGGCTCCGCGCGGGCCGCTGATCTGGCCACGAGTTTCGCGGAGAGCTTTCAGGATGTGGCGGCGCTCGGCGGCTTCCAGGGTCTCTTCTTTTCCAGTGGGGTCGAGGGGCAACTGCAATTCACTAAGCGGAGCGGTCAGCATAGATCCACTGGTCAGGATCAGAGACCGCTCGAGGAAGTTCTCGAGTTCGCGGACGTTGCCAGGCCAGGACCAGGCGATGAGCGCATCCATTGTCCTCTTCGGGATGCTGGTGATCGACTTGTTCATGCGGCGGGCGATCTTCTGGACGAAGTGTTCGACCAGCAGCGGGATATCTTCACGGCGTTCGCGCAAAGGCGGAAGAAAAATGGGAAATACATTCAAGCGGTAATAGAGATCGCTGCGGAATGCCTTCTCGTGGACGCTCTTGGCCAAGTCGCAATTGGTGGCGGCGATCAGCCGAAAGTTGATCTTTAACGTCTGCGTGCCGCCGAGGCGCTCGAATTCCTGATCCTGCAAGACGCGAAGAAGTTTGGGTTGGAGAGAGAGCGAAATCTCGCCGATTTCGTCGAGCAGAATCGTGCCCTGGTCGGCGAGTTCGAGCCTACCGATCTTTTTGGTGACCGCTCCGGTGAAGGC
>JBAWBE010000414.1:0-9887 GCA_049589635.1 Terriglobales bacterium
GCCTATAGGCTTGGCCCGCTTGGCTTTCTGGCGATGCCCGAGCTCACGCGCGAGTCCCCGCAGCATTCATCAGGTAACTACGGACTGATGGACCAGATCGCCGCGCTCGAATGGATTCAGAGAAACATTTCCGCCTTTGGCGGCGATCCGAAAAATATAACCATCGCCGGGCAATCCGCGGGAGCGATGGCGGTCAGCATGCTCATGGCTTCGCCGCTCGCGAAGGGGTTGTTTCAGCGTGCCATCGGAGAGAGCGGCGCTCTGTTCGAGCCGCTTCAGCTTGCGCCCCGTTATCTGCTGGCCAATGCGGAACGGGACGGGGAGAAATATGCGGCCTCGCTCGGCGTTGCCTCAATTAAAGAACTACGTGATCTGCCTGCGGCTCGCCTGCTCGCCGGCGACGCCGGTAACGTTAGCCATCCGGTGATCGAACCCTACGCGCTTCCCGCCGCGCCTTACGAGGTTTTTGCTTCGGGTCAACAGAATGATGTCCCACTGCTGATCGGTTCGAATGCCGACGAGGCGCGATCGTTGACCGATATTACTCATGTGAAGGCTGCCACTTTCGATGCCGATCTGGAGCATAGCTTCGGAGCGCTCCCGGCGCCGCTGCTTGTCGCTTACCCGCATGCCACCGACGAAGCGGCGCGGCAGGCCCGTCTTGATATCGAACGCGATCTGCGATTTGGCTGGGACATATGGGCTTGGGCAAGGCTGCAGTCCGGAAGCGGACGGAGCCGCGTCTACTATTATTCGTTCAGGCAGGTGCCTCCATTTCCGGCGGGCTCCGTATTCGAGGGCTGGGGAGCGAGCCACTACGCCGAGCTTTGGTATGTCTTCGATCATCTCGACCAGGAGCCGTGGCGTTGGACTGCGGCAGATCGGAAATTGGCTGAGGAGATCTCTGGCTATTGGGTGAACTTTGCCAGGTCGGGCGATCCAAACGGTCCAGGGCTTCCCGCGTGGCCGGCATTCAGCAACACAGACAGCAAGGTCTTATATCTTGGCGACCCGATTACTGTCGGCGGCGTGGCGAATATCAATAGTCTGGAAATTTTTGATGCCGTGTACACATCCGTGCGTGGGGCGACCTTTGCCGCAAGGACAACAGGCATCCACAAGGAAACAACCCATTAAGGAACCGCGCCGCGACCTCTTTGCGTGCAATCCTCCTATTTTTTTGCGAGCGCCTTCAGCGCCTGCACATTGCGCCAATCGTCTCCCGGTTCATCGATGGGGGTTTCGGCGATGAAGGCTGCGTGCTTTAACCGCCGATCGTTTAGCAAGGCACGGAACACATCCAATCCGAGCTTGCCGCGGCCGATATGTTCGTGACGGTCGAGGCGCGACCCGCGTTCCGCCTTGGCATCGTTGCAATGCCACACGCGCACGTTCTTCAAGCCGACTGTCTTCTCCAGATGACGGAGCGTCAGGTCTCGGCCGTCTTCGCTCACGATGTCGTATCCGGCCACGTGGGTATGGCAGGTGTCAATGCAGGCTCCCACTGGCACGTGTCCGCGCAGGCGCTCCAGGAGTTCCGCTACCTGCTCAAACGTTCCTCCAAGCGAGAACTCCGCGCCGGCCGTGTTCTCGATCAGCACGGTTAATCCCCGCAACTCCAATCCTCTCGCCGCTTCCTCGATACCGCTGGCTGCGCGCGCCAATCCCTCTTCGCGGCTGGAGTCGCGAAATGATCCGGGATGCAGTACGAGATAATCGGCGCACAACGCTGCGCCACGTTCCAGCTCTCCGCGAAAGGCCGCAATCGATTTCTGGCGAAAGTGTTCGTTCGCGCCCGCCAGATTTATCAGGTAGTTGCAATGAATTACCAACGGCTTCAGATCATACTTCTGCCGCAGGTGGCCCATGGCCTCGCACTGCGGGCGCCCCAGTGGGTATGGCTGCCATTGCCGCGGGCTGGTCGAGAAAATCTGAAATGTATTGCAGGCCAGGCGATACGCGCGCTCGGCTGCGTTCTCCACGCCGCCTGCGATGGATGTGTGAATCCCGATTCGACGGGCCGTGCGCTTGGGCGGCGATTTCGGCGCTGGCCACTTCAACGGGTCCTGTTCGGTGGGACGAAACTCTGCCATCGATTCGAGCTTACCTCAGCGCAAAAACGGGATCCTCGCCGTTGCGGTCGTTTCGCGCTCCCATTGCCCTAGCTCGTCGCGAACGTTAAACTCATCTCTCGGAGTTCAAAGATGCTAGTTGTCATGCAGGCGCAGGCCACTGAAGAGCAGGTGCGCGCTGTCTGCCAGAAAATCGAATCGCTCGGATACCGCGCCCACTCCATCCCCGGTGCGCAACGAACCGCAATTGGCATAACGGGCAACAAGGGAGAAATCGATCAGGGCGCTCTCGATGATCTGCCCGGTGTGCAGGAAGTTATCCGCGTTTCGAAGCCCTACAAACTTGTTAGTCGCGATACGAAACCGGACAACACGATCCTGAAATTTCCTAACTCCCCGGTCACGATTGGCGGATCGGATCTTGTTGTGATGGCCGGCCCCTGCGGCATTGAGAGCCGCGAGCAGGCTTTTGCTATTGCCGAGCGCGTGGCTCGCGCCGGGGCGCAGTTCTTTCGCGGCGGCGCGTATAAGCCGCGCACTTCTCCTTATTCCTTTCAGGGCATGGGCGAAGATGGCCTCAAGATCATGGCCGAGATTCGCGACCACTTCGGCCTGCTCATCGTGACCGAGGCCGTCGACTACGAGTCGCTGGATCTGGTTGACCAATATGCCGACATGATTCAGATCGGTGCGCGCAACATGCAGAATTTCTCTTTACTCAAGCGCGCCGGGCGAGCCCACAAGCCAGTGCTCTTGAAGCGCGGCATCGCCGCAACACTTGAAGAATTTCTGATGGCCGCCGAGTACATCATGAGTGAGGGCAACTACAACATCGTTCTCTGCGAGCGAGGAGTGCGTACCTTCGCCGATCACACGCGCAACACACTCGATCTGAGTGTTGTGCCGGCGGTGCAGCGGCTCAGCCACTTGCCGATCATCGTTGACCCGAGCCACGGGACCGGCAAACGCAACAAAGTCACGCCGCTTTCGCGCGCAGCCGTCGCCGTCGGCGCCGATGGGCTCATCATCGAAGTGCATAACGATCCCGACCGCGCGCTTTCGGATGGCATGCAGTCTCTTTATCCGGATCAGTTCGATGTGCTCATGGGGCAGGTGCGCCAGATTGGGGCGGTGCTGGGTAGGACGATTCTTTCGCCGATCGCGGTTCCAGCTGGTGCCACGACCTCGGTAGACTGATCTTCGGTAGACTGACATCATCGGTGGGCTGAATCATCGGACATCTCTGATAATCTCTTGCATTTGGCAAGGTCCCATCATCCCGTGCGCAAGTTTCTTCTTATCGTCGTTTGTCTCCCTCTCATCCTGGCTGGTGGGTGGGTCTACTTCCATCAGCGTAGTCTTCCGGCCTACGGCCCGCTTTACCGCGAGTACGCATACGTCACCAACGGCAAGAGCAACACAGTTTCTGTCATCGACCTCACGACCGATCCTTTCAAGGGATTTACCGTAGTCAGGACGCTGGCTGTCGGCGCCGAGCCCACTGGAGTCGCGGCTAATCCGAAGAGGAATGAGGTTTACGTCGTCAATTCCGGCTCGGCGAACGTCAGCGTCATCGACGCGGAGCAGAATAAGGTCGTTGCGACGATTGGCGTTTATGGGCGTCCCTACTTCATCGATATTTCGCCCGACGGCCACCGCGCATATGTCGCTAACTCGGGGTCGAACAACGTTTCGGTGCTCGATCTCGATCATCGGACGGTGGCTGCTACGTTGCGAGTCGGCGCAAGTCCAGGGCTGGCGCGCGTTTCGCCGGATGGTTCGATCGTTGTCGTTAGCAACCGCGCCGACAATTCGGTTTCCATCATCGACGCCGCGCGCCTGAGCGTGCGCTCCGCCATCAGCATTTGTCTGGAACCCGAGGACATCGCCATCTTGCCCGACTCCACCAAGGCATTTGTTTCGTGTTCGGGATCGGGGCAGGTCGCGAGCGTTGATTTGAAGAACGACAAACTGCTCGCGCTGCTCGATGTCGGAAAAGCGCCCGTCAGCCTGGCGCTTAAACCAGACGGCGGCGAGATTGTGGCTTTTAACTTCGATGCCGGGAGCATCTCGATCGTCGAGACCACTCCCAACGAAGTACTGGGGAGTTATCTGGTCGGCGCGAAGCCGACTCGCGGTGTGTTCTCTCTCGATAACTCACGGCTTTATATTTCAAACTTTGAGTCGAACAATATCGCCGTCTACGATATCGATCTCGGCAAGGTGGTTGCGTTCCTGCCGGTCGGCACGCGTCCGGATGCGCTGGCGCTCACTCAGAGTCAACAGTATCTATTAGTCGTCGATACCGGCTCTTCCGATCTGGCCGTTATTCAAAAGCGCACGCCGAAAAAGAAATTCGAGCCTTCGGAATATTCGTTGCTCACCATTATTCCCGTTGGCGTTCAGCCCAATCAGATCGCTGTGAAATCGTTTCTTGCAACCAAACCGCGGGACGGGCGATAGTTCGCATAAGGATGGTGCTTGCCTCGGCCCAGCAGCACCGTACTCGCGGCGCAAACCGTCCGTGTGACTGACTCTCCACGAAGCGAGTATCAAAAGAAAACGTCCCAGGCTCTTATCAGCAAGTACCGCTTTGTGAGTTACTATTACGGAAACACTCAAGAACTGCTTTTACTTGCGAGTTAGTAACTACGCCACGAGGGAAGCGCTACCAGCCTGCTTCAGCGTCTGTAGGCTACCGAACAGGAGGCCGACGAGAGCCGCTAGCGCAACACCAAGTCGGCGAACTCCGCATGCGAGTGGAGATAGCCGCTGACATAGGGGCAGACGACATCGACTTTCCGATGATGCTCTCGCGCCCACTCTAGCGCCGATTGGGCCAGCGCACCGGCTACACCAGTTCCGCGAAGGCCTTCAGGAACCTCGGTTTCAAGCAAAGTGAGCACGTTGCTGTCGAGGGTGTAGTCGAGCGTCGCGACGAGTCCGTCGCGTTCCAACTCGAAACGGCCGCTCTCGACACGCTCCGGAGCATGGTGTTTCTTTTCGAACAAGCTCATTGCCGCGCCTCGGTTGCCTCCGTGCTGGCGGCTCGGAAATGGTCGAGAATCGCCTGCGCCTGCGATTTCGTCACCACCGCTGAGAGCGCTGCCACATCAGCTTGCTTCACTGCTTGCAGGCTACCGAAGTGTTCGAGCAGGCGCCGTGTGGTTGATTTCCCTACGCCGGGGATTTCGCGCAGTTCGGTTGAGCGGTCGCGAATCTGTCGGCGCTTGCGATGGAACGTAACCGCGAAGCGATGTGCCTCGTCGCGAATCTGCTGCACTAGATGAAGCACCGGCGAATGGTGGTCCAATACGATCGGATCATCTTCCTGTCCAAAAACGTAAATGATTTCTTCGCGCTTGGCGATCGCGGCCAGAGGCTGGTTGATGATCTCCAGCGCATCGAGCGCTTCGGCAGCGGCGTGCAGTTGGCCCAGGCCACCGTCGATTAGAATGAGACTCGGAAGCGGCTTCTTCTCTTCACACAGCCGCTTGTAACGGCGCGTAACCACTTCGCGCATGGAAGCAAAATCGTCCACGCCTTCGACGGTGCGGATGATGAATTTGCGATAGTCGGACTTCTTCATTTTGCCGTCTTCCCACACGACCATCGAAGCCACCGTTTCCGCTCCCTGAATATGAGAGATGTCGAAGCACTCGATGCGCTTCGGAAGCTCGGGAAGCGCAAGCGTATCCTGCAGGGCTTCAGCGATGGCGCGCGCATTTGGCTTCAGGACGCGGAAGCGCTGATCGTAGGACTGCTTGGCGTTATTTCCGGCCAGGTCAATTAGTTCGCGCTTGTCCCCGCGTTGCGGAACAGCGATCCGGACTCGCCAGGTACGGATATTTCCGGCTGCCGCTTGGTCGCTTAGGACATCTTCAAGTTCCTCGCGATCTTCAAAGTCGACTGGAACGTAGATGTTGCGTGGAACATAGGGCTGTCCGAGATAAAGCTGCTTGAGCAGGCTCGACAGAAATTCTCCAGGAAGAAACGGCGTGTTCTGGGTCGAAGCCTCGCTCGAGCGGGGAACTTCATCAACCGAGTCATCTTCGGTCGCATCGGCCATGGGCGCGGCAACCTCCGGCAGATCCTCCCAGAAGAATTCGCGACGGTCGAGCACGCGGCCTCCGCGCATGTGAAACAGATTGACGGCCAGCATTCCGTTTTCGTAGTGATAACCAAAAACGTCCGCGTCATCGCCCTCCACGGAGGCGATCCGCTGCTTCTCCTGCAATTGCTCGACGGTCGAAATCAGATCGCGATACTTGGCGGCGCGCTCGAACTCTTGCGCCTCGGCAGCTTCCGCCATCCGCTCGCGCAGAGACTTCACCAAGTCGGTCTGGCGGCCTTCGAGAAAAAGTTTCACGTCGCGCACGGCTTCCTGATATGTCTCCGGCGTGGTCAATCCTTCCACGCAAGGGCCGAGGCAGCGTTTGATGTAAAACTGCAGGCACGGCCGTGGATGAAAACGATTCAAATCGACCGTGCAAGAGGGAATCAAGAAATGCCGATGAATTAAATCGACGATCCGGTAAGCCAGGTTGGCAGGGAAGTACGGCCCGTAGTAAACGCTGCCATCCTTGCGCAAGCGGCGCGTAACGTAGACGCGCGGGTACCGCTCTGCGAGCGTGAGCTTAACGTAAGGATAAGTCTTGTCGTCGCGGAGCAGAATGTTGAAGCGGGGCTTCTTTTGCTTGATGAGATGGTTTTCAAGTGCTAGCGCCTCTTTGTTATTGGCAACTACGATGTAGTCGACATCGACTGCTTCGCGAACCAGCGTGCCGGTCTTGGCGTCTTCCCAGCGTCCCTGATGAAAATATGACGAGACGCGAGACCGCAAATTCTTCGCCTTGCCCACATAGATGACCTCGCCTTCGGCGTTTTTGTACAGATACACGCCGGCAGAGGTGGGGATGGTGCGGATTTTGGCCTGAAGATCCACTGTGGTTTGATGAGCCGTCCGTCTGCGGGGAAGCAGGGATCAGCCATCTCATTGTAGCTTTCGCGCCGGGTGAATTAGACTTCGAGCATCACGGAGCAGGCTTAGGTGAACTCATTTCTTGGGGCTCTTCGACGCTGGCGCGAGAATTACTATGCCAGCCAGGTGCTGTCTTCGGTGGGGAAACCGGTTGAGCGAACCTGCCACGCGATTTCTCGCGGGCTGAGGTCGCATGTGCCCCGAAATGGCGTGAAATTTCGTCTTCCCAACGGACAAATTCTTCGGATGGGACGAGACGCCGGCATTTTTTTGGCGTCGGGGCTCTATTGGGGTGGACTTGATTCTTTTGAGCCGCAAACTTCGCGAACACTGCGGTTTTTTTTCAAGAGCCACGACGTTCGTGGACGTCGGTGCAAACTACGGCTTCTATTCGCTGCTGGCGGCACACTGGAATCCGAATATTCAGGTGGTCGCCTTCGAACCAGTGCCGCAGATATTCGATCGCCTTCAAGGAAATATCCGACTCAACGGGTTGCAACAACGCGTGAGCAGTTATTGCCTTGCTCTCTCAGACAGAAGTGGGCCAGCCAAACTGTACGTCCCACGGAGCGATAGCCGCGACTTCGAATCGACCGCCACGCTCGCAGAAGGGAACTGGCAGCAACGCAAGGGTTCGCCGACGATCGATTTGCAGTCAATCAGCTTCGCCGATTTCGAGAAACAGCATCCAGCGAGACTCGAGATCGTGAAAATCGATGTGGAGGATCATGAGGCGAGCGTGTTACTGGGAATGCAGGAAGCGATTCGCCGGGACCGGCCTTTCATCGTGTGCGAAATCCTGCCGCGACCTCATGGGAATGAAAGAACTCGCGAGATCGTCAGTTCGCTGGGATATACCGCTTATTGGGTTACGCCCTCCGGATACTTTCGGGTTTCGCGGTTCGACTTTGATCGCCGGGATTCCGAGGATTTTCTGCTTTCGCCCGTATCAACCGAAGCCGAGATTGTGACTGATCTTAATACCCTCTGGAACAAGCGCGCCGCTGCCGTCGCCACGCATAGAAATTGCCATTCCACTCTCCTTGTGTCGCCGTCTGCGTGGGGCAGTTCTGCGGAGTTGTGATACAATTTGCAGAAATGGAAGACACAATTACAATTCGAATTACGTCTGATCTCTCTGCGTGGCTTAAGTCGACTGCGCGTAAGACGGGGATCCCGGTCAGTCGCCTGATTCGCGAACAGCTTGAGCGTGCGAAACGCGAAACAGGAAACAAATCCTATATGCAGCTCTGCGGATCGATCGACGGGCCACCCGATCTCTCGTCGCGTAAGGGATTTTCGCGGAAATGAGAGCCATCGCGGATACAGGGTTCGTGGTGGCATTCCTCAATCGTCTGGACAGGCATCACGACTGGGCTGCCGGGATCGGCCTGCGGGCTGACGAACCCTTCCTTACCTGTGAGGCGGTGCTGGCAGAATCTGCATTCCTGGTTCGGTCTGCGAGCAAAGTAATGGAATTGCTACGACGTGGGTTCTTGAGAATTGCTTTTGATCTTCCAAAGAACGTTGACGAAGTAGCGGCGCTCGCAGGCCGTTACGATGACCGCCAACCCGACCTTGCCGATTTGTGCCTCATTCGCATGAGCGAGATACACGCAGAACTCCCGATACTGACGGTCGATGAGACGGATTTCCGCGTCTACCGGCGAAACGGCAGAGAGGTGATCCCGATCGTCTGCCCGCCTCGAAATTAAACAAGCGTGCTGCCGTGCCTTACGCGCTCCAACTCCTCACGAATTCCACAAGACTGCGCAGAGCGATCCCCGACGGCCCTTTGGCGATCCATGGTTTTTGGTCTTCCATCCAGGCCGTGCCGGCTATGTCGAGGTGAATCCACGGCGTGTCCTCGGCGAATTCCTTGAGAAACATGGCGGCAAAAATCGCACCGCCCCAACGGCTGCCCGCGTTGGCCATATCGGCGATGTTCGACTTGATGAGATCTTTGTAGTCATCATCCAGCGGCAGGCGCCACATTTTTTCACCGGCCTGCTTCATGGCCTGTGCGAAGCGGTCATACATCTGATCGTCGCTGGCGAAGATCCCTGCGTTGATGTAGCCAAGGGCGACGACCACCGCTCCGGTTAGTGTTGCCGCATCGACCAGATGGGTGCAGCCGATGTGCCGGGCATAGGTTAGCCCGTCTGCGAGCACGAGCCGTCCTTCCGCATCGGTGTTAATGATCTCGATCGATTTGCCTGACATGGCAATCTGCACATCGCCGGGTTTCTGCGCCTTGCCGGACGGCATATTTTCGGTCGCAAGAACAATCGCCGTGACCTTTACCTTTGGCTTGAGCAGCGCAATCGCGCGCATGGTACCGATCATGGCAGCGCCGCCCGCCATGTCGTACTTCATTTTTTCCATGCCGTCGGCGGGTTTGATCGAGATGCCTCCCGTGTCAAACGTAATGCCCTTGCCCACGAGGCCGAGATGCACATTGGTCGGCGCGCCCGCCGGATTGTAGCGCAGGATGATCAGGGCAGGCGGTTCGTCTGAACCTTGAGCCACTCCCCAGAATGCGCCCATTTTCAGGTCTTTGATTTTGCCCGGCCCAAGGATTTCGCAGCCGAGCCCAACTTCCGACGCCATCTTTCTCGCGCGCTCGGCCAGCAGGTTCGGCGTCATGCGGTTCGAAGGCTCATTCACCAGATCGCGCGTGAAGTTCTGCGATTCGCCAATTACGCGGCCCGTGTCGACGGCATTCTGGAGTGCCTTGGTGTCTCCCTGCGCGTCTTTCTGAACGACAATCGTGAGCGCGTCAATCTTCTGCTCTTTACTCTTGCGGTCGCTTTTATAGTAGTCGGGCTCGAAGC
>JBAWBE010000415.1:0-6456 GCA_049589635.1 Terriglobales bacterium
GGTCGCGAGCCGTCTCGAGCTGCTGTTCTGCCTCTTCCTGTGAAAGTGTACCTGTCTGTACCTGATTCAGAAGTGACTGCGCCTTTCTGGCAAGAATGGACAATGGTTGGCACACAGACACCGGCTCTGCGGTTGGGTCTGACCCACATGAGTGCCAGAATACATTCTGAATCGATGCAGCCTGCTGCGTGAATGGACCGGAAGGAACTCCTTGCGCGGCATCCCTCGGAGCCGGACCAGATGGCACGGACTCGGCATCAGAATTCCTCTGGGAGGACTCCCCATCGGATGCGTCTTCGTGTTGAACGCCTGAGAGTAGCGCCACCTGCTTCTGCAAGGTCTTGCCATCTCGCACGATGGTCAGGCTTGCGGACCCTCCACTATCGGCTTGGATCTTCGACTTAAAATCGTCCGCGTCCCCGAAGGGAGCATGATCCACCTCAGTTATGATATCTCCCGGGAGAAGGCCCGCCTCCGCCGCAGGGGTCCCGTGGACAACTACAGTTAGCTGTAGGGCATCCACGGTACCGACTTCCTGGGCTTGCTCCGGCGTGACATCTTTGTAGAGCGCACCGAACGAAAGCTTGACCTTGATTAAATATATCGCCAGAAATTCATAGCGAGAGATGCTAATCGGGAAGTATTGAGTCTGTGTGCCGTAGGTCGTGGCAGTTCCGCTACCGTACGCCGTCGCAGAGCCGCCGTTACTCCCGTAGGCCGTCGCGGTGCCGTTGTAGTAGGTGGTTTGGGACGTAGGGGTAGTGATCGGAATCACCGTATTCACGGTGCCTTGATATTGGCTAAAGACCAAGACGCGATTTGCGCCTATAGCCGCGCCCTGCTGTAGCGCTCCGTCGCGTGGCACGAAGCCGGGAGCGGCAGAGAAGTCTGAATAACCAGTTGGCAGATAGCCATCCGCCTCCTGGCTTGCGAGATCGCTTGCCGGGTTGGTGCCCTCGACAATCTCCGGAGTGGCCGGGGGCGGGTCTGCTCGCCTCGCGGCTATCAGCTCGGGGGTCACACCAGGCAGGTACCGGAAATTGTTGACGTAAGGGTTCACGCAGCCCGTGAGTGGGAGAACTCCAGCGCCGAGACCAATCAGCGCAATTCTTGCCACCACTCCTCCCATAGCCCCCCTCCCCGAACCGACCTTCTTAGTGTCGTACGATTAGTCTACGCCTATCGCGCT
The DNA here is from genome assembly GCA_049589635.1 of Terriglobales bacterium. GTDB lineage: Bacteria > Acidobacteriota > Terriglobia > Terriglobales > Acidobacteriaceae > Acidiflorens. Next base: position 1,190 of record JBAWBE010000415.1, read on the forward strand.
CGGAGGAGGTAGTGATCGGCGCAAGTCAGGGCTCGTTTCGGTAACCCGGGCTGGCGCGCTAAACTCTGCGTCATGTGACGGCGCCGGCCGAATGGACCAAAATGAGAATCCTATTCCTAGGAACGCTCGCCACTGCCTCAGCACTCGCAGGCGGATGCGCTACAGTCACGCCGTTGACCGATGGGGGTGCGAGCGTGCGCGAAATCAGCGCGGACCAGGCCAAGCAGTGCAGTTTTCTGCGCACTGTATCCTTCACCGACACCCTCGAGGGGGCCGGCAAATCTGCAGGGCTAGTGCATCAGGACGGGGAGAACGGAATCCGCGATGATGTCGCATCTTATGGCGGCAACGCCTACGTGAGCAGGCAGGCGGACGCTGACTGGTTCTGGGGACACGTCAACTACACCGCTGAAGCGTACCGCTGCCCGTGAACGACATTGCCCTCTCTAGGCGCCTTCCGGCACATTCGACGCCACCTGGAATCGCGGCCTTGCCATCAACGCTCGCTTGCGAATCATGGGCTTCCACCAGGAAACTTAATGACCCATGCGACCATTCCGCCCGATGAGTCGTCCGGCAGATACCGACCCGGAGGCGAAGATGAGCCTGGTCCAAAGGAGTCACTCAAGATGCCAGAGCGGACACTATCCGTGCCGGAAGGTTGGAGCATCGAGTACAACGCGGACCGATACAGAAGCCTCGCAGTTGGGTTGAGTCTTACGCCGATCTGATTTTGAATCATCAGGTCAATATTCTGAAGCTCGGGGCGTACCACGGCGGCATGGCAATGTTACTGAAACGCAAGCAGGGGCATCGACGGACACCGGGAATAGTGCGGTAAGGCCACGTACCTTTGCAGCATCGTTAACCGTGGGATAGACTCAAATCCAGCATGAACGACATCGACCTTGCTGCGTACGTGTTCGGAAAGCGAATCGCAACGCTTTCGCACCCATTCAAGAGAGATGACTGCGTCTTTGGTAGCGCACAGCTAGACGAGCAGGAGATCAAGCACGGCCACTTCGAGCGCTGCACGTTCGCCAATATCAGCTTCAAGAAGTCCGTCGTACGGAACACGGAATTTCAACACTGCGTATTCGTCGGTTGCTACTTCCGTCGGGCAGAGCTGGTCGATTGCGGGTTTGTGGGTTGCAGATTTCTCGATTGCAACTTCAATCATATAGCCCTAAAAAGCTGCGACTTCCGGTATGCGAGTTTTAGCGGCTGTCAATTGCCATTTGACGAACTGCAACACTGTCTGCCATCCGAGCCTAATCTTAGGGAAGATCTGGCGCGGAACCTATCACTGGAGTCCGGCCACCTCGGCCTCGCGGCCGAGGCTCGTCGCTACAGGATGGCCGAGATACGCGCCCGTGAAACAAACCTTAGGGCGGCTGTGCTCGGGCGGTCCTATTGGTACCGAGAACATTACGACCCGGTTGCGCGCGCCGTCGCCCTTGGCGGATTGATTCTCAGTCTTTTGAATCGCTGGCTATGGGGGTATGGCCAGCGTTCGTGGGTTCTCGTGCTCAATCTCGCTATTGCGGGATTTGGTATTTTTCCCTCGATCTTCTACCTTCTGCGCGAGGGGATTCAAAAGACACCGTTGCAGCAGGTGACCGTGTCGGATTTATTTTACTTCAGTTTAGAGAACATTCTCCCGACTGGCATCCACTCTGGGATCGAGGCTGTGTCGCTAGGAACGCGGATCGCCGCGGGTACAGAAGCGGTCATCGGCGTTGTCGCATTTGCTCTCTTTGCATCGTATATCTATCGCTGGAGCCTGCATCGATGATTGCCGGGCCGGCCTTTGCCAGTTGGCTATATGGATCTCACGCCCGAGGTGACGCAGATGAACTCAGCGACGTTGACGTCCTGGTGATATCTGATTCCGTCGATGATCGCATCGACATTGAAACCCTTGATCCGATTTTTCGGACGGCCTCAGTGACACGTTACACTTGGATCGAACTCGAAGGAATGGTTGAGAGTGGATCCCTTTTTCTTCGTCACCTACAAATGGAAGGCCGCCCGCTTATCGAATCACCCCGCGTCAAAGGCCGCCTGTCCGCCGCGCTGGCTCACCTCGGACGATATCGGTTTGCCAGTCGGGACGTACAGGGATTCACCGAAGTCCTGAGTGACGTCAAGAACTCACTGTCGTGCGACGGTTCGCTAGTTTTTGAACTGGCGACACTCGGCACTGTAGTTCGCCACGCATCCATCCTTGGCTGCGCGATTGCGGGTCAACATTGCTTCTCCCGATTAGAGCCGGTCAGGCGCATCTCCGAGCTGTGGGCCACCGTAGGAAAATGGGATAGCGACTTTGAGTTCCTATATCAATATCGACTCTACGCCGATGGACGCCTGTCTGAGCCGCCACCCTCATCGGCTGCTCTTGCGTCCCAGTGGTGCTATCGCGCCGGAGAACTTGTAGATCAACTACAAAGGCGGGTTTGTGAATCGCATTGATCAATGCCTGTCCCAGATTGCTGCCATTAAGGATGTCGCAGCCGGTCAAGCACCTGCGTACGTGGCGCGATCGCGGCTTGGGCGGCTGGCATTGTCCATCGCATCTCTGGTCGCCCAAGAAGCGGCCCTTCGCGCCCCCGACCTTCCGCGGCCCATCTACGTTCCCCCTGAAGCACCCGCGCACCTACGCGACTTGGCAGGGCGATGCAACCGCTTGACCCAACTCGCACGTCACGTCGCTCAGCCGAGCGAACCTTTGGACACTAGGTGGAGCCGGGGATGGCAACAGTTGCTTAGTGAAATTGACGGACTTGAACAACGGCTTAAGGTAATGCGCGCGTCGGCTCCCGCTCACGATCTCCCGCCTCGAGACGTGCCGGCGGGGCCTCTGAGAGAAAGGGAGCCCTTCTCCGCAGAGCGTTGAGGCCGCTACCAACCTTCTTGGTGTCGTTGGAATAGCTTAGGTGCCGTTGCGTTGTTCGCGAACGAACTAAGGGAGGGTAGCCTTGGCAAACTCGAACTCCGCGGGGAGGACCCAGCGTCCGGCAGGGCCGCTTTAGACCTTACTTTGCGCGGTGGCCACAAGTGGCATAGCCGTCCACCAGTAGGCGACCTACCGGCGAGCGAGGCTGCCGCCTGGGTCACAGGCTGCGCCGAACGAGAGGGGAAGAACGAAAAGGAGGCGCTACGGGATCTGGTACACCCGCGAGAAGTACCGCTCGGGCCCCGTGGTAGCGGGAATTCCGCCATCCTTAAGCTGCTCACGCGCCCGTCGGGCACATTCGCACCGAGCGTCGGGTGCGCGAGGGTGGTGCCTCCTCGGCTATGGGACGCATGTACTAACGTCTCGTGCGGACGCCTGGCATTGTCAAAGCGAGTCGCCAGCTCAGCGGCTACCTATTGGACCGTAATACACGTATCATAAGAAAGCTGTACAAGCTATGTAATGGAGCCGGGTGGAGCGCCGTATCGATGCCATCGCTAGAGACTCTGTCCTCTTCTATTGTTGCGGTGGGTTCATTCAATCCTCCCCTCATCAACGTCGACTGGCTGCAGTCCAACAAACTCGTTGGCAGTGGCGACGCGGAAGGGGCTCGCGCGCGGCAGGACTACCTTGTGTCACGCCAAGTCACACGATTCCAAACTGACTTGGCACTAGTACAAGTTTTCGAGGCGCAACTCTCGATTCAGTCAGTAGCGCCAGTCTCGCCGGCGCTATGCGATTTGGCGACGGGGATATTTGACCTCCTACCCCATACACCGGTGAGCGGCGTAGGACTGAATTTCATGGCCCACTTTAGAACCGAGAATCTTGCCGTATATCACGAAGTAGGAGATACCCTTGCTCCAAAGGACATATGGAACAGTATCTTTCCGAATATGTTTGTGGGAATTCAGGATCTGACAATGGTTGTGCAGGAAGGTACGCGCGACCAGTTTGAGACAAAGCCAAATCACCGGCGCGTTACGATCCAGCCTTCGGCTCAAGTTAAGCAGGGTATTTTTCTGCAAGTCAACAACCACCATGGACTGGGAGTACACGGCAAGCCCATTACAAACGCTGCCGATGCATCATTGGTCACACGAAAGTACTGGAGCCTGGAACTCGATCAGTCCCAAGAGGTCTTTCAGCGGTTGCTGTCAGAAGCAACTAAGCGATAGCTCAGCGCTACAAAAGAAAATTATGGGATCAACAGCAGTTTCCCCTACAAAGCCTGGCACTAGAGAGGCATTACCGGTTGCCGGCGACGGACCAGTTAGAGTAGTAAGGCGGTCAGTTGCCTCCTATTCTGTGGAGGCGGGCGGGGAGCGACCGGAAACGCAAGCAGTAGCCGACAATACGGACATCGTGCCGCCGGTACCAGCAGCTGTATTGGGAGCTATTCAGAACACAAAACCCATTCAGATCTGGGAGGGTGTTGTACTCGCCGTAGATCGACTGAAATCAGAAATCTCGGCCAAGCTACGCGCAAGAATCGGTCATTTCCCTGAGCATACGGCAAATTTCAATTTTGAGTGGATACCGGATCAAGACATGGATCTAGTCATGCCTGGCGCAGTGTTCTATTTGACGCTCTTTAAAAAGGTGAAACGCGGATCGATCGAGAACTCGCAAGAATTGCGCTTTCGTCGGTTGCCGAGTTGGTCGAACATGCAAGTCCGCAAGGTTTACGAAGCTGCGGACGTGCTCGAAAAAGGAATGAAGATTGGCAACCGACTTGGCGGAGATTGACTACGGGGCCGCTCCGGCCAGTGATCAGATTGAAGTGACCGTTCTCGGGCCCGGCTTCGGTGAAGCCGTCATTGTGCACATGGGCAGGGGACGCTGGCTTTTAGTTGACTCCTGTGTCGTTCCAGGAATTCGGGGCCCCGTATCTGGCGATTACCTTGCTAAGATCGGGGTCGATGCGTCGGCCGTTAAAGCGGTGGTTGCCTCTCATTGGCACGACGATCATGTGAAGGGCATGTCGGACTTAGTCAGGAGATTTCCGGACGCGGACTTCTTTGTACCGGCGGTGCTGCTTGATAGGCATGCTCGCGCCTTCTTGGCTGCATACAGCGGAGAGGAGTGCTCCGGTCTTTCGCGAGGAACCAAAGAGCTATATCGCTCGCTGAAAAGTCGCAGCTGGATCTCTGTCTCTAGCCGGACCGAGGTCTTCATTGATCGGACAGCGCCGATCCCGGTGCAGGTAGTAGCCTTCTCCCCTACGCAACCCGCAGTCGCTGAGTTTCTTGCTCACGTTTCGCGATACGTGCCCGCAATCGACGGGGACATGCCAATAATGGAGGCACCC
>JBAWBE010000416.1:0-10027 GCA_049589635.1 Terriglobales bacterium
AAGAAGTTCAGCGAACCAAATCTCAACGCCCAAATCCAGCCGACTGCATCGATTGCCGCGAGATATCCGCCGTCGACGCAATGCCTTGCATACGGAGTTTGAATTCGTCGGCGTTGGAGGCGTTCTCAAGAGCGGTGTCGTACGCGACCAGGTCGGCCTGGAACAGATCCCAGAGCGACTGGTCAAAGGTCTGCATGCCATATTGCGATGTGCCGGACGAAATCGCGTCACGAATGGAGCGCGTTTTTTCTGGCACCAGAATGCACTCGCGGATGTACGGCGTAGTGACCATCACCTCGACAGCGGGCACGCGTCCATCGGCGTCCGACCGGCGTACCAGGCGCTGGCTGACGATCGCACGCAAAACAGCCGCCAATTGCAACCGGATCTGTTTCTGCTCGGGTGGCGGGAAGATGGCGATAATGCGGTTGATGCTTTCAACCGCGTCCAGTGTGTGCAACGTGGAGAAGACCATGTGGCCGGTTTCGGCTGCATGCAGCGCCGTGCCAATGGTTTCGAGGTCTCGCATTTCGCCGACCAGGATGACGTCCGGATCCTGACGCAAGCTGGCGCGCAACGCAGCTGAGAACGATGGTGTATCGACCTCGATCTCGCGCTGGTTCACATATCCTTTTTTGTCGCGGTGCAGGAATTCGATTGGGTCTTCGATGGTGATGATGTGCTCGGCGCGTGTTGAGTTAATGCGATCGACCATGGCGGCCAGCGTGGTCGATTTGCCGGAGCCGGTGACACCGGTGACGAGCACCAGGCCGCGTGGCATGTCGCAAATCTGCTCGACGACCTTGGGCAGAAACAGTTCGTCAAGCGCGCGAATTTTCGTCGGGATGACGCGAAGCACCAATCCCACGTTGCCGCGCTGCTGAAATACGTTGACACGGAAGCGTCCCAGACCGGCGACGCCGTAGGCCATATCGATTTCGCTGGTCTCTTTGAATTTTTGCTTCTGGCGTGCCGACATCATGCTGAAGGCCATATTCAGCATGTCTTCCGCCGAAACGCGCGGCTGGTCGGTCAGCGGGAACAACTCGCCATCGATGCGAAGGTGGGGATAGTTGCCGACCTTGAGGTGCAAGTCGGAAGCGCGGCGTTCCATAGCAGTGCGGAGCAGATCATCAATATTCATGTGGGCGAGAGTCCAGCTACATGACCATGATGACCGGAAGAAAGATCGCCGACGAGATGACGGAAGTAACGGGCCTTTCGCGCGAACTACGTCGTGTGGCGACGACGCTTGTGTGGCGAGGATGCAAGCGTGGCGCGGACACTCCAGTCCGCGTGCCGGCAGCGCCACAACGCCCGAAGGGGATCGACGGCGTCCGCTGCACGGGTCACGGGGAAAGGTGGTTCGACTAGAGAGCTTGACTTAGTCCGATGACTTAGCTAGGTTGTATTTTATGGAAGTAAACGTTCACGAAGCAAAAACTCAACTCTCGCGCCTGCTCCGCAAGGTCACCGAAGGTGAAGAGGTCACGATTTCCCGCGCCGGCGTTCCGGTGGCCAAACTGATTGCCGCCGGCCCCGCCACCCAGAGTCGCCCCATGGGAATGGATCGCGGCCATATCTGGATGGCCGACGACTTCGACAGGCTGCCACCGGAGATCGAAGCCTCGTTCTATGCCCCCATACCCGGTTTTGAAGGGCTGAAGAAACGCACGCCGCGAGCGACCGGTTGTGCTCCTTCGAAAAAACGGAAGAAGAAGGCTTGAAATACCTGTTGGATACGAACGTCTGGCTCTGGAGCCTGTTCGAGCCCGAGCGCATGTCTCGCAACGCGCGCCAGCTCTTTGCCGACTTCTCTCAAGAAGTATTTCTTTCTGCGGCCACTTCCTGGGAAGTGACCATCAAGGTCGGGACCGGAAAGTTGACGCTTCCCGAGCAACCCGCGACCTACGTTCCCCGCCGCATGGCCGATCAGGGGCTTCGACCATTGCCCATCTCACACCCTCACGCGCTGGGAGTCTTCTCGCTCCCCGATTATCACCGCGATCCGTTCGATCGATTGTTGGTCGCGCAGGCCAGGTTGGAGAGCATGGTTCTGGTGACCGCCGACCGCGTGATAGAAAAATACCAAGTCGATATTCTCTGGGCTGGCAGATAAAGTCCGCTCGATGAAAAAGCCGCCGGCGGGCGGCTTCTCCACCAAGCTCAATCTTCTTCCATCCACCCATTGCGCAGGCGCAAGCCCTGCGCCACGTCGTCAGGCCGCACTCGTTGCCGGCGCCTGCAATGGCTCGTCGTAGCTGCCGCCATAAATCTGCGGCACCTTCGACCCCATGGGACGCAGATAAGTAGCCAGCTCTCCGCGATGATGAATGCTGTGATTGTTCATAAATTGCAGGTACAAAGCCGCCGGCAAATTGAAGACTCCGAAAAACTCGATCGGCGTCGCCAGTTGTTCAGCCGACATCGCCCGCACGCGATCGGCGGCGCGAGTGATATTGCGGTCGTACCAGTCGACCAGTTCGCGAATGTTTTTCGGCTTGTCAGCAGGCGCTCCCATGTTGAACTTAAGATCGGCAATGCCGTCGAGGAACTGCACATCGCTGTTGGCAATATGCCAAGCCAGATCCCACGCGGTGCGACCGTTAGGATCGTGACGGTAGTCGCTCTTCGCGTCGGGCACGGCAGCCAGGACGTTCTTCGTTTTGTCGATTTCTCGTTGCAGGCCATCGAGCATCATGGCGCGATAGGTAACCAGAAACTCAGGGGTCGGAGCGTGCATTTGGAATTCTCCTTGGGCTGGGGATGAACGTGAATGCGCCGCGAGCGGCGGCGCTCAACCACTCTAGTAGAAGGACCTGGGAAGAGCAAGGATTGCTCCGCCTGCTTTAATAGCTAAAACTAAACGGCCACCGGCTGTTTAGTTCCCACCGGCACCGGCGTCAGCCAGTTGTACCGATCGGCCTTCTCGCCGCGCACCACGCCATAAAATTCCTGCTGAATCGATTTCGTGATAACTCCGATTTTTCCTGTCCCAACCGTGATCTTGTCGACCGAGCGGATGGGCGTAATTTCCGCCGCGGTTCCAGTAAAGAACACCTCATCGGCAATGTACAACGATTCCCGTGGAATCGGCTGCTCCATGACTTTGAGGCCCAGATCGCGCGCAATCGAAAGCACGGAATCCCGCGTAATGCCAGGCAATACCGAATTGCCGAGCGGCGCAGTTTGCAGCATGTCATTTCGCACCACGAACAGATTCTCGCCCGAGCCCTCGCTGACGAACCCGTTCACATCAAGCGCGATCCCCTCCGCGTAGCCGTTCACGATGGCTTCCATCTTGATAAGCTGCGAGTTCATATAATTCGCGCCCGATTTTGCCATGGCTGGCAGCGTATTCGGCGCGATCCGCGTCCACGAAGAAATGCACACATCGACTCCCTCGCTCGCATCCGCGCCCAGATACTTGCCCCACGGATAATTGCAGATGTAAACCTCGGTCGGCGAATTGAAAGGATTGACGCCCGCTTCGCCATACCCCCGCAAAATCACCGGCCGAATGTAGCAGGGCCACACCCCATTTTTCCCGACGAGCTCGAGCATCCCGCTCATGATTTCATCGGCCGTAAAAGGAACTTCAATGCGATAGATGCGCGCCGAATTGATAAGCCGTTCCATGTGTTCTTTGGCGCGGAAAATGGCCGGACCGCTCGGCAGCGCGTAGCAGCGAATGCCTTCAAAGACCGAAGAGCCATAGTGCACAACGTGCGACATCACGTGAATCGTGGCGTCGTCCCAATTGATGAACTTCCCGTTGTGCCAGACTTTTTCCGTCTTCTGAATCGCCATGAAAACTCCTTCGATATCGAAGATGCTGATGTTTCAAAGATGCTAACGTTTCAAAGATGCGCGGAAGCGGCCGGAGGTTTCCGAATCGTTGCAAGCTACTCCGCTGACGCCCCGCCATTCGGCTGGATGCCGAGGAACTCAGCAGATCGCAGTTTAAACCAAGATCGCGAAACCACGAAGCTGAAATGAGGGCTGGGGACGAACTCCCTCCAAAATGGAGGCACGGGCGCCCCGCCCGTGCAGGCACAGCGCCGTGGGTTCGTATGTTGAGCGTGGATTTTCCCTTAATGCCGCCAGATGCTCGGCGACTTAGGAGAAACCGCGGGCGCGCTCTGAGGCTGCCCGCCGTTATTGGTCTTCGCCGGTGCCCGTGCCGCAGGTGCGCCGCCACTCCCCGCAGTCGGCGCCGTATCGCTGGCGCTCGAGGCATCTGTCTTAGCGGCAACCACCTTCACACCCTCCTCATCGCCGCGGAAGTACTCACCCTTGGCAGCGCGCATCTCCGGCATCGCCGCGTAAGGTTTCGTGTAGTCATTGTTGGCGTTCCAGAAGAGAAAGCCGATCCCACCCTTCTGCTTCGATGTCTCAACCTGCACCTCGACATACTTCGGCGAGTAAGTCTTCGTCCGCCACGCAAAAGCCTGCAGCCATGGGCGAATCACCACTCCGCTGTCTTTCGTGATCAGCCGGAACCGTTCCATCGACTCCCCGATAAAGTGCTCCGGCGCGTCTCCCGGATGCGCAATCCCGTCCATTCCAAAAAAGTGCGACGGGTAAATCATCGGCGAGAGCACGTCACAATGTTTGGCCATCGCCACGATGTCCTGCCCCGTGTGCGCCAGGTCAACCGGCCGCTGCCATGCCATCACCCCAAATACATCAAGCGAGAGCAGCGCCCCAGTAGGATGGATCTCGCCATACGCCCGCTGGATGAAATCGGCGATTACGTTCGACCGCTGCCAATCCGGATGCTCCATCTGAAAATTGAAGCTCGCGTCTTTCTGGTCGCCCTCGGCGGGGAAGCGCACGTAATCGAACTGCACTTCATCCGCGCCCGATTGCGCCACAAACTTCGCCAAAGCGATGTCGTAGTCCTGCACTTTCTTATTCGATGGATCCGTCCACACCAGCTTGCCATTCTCGCGCCAGGGTCCGCCCGTACGGCGCGACTTCACCGCCAGTTCCGGATGAGTCGTCACCAGATGCTCATCGCGAAAAATCGCCACGCGTGCAATCGCATGCATATTTTTTGAATGCAAAAACCGTACGAACTTCGGCAGATCGGAAATGTAATGCCGCTGTCCCGTAGCCAGCGCGTGATCGAAGGCGATATTGACGATCCCGTCGCTATCCTTGATATCGAACACCACCGCATTCCCGCCGACTTCCCGCCAATGTCGGATAATACGCACTCCATGATCGCTGCCCGCCATCACTCCCGTTAAATAAATCGCCCGCGCTTCGAAATCTCTTGCAACCGGGACAGACTTCTCTACAATGGGCGCTTCAAGAATCCCGGGGATTACAAGTTGTTCCCCCGGTTTGAGAAATGTTCCTTGCCGGTTGTTATTGGCGGAGCGGATCGCCTCTGCCAGTTCACTGGATGTCAGGTACTTTGTCTTCTTGAGATATTTGCGCGCGACCGACGGAATGCTGTCTCCCCGGAGCGCGGTGTACAGATCGTAGCCTTGGGGCACAGCCACTGGCGCTGGCGTCTGACTCTTCTGGCCGGACTCGGTTTTAACCGATGCGTTCTGCACCGAGGCGCTGTTGACCTGGAGCAGGTGCGCGGCGTGCGGGTTTTGCACCGCCTCTGCGTTCAAAGAAAGAGCCAGCAGCGCAGCCGTGGATAGCGGGACCGTAAAGCTCGACAGAGAATGCGTCAGAGTTCGATGGAAAGACCGACAGAAAGAGCGCATAAAAAGAGGCCGGGACAAATCTTTTCTCCGAGTGGGAAAGTGTCTATCTAATTGTGTTTCAGGGGTAATGGCCCGTGCCAGTTACGAACGGGCCAAGGCAATCGGCAGGAGAACAGGGGCGTCTGCGGCATGGGTACTGGCAAGTCCAGCAGTCTGCAAAGAATTGCTCTTACGGGATTTCTTCTGGAAAACTCCAGTTGAGCGGATGTCGCGTAGACGCATCTAAAACGAAGAAAAAGTGGCCGGTAACGGGCCCTGGCAGGTTGGCGAACGGCGTGCACAAGAGAGTAGCGGGTGACGGAGAGTAGAGTTAGCCACCCCGGTGACAAAAATGAGCAGCTTCCCAGAAAACTTGAATTTTCCGGAAAGGAAACAAGGACCTGAGCGAATGAGAACGAACCTGGCAACTGTGCTCGATCCAACGCGCCGTAGTAATGACGCCCGCGACTTCGAAGCCAACCTGAGCCGCAAAATCGTAGGCCAGGATCAGGCCATCGAAAAAGTCGCCCAAATTTATCAGATGTTTCTGGCCGGCATGAACGCTCCGGGACGTCCGGTTGGCAATTTGCTCTTCCTCGGCCCGACCGGCTCCGGCAAGACGCGAGTGGTCGAAGCCGTTGCCGAGTCTCTCTTCGGCGACGCCAAAGCCTGCATCAAGATCGATTGCGCCGAGTTCCAGCATTCGCACGAAATTGCCAAACTGATCGGCTCGCCTCCCGGATACCTCGGCCACCGCGAGACGCACCCCCTGCTCACGCAGGAGGCGCTCAACCAGTGGCACACCGAGAAGCTCAAGCTCTCGATTCTGCTCTTCGACGAGATCGAGAAGGCTTCCGACTCGCTCTGGCAACTGCTGCTCGGCATTCTCGACAAGGCCACGCTGACGCTCGGCGACAACCGCCGCGTCGATCTCTCGAGCTGCATCATTATCATGACCTCGAACCTCGGCGCGGCAGAGATGAACGGCTTGGTCGATGGCGGCCTCGGTTTTGCACCGAAAGCAGTGCAGGTTGACAACTCGCTCGACGAAAAGATCACCCGCTCGGCCGTTGATGCCGCGCGCCGTAAGTTTGCTCCTGAGTTCATGAACCGCATCGACAAGGTCGTCGTGTTCAAGACTCTGCGATCGGAACACCTGAAGCAGATTCTCGACATTGAACTTGGCATGGTGCAGCAACGCGTACTCATGGCCTCGGGCGCGCACCAGTTCGTTTTCAATTGCACGTCGCAGGTCAAGGACTTCCTGCTCCGCGAAGGCACCGATCCGAAATACGGAGCGCGGCATCTGAAGCGCGCCATCGAGCGTCATCTGGTATTCCCGCTCGCGAACCTCGTCGCGACCGGCCAGGTAAAGCTCGGCGATTTCATTCGCGTCGACATGCTCGGCGAGAGCAAACTCACGTTTGTGAAGGAAGCCGAGGGCGCGATGGTTCCGGTACTGCTTGAGCGCTATGGAGCGGCGGCTGCGGTTCCGGCCGCGGCAGCTGCGAGAGCGGCGCGTCCCATAATCGCGCGCAAAGAGTTTGGCGCGATCAACGAAAATAAGTAAGTCAAGTTGCTGGTAGGTAAAGTAAGGGGACACCGCAGGGGTGCGGTGTCCCGGTTTTTTTGTGGCATGCGCAACGTATGCCACTCTCGTCTTGTTGAGAGTTCGTGCCGGGGTTCGTCTGAAGGTTCGTCCTGAAGATTCGTGCCCCAGTTCCGATGCGGCTCGCAGCGCGTGACTTCCGTTACTGCCGACTATCCAAATCACAATGAAAACAGCTGGCCTTCCTCCAGAATGACTAGCGGAGGGTTTTTGTTGTGTTAAGGCTTGATTATCTGTCCTGTGTGTTGACCATAGCGTCCACGATATTGGTGGGACGGCGCTGCTGGGAAGGCTGGGCTCTGGCAACGGTCAATAGCGTTATCATCTGCATTATCGGTATTCGCACCGCGCAGTTGGGATTTGTGCCTGCCAATGTTTTCTGCATCGCCATGAGCGGCATTTATCTGCGTTCCTGGCGTCGCGCTCGCTCATAAGGCTCCGTGATCGTCGAGACATGCCGTGCGATCGCCTGTGTTCCAAACTTTTAGGCCGCCGAATTCGATTATCGATGTTCGAAAAATATCGAGTCACTCTCACCGTTCGCACTCAATACTCGTTATAGATTCGAACACCTGCCGAACCCCGAGTTATATTCTTCGAGAAGCTAATGTGCGCTGCTCTACGAACGGAGGCGCGCCCGGAGGAAAATCATGTCCCGCGCTATCAGAAGGTCAATGTTCTGTTTGATGCTGGCGGTTATCTCAGCCTCTGCGCCGAGTCTAAGCGCGCAAGATACGAAGAGTGTGACACCCGGCCCCGTGCCTCCGCAGATTGCAAGCGCGAAAAAGGTCTTCGTCGCCAATGTGCCGGGAGACATCATTCCCGCTTCCATCGGCGGAACTGACCGCTCTTATAACGAGTTCTACGCAGCCATGAAGAGCTCGGGAGAGTATGAACTTGTCTCGTCGCCCGCCGATGCCGATTTGGTTCTTGAAATCAGTATCACGCACACACCCGATGAACCGCTGTTGCGGCTTGTCATCCTCGATCTGAGGACGCGCGTCCCCCTTTGGTGTTTCGGTGAGCCGGTCATTCAGAAGTCTCACATCTTCGGCCATGAGAAAGCCACCGACGCCTTTGACGATGCGATGTTTCAGATCGTTGACGACTTGAAAAGACTGCGCGCCGCGCCTGCGCATTAACGTCGATGAGAGCGTTGACGGATGCCTCGCGCTTCCGTAACCCTCTTTACGGCAGACTGGCATAGATGCCAAGACCCTCGGCAACCTTACGGAGCGGCTTGTCTTTGGTCCAGAGGAGCGTGGGCGAACTAAGAAACGCCGATGCGATCAGATGTGCATCAATCAATCCGATGCCGTGGCTGTACAAACGGCGAGTCTCAATCATCAGCCGCACTTCCGTCGGGTGCGCTGCTCGTACTTGCGGCAAAAGGTCCAGCAGTGCCAACGTCCTGGTGCGCTCCCGCAGCGATCCGAGGGCAAGTTCCGCAATGATGAACGGGTGGATCGCAACGTTCCCCTGGCTAAGCTGCTTGCTCAGTTCCTTGTTTCCCGAGCGCAGGTGGTCGATCCAGATCGAGGTGTCGGCGAGAATCACTTCCGCGCAGCTCTGCGCCGTGGAATATTGTTCAGTCCCGGCATCGTGCCTCCCAGCGACGCCAGTCTGCGGGCGCTTTCTCGCTCAATGAGAGCTTTGAGGGCTTCACGAATTAATGCCGCCTTTTCCGCCACCCCGGTGAACTCCTGAGCGGTGCGTACGAGATCGTCATCCAGCGCAATGGTTGTTCTCACGGAAAACTCCTAGGCATCAATCGTAGCATCAAATGATGCTATCCAATGTGCCTATCCCACTATCGTTCCTCGCGAGCGTAGGAAACCCGGTCCACCGCCGACCGATTACCAAGATCAGGGTAACGATCCTGCCTGGACAGAGAGCAAACGGGGCCTGTCCTCATCAAAAAGTTCATCGAGTCGATAAGAGCAGTGAACGCAAGAAGATCGGCAATGCTTATGCGTCGACTGACGCGCCTTGAGGCCACCGGATCCATCAGTACCTCGGTAACTATCCGTAATACGGCCTTTCGTGCGATTCTCTCTTCGCGGTTCAAGAAGCCCATCGACCGCGGCTAAAGAACTAACTCACTCTTTAGCCGCGGAACTCAAGCGAGGTTATTCATGTTGCAGTCTCCGGAACACAAGTACACCCCAGTCGCCCCTCCAGCACCAGGCTACACGCCCGTCAAAGCCACCTCGCCCATGGATCAGGCCAACATCGGCCGCTCGCTGGTCATCAAGGGCGAAGTCAGCGGCGCCGAATCTCTTTTCATTGATGGACGCGTCGAAGGCACCATCAATTTTCCAGAAAATCGAGTCACCATCGGCCGCAACGGCAACGTCGCCGCCAACATCGTCGCCAAGGAAGTCGTCATCATGGGCAAGGTGCAGGGCAACGTCGAATGCTCTGATCGCCTCGATATCCGCAATGAAGGCCTGCTCTCCGGCGATGTCATCACCCACCGCATCAGCGTCGAAGAGGGCGCGATCCTAAAAGGTGGAGTCGAAGTTCGCCACTCCGAGAAAAAAGAAACCACGCAGAATCAGCAGCAGAACCAGGCGAAGGCCGCTACCGCAACCGCGGGCACACAGCCTCCCAAGGCCATGTCCGCGACCGCAGGCCAGGCATAAAGTTTTCGGGATCGAATGCGTTAACCGACGATTCAGAGACCGATAAAAAAGGGACAGGCGAAATG
>JBAWBE010000417.1:0-2338 GCA_049589635.1 Terriglobales bacterium
TCTTTCCAATCCGAATCTTTACGCGTACGAAGCCGGTGCGATCTATGAGAATCAGCGCGAATACTCGCACGCCATCGATGAGTATATGAAGGGATCGCTTGGCGGCGCACAGGAGTCATCGCCTGAACTCCGGCTGTTGCAACTGGCGCGCCGTTCAAAGCTGCGGGACTTGGTCGACCAGAGCACTGCCAAACTCGCGACGCCCCCCAGCCCGGCCATGCCCGCCGTTTATCTACGGGTGAAGGTCCTTGAGGCGCAGAATCGCAAGCCGGAAATGATTTCGCTACTCGACTCCATCGCCAGCAATACTACGTCGATCGAACAGGCCGAGGACATCGAAACACTGGCACAACAGAAATCTCTGGAGACAGTCCGCCAGCACGCGCTCGAAAGGCAGGCGGCATTGACAACCGATCCGGTCACACGTTTGCAACTCCGCTATCAGTTGATTCAGCTCTACGAGAGCCACAAGGATTTTTCCTCTGCCCAGAAGAATGTCGAAGCGCTCTATCGCGATAATCCCAAGATTCTCGGTGTGGTGCGCTCCACGGTCGATTTTTATTGGCGCATGAAGATGCAGCCACAAGCGATCGCCGTACTGCTACAGGCTTCGAAAGATGCCCATCCCGCGCTGGGTGCGCAGTTCGCGTATGAAGCCGCGCGCAAATCGACCGACGCAAAACAGTTTCAGCAGGCGCGAGATTTACTTGCTGGTTTGTTGAATGACGCCCCTTATAACGGAGAATACCTCGCCGCTCTGGCTGACACGTACGCGCAGGCGGGCGACGACAAGGGGCTGAAACAGTTCTATCTCGATAAGATCGCGGCTTTCCGTAATGCGCCGCTTCCGGCTGATGCGCGCAAAGCACAGATTGCTAGACTGCGCCGCGGCCTGGTCCCTGCGCTCACGCGCATGAAAAAGTATTCGGGCGCGGTGGATCAATACATCGAACTGATCAACAACTTTCCGGAAGATGACACGCTGGTTACCGAGGCCGCCCTGTATGCGCTGCGCTATCAGCGGCAGTATCAACTAGTAGACTTCTACGCAAAAACGGTTGCGCAGTCTCCACGGGACTACCGCTGGTCGATGGTGCTGGCTCGCACGCAGACGAATCTGGAGGATTATCCGGCAGCCATTGAGACTTATGCCAAATCCATCGCCATTCGCCCCGACCGCGTCGATCTGTATATTGCGCGCTCCGGGCTCGAAGAACGCTTGATGCGCTTCGATGAGGCTGCGGCGGATTACGAGCGGATCTATCAGCTCGCCTACAAAGATCCGCAGTGGATTGAGAAAGTCGCGCTGGTGCGGGCTCGCCAGAGAAAGACGAAGGACGTAGTTGCGGCGCTGCAATCGGCGCTGATCGACGGGCGTCCCGAAAATGCGAACAACGATTTCGAAGTCGCGCGGCGCCTCGAGAGCTGGGGCATGCTCGAGGAAGCGCGCAGTTTCGCAGAGCAGGGCGTGAACAAAGCTGGCCCCAACCTGCTCGCCGGCGCTGAGAATCATGCGGGTGCGCGTACTTATGTTCGGATCATGACGCGGCTGCGGCGGCATGAACAGGGCTTTGCTGTTCTCGAAAAGGCGCTCGCCGATTCCTCCGCCGAATTGCCCGTACTAAAATCGCAGACAGAAAAGGAGGGAGTCGCCGGCATCATCGATGCCAAGTGGCGCGAGCGTCAGCGCCGGATTCGGATGGAAACTGCGCGCATGGGAATGATGGCGGCTTTGCGCGAAATGGGCGGCGCGGTGAACATATACTTCACGCCCGAGGAGCGCGCCGTGTTCGCGCAATTTGCAGCGTCCAAGCGCAATGGCATGAATATGGCCGACCTCGAGAACTTTGCGATTCCCCTCGCCGAGAGCGCAGCGCTTGCAGACGAGGAAGCGAAATGGCGATTCGAGTTGTTGATGCAACAAGCTGCGCTGCCAAATTTTTCGAGCGGCGTTCAACCGTTTATCGATCTTCAGCGACGGCGGGGCCGCTTTGCCGAACTTGGCGGGCAGATGGAGAAATTCGCCAACGCGGTGCCGCCGGTTCTGAAGAACATGCCGCGACTCGCGGCTGCCGATGCCTATCGTTCCGCGGGCGACGAGACGAATGAACTCCGGTTGCTCTCGGAATTTTACGGAGGTGGCCTGGACGCTAATCACATGCAGCGATATTTCCAACTGTTGTTAGCGCACGATCCAAAGGAATTGCTACGCGTGTCGTCGATGTGGAGCACCAGCTATGGCGAGCAGGCTGCCAATTACGCCGTTGCGCACGGCAGCGCTCAGGTTGCGCATTCGGTCGTACAGATGCGGGGACAAACTCGGCCAGCGGTCTGGAAC
>JBAWBE010000418.1:0-5070 GCA_049589635.1 Terriglobales bacterium
TTGTCCATCTGGGTGAGGACGTGGTCGAGGGCGGCGGAGTCGGAGGGCTGCGCTTGGACGCCGGTGAGGATTAGAAAAAAAGCGAACCATGCGAGTGCCATCGAGCTTTTCATTCCTTGTTGACCCATACTTTATAGCTTTGGGTGTGGCCGGTCAGATCTTTTACCGACTCATATTTGGTGATGCTGACTGCGCCCGCGATCGGTTCTATGATTCGCTCGAGTTGTTGGCGGATGTCCGTGCCGGTAGCGGAATTCACGGCAGAGGCGGGGATCTGGTAGATGAAGCCGCCCTGCTTGTCTGGAATCACCAACACGCCGGCCGAGTAGGGATTGCGTTCAACTGGCTTGTCTTTGAAGTTAATGAAGCGGGGCGAGAGAAAAACAAACAGCAGGATGAGCGTGACCATGATGTCGTAGTGAAGGGTGCCCCGCTCATAGGACCAGAGAATGTAGCCTCGGATTGTGCGCCAGATCGTGCCCATTGGGGGTTTGGGGACTTTCGGGATTGTAAGGGCTGCGTCGGATTGCAAGTGTATGTTGGAATTCATGGTGTGGCAAATGGTGTGGCAAATTGAGCGCCGGATGCGGCTCGGCGATCGCGCCGGTCAAGTTTACTCTTCTTTATTCCTCGACTCTATTCTTCGACTCTTCTTTATTCTTCGACTCTTTTGGGGCAACTGGGTTATAAGTCTCGCGCTGTGATGCGGTCGGTGCCCATGTAGGGTTGCAACGCTTCGGGAATTAAGACGCTGCCATCGGCTTGCTGGTAATTTTCGACGATGGCGAGCCAGGTGCGGCCGACCGCCAGGCCGCTGCCATTGAGCGTGTGGACGAGCTCGGTCTTGCTCTTCCCTTCTGGACGGTAGCGGATATTGGCGCGGCGGGCCTGGAAGCTCTCGAAATTTGAGCAGGAAGAGATTTCGCGGAAGAGATTTTGACTCGGGAGCCAGACTTCGATGTCGTATGTTTTGGCGGCGGAGAAGCCGATGTCGGCGGTGCAGAGGGTCATCACACGATAGTGGAGACCGAGTTTCTGGAGGACGGTTTCTGCGTTGTTGGTCAGCTTTTCCAGTTCGTCATAGGACGTTTCGGGCCGGGCGAATTTTACCAGCTCTACTTTTTGGAACTGATGCTGGCGGATGATGCCGCGGACGTCTTTACCGTAAGAGCCGGCTTCGCTGCGGAAGCACGCGGTGTAGGCGGTCAGGCTGATCGGGAGCTTGGCGCCGTCGAGGGTTTCGTCGCGGTAGAGATTGGTGACGGGAACCTCGGCGGTGGGAATGAGCCAGAGATCTTTTTCGCCGTGCGGAACGCGAAATGAATCCTGCGCGAATTTTGGGAGTTGACCCGTGCCGTACATGGATTCGGAATTGACCAGGTAAGGGGGGAGAACCTCGGTGTAGCCGTGGTCGCGGGTATGGAGATCGAGCATGAAGTTGGCTAGAGCGCGTTCGAGACGTGCGCCTAGGGCCCAGTAGACGGCAAATCTCGCACCAGAGAGTTTGGCGGCGCGGGCTAGATCGAGGACGCCTAATTGCTCTCCTAATTCCCAGTGGGGTTTGGGAGTGAAATCGAATTTGGGCGGCGTGCCCCAGCGGCGGGCTTCGACGTTGTCGGCTTCGCTTTTGCCCACCGGCACGCTGGCGCTCGGAAGATTCGGGAGGGCAATGAGAAGTTCGCGCAGCCGGGCATCGGCTTCGGCGGACTTTTTTTCCAGATCCTGAATCTGCTCGCGCATTTCTTTGGTCGCTTCGATCTGCGCGGTCGCGTCTTCCTTATTCTTTTTCAAGCGGGAGATCTCTTCGGAGGCCTGATTGCGCTTGGCTTTGAGCGTCTCTGTTTGCGTGATCGCGTGACGGCGCTCGGTGTCGATGGCCTGGAAATCTTTCAGGACCTCTGAGGGATTCATCCCGCGCTGGCGGAGTTTTTCTTCTACTTGCAGCAGATTGTCGCGGACGAAGTTTAAATCTAGCATCGCTCTAACTTTAGCTGAAAAGCCGGATTTCGTGCAGAGTGAGCAGAGCAAAATCTTAAACCGCCGAGACGCTGAGAACGCCGAGAAAAATTGGGATTCTCTTGTAAACTAAAGCGCAATGACACCTCCCCGTTATTGTTCGGTGCTCGTATTCCTGCTCGTCTTTTCCCTCGTCGCCCCTGTGCTCTTTGTTCTCTCCGCTCCGCGCGCTTTCGCTTCCGCTTATGACGCTCATCCCAAGCTGGTGGTCGTGATCGTGATCGATCAGTTTCGCGGGGATTATCTGGAGCGATATCACGATCAGTTTGTGGCGGGCGGCTTTCGAGTTTTCATGGAGCGTGGGGCGTACTTTACCGATTGTAATTACGATTATGCCAATACGCGCACGGCTCCCGGACACGCAACGCTTTTCACCGGAAGCTACACGAGCGGACATGGAATTGTTGCGAATGAGTGGTGGGATCCGGAGAAGAAGAAGCGCGTCACTTCGGTTGAGGACGATACGACGAAACTGGTTGGCTTGAAAGATGACAGCGGCGGCACAGGAGCTTCGCCTCACAATCTGTTGAGCGACACGCTGGGCGATGAGTTGAAGCTCGCCACTAGCGGCAAGGCGCGCGTGTTTTCGATTTCGCTCAAGGATCGGGCCGCGGTTTTGCCGGGCGGATTTTCTGCCGATGGCGCGTACTGGATCGATCCCAAGAGTGGGGCCTGGATTACTTCGACTTTTTATCGAACCGAGCTTCCTGAGTGGGCGCGCAATTTTAATTCCAGCCATCATGCGGAAAAACTCTGGAATGTGGAATGGAAGGATGAGACGGACAAAGTTCTGGGATCGACTGCGCCGCGCAATGGGCGCGACGGAAAACCGGCGGGATTTTATGAGGTGGTTGGATCGACTCCGTTTGCGAACCAGTATGAGTTGGATTTTGCGAAGGAGTTGGTGCTCTACGAAAAGTTGGGGACCGGACCGGCTACGGATTTGCTGGCTATCAGTCTATCGCCGAACGATATTCTGGGGCATCAGGTAGGTCCGGACTCGCCCGAGATGCGCGGCATGGCGCTTGCACTCGATCGGCAACTGGCGGAGTTTTTCGATTTTCTTGGACATCAGGTGGGGATGGCGAATGTCTGGATGGCGCTCTCGGCCGACCACGGGATTGCGTCTCTGCCGGAGGTTGCCAGGACTTTGCGGTTGCCAGCGGCGGGGCTCGATGGGAAGGCGATGCGCGAAAGGATCAATTCCCTGCTCTCGCAAAAGTATGGGAAGAAGGCGGAATACGTGGATCTCGATTATCCGATGGCGTGGCTGCATGAAGAGGCGTTTACGTCGGCTGGAGGAAACGAAATCAGTGCGGAGATCGACGCAGGCGAAGCGCTCAAACAGATCGGGTTCAGCGGATATTTTACGAAATATCGTCTGGGGCAAGGAACGTCGATTCCGAATACCGAGCTTGGGCGGAGGTATGCGCACAGTTACTCTCCTGAGGGCGGATGGTATGTGATGGGCGTTCCGAAGATGTTCGAGGTTGGGGGCTTGCATGGGACGGATCATGCAACTCCGTTTACTTATGACACGCATGTGCCCCTCGCGTTTTATGGGCTGGCGTTTCAGCCGGGAGTTTATCGGACTCATGCGGAGCCGGTGGATCTGGCGGTGACACTGGCGTCGCTTTTGGGAATTAACGCTCCGGCGGCGGCTACGGGGCGGGTTTTGACGGAGGCGCTGGCGGCGCATCGGGCTGCTGGGCCAACTGGTGAACGCGATGGCGCGGTGGCTGGAGGCGCGAAATGAGCCCCACATCCCCGAATACAACTTCAGGCGCTCCCGATCTGCGCGTGCGCATTGGCGACATCGAGCTTAAGAATCCGATCATTGCCGCGTCTGGAACGTTTGGATATGGGATCGAGTTTGAGGACATTGTTCATCTCGATCGGCTGGGCGGGCTGGTGGTGAAGGGGCTTTCGGTTGAACCGATGACGGGGAATCCGCCGCCTCGGCTTTATGAGACGGCTGCGGGAATGCTGAATGCGATCGGGCTCCAGAATATTGGGGCGCAGGCTTTTCTCGAAGAAAAATTGCCGGCGTTGCGCGAGAAGAAAAATGTCGTCATCTTCGCAAATGTCTTCGGGTATACGCGGCAGGATTACGAACACACAATCGACATTTTGAATCAGGGTGAAGGGATTGCGGCGTATGAGCTGAATGTGTCGTGTCCGAATACCTCAGCGGGCGGAATTTCGTTTGGCAGCGACCCGCAGTTGCTGGATGAAGTTGTGCGGACGGCAAAGCGTGTGGCTGCGCGTCCGCTGATTGTGAAGCTTTCGCCGAATGTGACTTCGATTGCGTTGATGGCGCATGTGGCCGAGGAAGCTGGCGCGGATGCGATTTCTCTAGTGAATACTTTTCTGGCAATGGCGATTGATGCGGAGACGCGGAAGCCGCGGATTGCGAATGTTACGGCTGGGCTTTCGGGGCCGGCGATCAAGCCAATTGCGCTGCGCATGGTTTATGAGGCAGCGCGGGCGGTGAAGATTCCCGTGATCGGGATGGGCGGAATTACTACGCCGGTGGATGTGGTGGAATTCATGCTCGCGGGCGCGAGCGCGGTGCAGGTGGGGACGGCCAGTTATTTTGATCCGGTGGCGACTGAGACGCTGGTGGAGGAGTTGGCGGAGTATTGCCGGGAGCGGCGGATTGCGCGGATTAGCGAACTGACTGGCGGATTGCTGAGTGATTGAAGCAGCATTGCTCACCCACCCTAAACGTCGCAAAAGACGCGACGTTTAGGATGGGGCACCCTCAGTATGTTTGCGCTCGTAGGAGAAACCCATGGACTCATTACATCTTGATCCAAAGAAAACTGCGCTGGTCTTGATCGATCTTCAGAATGGAATTGTGGGTCGGGTGACGACTCCTTACTCCACCGCGGAAGTCGTACAAAGAGGTCGCCGATTGGCGCAGGCATTTCGCGCGAAGGGAGCTGCCGTCGTATACGTGCGCGTGGATATGGCGGATTTCCTGGCTCTGCCGGTCGATGAACCTTCTCGCCCGCCCAATGCGCCTCCGCCGCCGGCCGCGGCGTCGGAACT
>JBAWBE010000419.1:0-2108 GCA_049589635.1 Terriglobales bacterium
GCTATTCCGCGCGCTGAAATATCTGAAGCGTCCGACCGCGATGGTGATGTTCCCGCGCGAGACGCACGAACTCTCACGCTCGGGAGAGCCCTGGCACCGCGTCGAGCGGCTCGACTACATCGTGGGATGGTTTGATAAGTGGCTGATGGGAGTTCCGCATCACGAGTTCGACATCAACCCGCATGAGGAAAAAGTTGGCGCGTGGAATTGATCGTGGGGAATTAATTGTGCCGACGGCGAGACGGGCAGGCCCTGTCTCTCTACGATGGCATCGGATGGCCAACAAAGTCTGGTTGCAGAAGTAGCTACCTCTTACGCGCGTTCAACTCGTCGAGCTTGCGTTTAAGCTGCTCAAGCTTCTGCCCGGCCTCGCCGAGCTTACCTTCCGCCGTCAGCCGCTGATAGTCGGATAAATCTCTGGCCGCGCCGCTGATTAGATCGTTCAGGTCGGTAGGCTGCGTTGCAGTCGGCGATTGTGCCGCGCTCGTTGACGCGGCACCGGTGGGCGCACCGCTTGCACCATGGCCTGAATCGGCAGACCCAGCCCCAGCGGTCAGCGACGACGCCTCACCGCCAAACAACGATTTCATCGCCGATTCAAACGTCGGACCGTACGCCAGCCGGTCCTGCAAAGCGAGCACCACCAGCCGCAACTCCGGCATCGGGCTGCGCTCGGCCTGTAAGTAAATTGGCTCGGCATATAAAAGCGCACGCCCGCACGGAATCACGAGCAGCGTTCCGCGCCGTACATGCGAGCCTTGCTGATTCCATAATGTCAGCTGGCCCGAGAGCTGTGCATTTTGATCGATGCGCGCTTCGACTTGCAGCGGGCCATCGACTAACTTCGTTTTCGGGAAATCGTAGACAACTGAGGTGCCGTAATTAGCGCCATCGCTCCGCCCGGCGATCCAGCCGATCAAATTATTGCGGTTCGCGGGCGTGAAGGGCAGAATCTCCACGAACTCGACGGCGGACTCGCCCGGCAATTTCATCAGTACAAAATTCGGGTCCATGCCCTGCGTCTTCTGCTCGCCGCCCTGGCCCATGCCAACTTCAGACGCGATGGCCCACAAATCTTCGCGATTGTAGAAAACTTCGGGCTCGGTCATGTGGTAAAGGCCGTAAACGGATGCCTGGAGCTTGAGCAGCAACTCCGGATAGCGCACATGCTTACGCAGGTCGGCGGGCATCGCCGACGCATCTTTAAACAAGGATGGGAATATCGCTCGATACGCGGCAATGATCGGATCCTGCGCGTCAAAGACGTAAAACGTCGTTGTCCCATCGTAGGCGTCGATCACCGCCTTGACGCTATTTCGCATGTAGTTAATCGGATTGCCGTTCAGCAGATAGTGGCTCGAATAGGGATAGCTGTCCGAGGTAGTAAATCCATCCATCATCCACGACAAGCGTCCATCGTCCCCGACCACGATGTAGGGGTCGGCATCAAACGTAAGCAGCGGGGCGATTTCGGCCACGCGGTCGCGTACATTGCGGCGCATCAGCAGACGGCTTTGCGAGTTGATATCGTCGCTGAACGGGAGTTTGGCGAGGTCATCCTGGTCGAAGGCAATGAGCAGGCGCCGGAAAAATCCGCCGATCGGAATGCCACCGGTTCCCTGATAAGACGTCAGGTTGTTCGTCTCGCCCTGCGGATAATTGAACTCCTGCTGGCGCGTCTTCACGTACACATCGGTGTTCGTGAGCTCGCCGAAATAGATCTCGGGCCGCGTCACATTGATGCTCTTCACCGTGCTCTGCACCGGCATGTTGCTCAGGATCAAAGTTGGCAGGCCTTCCGATGTGAACCCATTCACTGGATTCATGGTGATGCCATAGCCGTGCGTGTAGATAAGCTTCTCGTTGATCCAGTTGCGGCTGCTCTCCGGCAGCTTCTCGACATTGAGTTCTCGGGAGGCGAGCATCACCTGCCGCATGTTGCCGTCGATCTCATATCGATCGATGTCGATGTCCGGAAAATCGTAATAGGTTCGGATCTCCTGAATCTGGCGCAGCGTGTCCTGCAAGGCGTGCCAATCCCACAGGCGAATATTTTGCAGCGTGGCTTGATTATTGGCGGGATCGGCGGCTTCGACGTTCGTCTCCGC
>JBAWBE010000420.1:0-8150 GCA_049589635.1 Terriglobales bacterium
ACCTGCGGAGCCGCGCCGGGCGAGAAATGTGAATTGACCACTGGACAGCCCCGTAAAAAACCACATCGAGACCGCCGACTGATTGCGAGAGACTAAACTACTTCTTCCAGGTGGACGACGAACTCAGCGTGCCGACGGTTGGGTACCCACGTCTCGAAAACCTGTTCAGTCCCATGACATCCTTTACAAAACCACGAGACGTGGGGCACCCAGACTTAGTATGTCGGCCCAGACGCGGGCCACCCGCCTTCACCTACAAAAACTAGCGCAGTTCCTCTGTGTACTCTGTGCCCCCTGTGGTCAGGATTTTGCCCGCCCGCAAACAAGAACAGTCGGATCCCCACGTTTCCCGCGCAACCCTTCCCCGCAAGGACGTTCCAGCGTAAGATGGCCAACTTAGTAAGAAACACGACATGATCCAGATTACCAATCTCCGCAAAGAATTCGGCGACCTGATCGCCGTTGACAACGTAACCCTGACCATCCCCGCGGGAGAAATCTACGGTCTCATCGGCCCCAACGGCGCTGGCAAAACCACCACCATCCGCATCGCCTGCGGACTCCTCGAGCCTACGCATGGCGAAGTCCGCATCGCCGGCGTCGACATCCTCCACGATCCCGAACAAGCCCGCCGGCACATCGGCTATCTCTCCGACTTTTTTTCCGTCTACGAAGACCTCAAAGTCTGGGAGTATCTCGACTACTTTGCCCACGCCTACAAAATGCCCGCGCCCGAAATCCCGGCGCGCCTGACCGAAGGCATCGCCGAGGCCGGCCTCGAATCCAAACGCGACGCGTTGATCCACGGCCTCTCACGCGGAATGAGGCAGCGCCTCGGCATCGCCCGCGCCATGATTCACCGCCCCAAAGTTCTTCTCCTCGACGAGCCCGCCTCCGGCCTCGATCCCAAAGCGCGCATCGAACTCCGCAACCTCCTGCGCTCCGTGCGCGACGCCGGAGCCACCATTCTGATTTCCTCGCACATCCTCACCGAGCTCGAAGGCCTCTGCACCTCCATCGGCATCATGGAAAAAGGCCGCCTAGTACGCAGCGGTACGCTGGAAGAAGTAATTTCGACGGGCGCGCAATCGCGCGTCATTAGGCTCCAGTGGGTGGGTGACAGCGCCCATCGGGTACAGGAGCTATTGGAGCTAGAGACAGACTTTGGGAAGGGCACGGCTTTAGCCGGGCCGTCCGAAGTCGCCACGACTGCGGCTTTAGCCGCTGAAGGGCCATCCTTGGATTCTGCTAACCACGCTCCCGAGCAGGCTCCCGCAACAGGTCGCGCCGTTTCAGACATAAAACTCAACGACAACACCGCCGACTTCCGTTTCACCGGCAGCGACGAAGATCAATCACGGCTGCTAGCCCAACTGATCACCCAAGGCATTCGAGTCACTTCCTTCCGCGAAGTCAGGCAAACCGTCGAAGAGATGTACATGAAGCTCTCGACCCACGAGGTCATGTGATCATGAATCTCTTGATGTTCTGGAAAAATCCCGAATTCCTGCGCCACCGCCGCTCCGAACTCCGCACCAACCGCGCCATCACGGTTCTAGCCGTTGTGCTCGTGATCTGCGTTCTCATATGGCTGGGTTGCTGGGTCTCGCAGGGCGACCAAATGGCCTCATACCGTTATCGCGCTCAACACTTCGGCAATCCGTCCCCCGCCCGGTTGTCGCAGCTCGAACGCGAACTACCGACGGCCACTTGGCTGGACTTTTATCGCATCCTCATCTATGGACAACTAGCCATTCTCACTTTCTGGTCACTCCTCTGCTGCGCGCAGGCTATCTCTGGAGAGCGTGAACGCAAAACGTGGGACTTCCAGCGGGCCACCAGTCTCACCCCTGGTGGATTCCTGATCGGCAAACTCCTAGGCGAGCCGGTTGTCGCGTACTTCATTGTCCTTTGCACGCTTCCGATCACGATCATCGCCGCGTGGCAAGGCCATGCCGGAATCGCAAACATTCTCTCCGCCTATGTATTGATTCTCTCCGCCGCCCTTTTCATCGGGATAGTTGGCCTGTGGCTCTCCAACCTGTTCGAGACGCGTAGCCGCGGCATCGGCCTGATCGGCACTATCGGTCTTTATGTTTTCCTAGGATTTTCCTACGCCTGGATCGACAGTTCATTTCCCGGCTTCGCCGCTTTTAGCCCAATCGCCGAAATTACCCGGTTAGTTGACGCCAGCGGGCAAGATCGCGGCGCGACTATCTTCGGAGTCCCGGTTCCCTGGCTGGCCATGAGCCTGATTCTCTACACCAGCTTCGGAGCCTGGTTCGTCTTAATGATCCTCCGCAGCCTCAAGAAGGACTTCGACCAGATCAAGCAACTCTCCCGCTGGCAAGCCGTGGCCTGTGCGGCCTTCTTGAACTTCACAGTCTATGCTCTGTTCAGGCCCGGACCTTTGCTCGAGGGACGCCAGACGCCTCTCCAAGGCGCGAACTTTGTCACCGTCATGGTCATCATCAATGCCTTCATCCTCTTCGCCATGGGCCTGGCGATGATCTCTCCCCACGACCACCTGAAAATCTGGTGGCGTCAGCGCAGCGGCTTCGAGTCTCTTCTCGCCGAAGACAGTCCTCCACTCCCATGGCTGGTAGTCTCGGCCACCACTGCCTACATTCTCTTAATGTGGGGGATGTTTGCCTGGAAAAATGACGTAGGCTTCGACGCCCGCGCTCTCCTAAGCGGACTTCTGCAATCCGTCACGATCCTGATCTACGTGACGCGCGACATCCTGTTCCTGCAATGGTGCCGCCTGACAAAAATGCGTGCCCCAGTTCTAAAGGGCTTTCTCTACCTGGCGCTCTATTACATAGCCGCAGTAGTTCTGACCGTGGTATTCGGAGCCCAAGACCATTACACACGCGGACAAGCAGTCATGGCATTGCTGACTCCAGCTGGCGCTTTCGAAATCGGACCCGCAAAGACCGCGACACTCCCAGAAGTAGTGGCCGGTCTGGTGATCCAGGTTGCGGCAATAATCTTCATAATGGCCGCCACCGCCAACAAACTAAAACGCGCCACAACCGCCGCGCACCCAGCGTGAAGATGGACCCGTCCCGCATCTCCGCTCTCCTAGAGCCCTTCCTCGGTCCTCCCGGCGACCGACGACTCTCGACCGACGACCTCGACAAAATATCGACGTACATCGATCTATTACTCCGCTGGAACGCCCGTATCAACCTGACCGCCATTCGCGACCCGGAGCAAATCGTCCCTCGCCACTTCGGCGAATCATTATTTATGGCGCGACACCTGTTTCCCGATCGAAGCACAAAACCAGAGGGCGCCCCAACTGAGGGTACCCCGCGCATCGCGCCCACTGCGTCCATTGCGACGAGCGGCAATTCCGCCCCGGCGACAGATCGCTCGCAACTCGAAACTCGAGGCACGCAGCAACTCCGCGTCATAGATCTAGGCTCCGGCGCGGGATTCCCCGCTCTCCCCATAAAAATCTGGGCGCCCCACATTCATCTGACGATGATCGAATCCAATCACAAGAAAGCCGCCTTCCTGCGCGAAGCAGTCCGAGTACTTACATTGACGGGCGTCGATGTAATAGCCGAACGCGCCGAGTCAGTAGCCGCCCGCCTCCCCTCGCCAAGCGGCAAGGCTGAGCCGCCTGAGGAGCCCACCTTCCGACCCGCAGAAGTAGTCACCTTCCGCGCGGTAGAGAGGTTTAACAAAATCCTTCCCCTAGCCTCCAAATTCCTGGCCCGCAAGGCCCAGCTGGCAGTCCTGGTAAGCTCGGCCCAGTTGGACGGTCTTCGATCACTTCCCTCAGTAGAATGGGCAACCATACATGTCCCTAAGTCACACCATAAGATGGTGGCACTGGGATCGACCAAGTGGGGTAACTGAGCCATCAGGAATGTAAAAGTGGTCTTTTATTTCCCACTACAATCGTACCTAAGCAATAAAGTGGACAATTATCGCGATCCCCAGCTTTGGGGGTTGGACGAGAAAAGTGTTCCACGTGGAACACTCGCGCCTCTGAAGTACTGACATATGTTCCACGTGGAACACATAGCCCAGGCCTTGCACACAAAATCCCAAGTTATTCACAGCTGCTATGGATTGTACTGCTAAACAAAAGGGCATATTCTGGCCCGTTACCCATGCGAAATTTAAAGCGCCTTTAGGGCTTGTTCCACGTGGAACACATCTCGACACGATGTTCCACGTGGAACATATGTTCTCATTCTTAAAACAGTGGGGCCCGAAGTAGTGTTCCACGTGGAACACTGTTCCGCAGGCACAAAGCGGTTCGTCATCCGGACGTGAATTTTATGGGACGTGTGATTGCTGTTGCTAACCAGAAGGGTGGGGTCGGTAAGACTACCACTGCCATCAACTTGGCTGCTTCTCTTGCGGCCGCTGAGGTTAATACTCTGCTCGTCGATTGCGATCCACAGTCTAATGCCAGCAGCGGCCTCGGCTTGATTAAGGATCCGGAGCGGGTCAGCATTTATGACGTCCTGATGGGGGCGGCGTCGGGTGAGGAGGCGCTCCAGCTTACCGAGCTCGAGCAGTTGTGGCTGATCCCTTCTCATAAAAATCTAATTGGGGCGAACCTCGAACTGGTCGGACAGGAGCGGCGGGAGTATCGGCTGCGGGAGGCATTGGCGCCTCTGCGGGAACGGTTTCAATTCATCGTGCTGGACTGCCCTCCAGCGCTAGACCTTCTTACTTTGAATGCGCTGGTTGCTGCTGATGGGGTTTTGATTCCTATGCAGGCGGAATACTTTGCGCTGGAGGGCGTTTCGGAGTTGCTCGATACGATCGAGCGGATTCGGGCGGCGCTTAACCCTGGGCTCGTCGTCGACGGAGTCGTGCTGACTATGTTTGATGAGAGGACTAATCTCGCTCAGCAGGTAGCGGAGGAGCTTCGGAAACATTTTGGGGAGAAGCTTTGCACTACTTCGATTCCGCGGAATATTCGGCTGGCGGAGGCTCCCAGTTATGGGAAGCCGGCGCTCACTTATGATGTGCGGTCGCGAGGAGCGGAGAGTTATATCCGGCTGGCGAAGGAGATTCTGGATCGGCAGATGGGGACGGTGGCTGAGGCGGAGGAGACTCCGCCTTCGGCGCCAGAACCTGGGGAGGCGGCTTAGATCGATGTACATAAATATTTATATATATCGATCTGTAGCTACGAGCTCTTAGCTACTAGCTTGTGGCGAGCGCTGAGATTGGGGCACTGCGAGCGAAAAGCAGGTCCTTCGCTGCGTTCGGCTGTGCCTCACTTCGCAGGATGACAAGAATTTGGAGAGGGTGAATTTGGAGAGAACGTTATTTGAGAAAGTTATTTGAGAACGAATATTTGGAGAAAGTTAAATGACGAATGCAGCAGCGGCTGACAAGGCGGGCGCGAAAACTGGAGCGGAGAAGGTGGTTGAGAAACGGCGTGCACTGGGGCGGGGGCTCGATTCTTTGCTGCCTGGACCTCGCGTTGTCGCACCAGCGCCAGCGGCTCGGGTTGTCGATTCGTCGGGTTCCGCGGCGGTTGGCGTCGGGGTTGAAGGTGAACGGGCTCGAGCGGCTCTCACTCCATCTTCTTCTACTTCTGTCGCTACTACTACTACGGCTGAGATCGCTGCTTCTCCTGTTCCTGGATTCGTTGGGGAACTACAGGCTTCGGAAAAAAGCGCTGACGGGGAGATGGTGTACACGATTGCGTTGGAGTCCATCGATCGGAATCCCTATCAGACGCGGAAGGTTTTTGATGAGGACGCAATTGCGGAGCTGGCGGATTCGATTCGGGTGCAGGGGCTCCTTCAGCCGATTGTGGTGCGTCCGGGGAAGGAAAGTGGACGGTTCACGCTGATCCTTGGCGAGCGGCGTTTGCGCGCTTCGCAATTTGCTGACATCAAGACGATTCCGGCAATCGTGAAGCGGGTATCGGAGCAGCAGGCTGCGGAGATGACGATTGTCGAAAATCTTCAGCGGCGGGAGCTGAATTGCATTGAACAGGCCGATGCCTTCGCGACCTTGAGCACGCGCTTTAATCTGACCCAGCAGCAGATTGGGGATCGCGTGGGATTGTCGCGCGAGACGGTTTCGAACTACATGCGTTTGCTGAATCTGGGAGACGGCATCGTGAGCGCTCTGCAAACGGGGAAATTGACTTACAGCCACGCGCGCGTGCTGCTCATGGTGCAGAATCCCGAGCACCGGTGGACGCTGGCGAAGCGGGTGATGGAAGAGAAGATGTCGGTGCTGAAGCTGGAGGCGATGGTGCTTGGCGAGGACAAGCCGGTTCCCCCGGGCGAATCCAGGCCTGAGGGCGGGGCGCGGTGGGTTGATCCGAATGTTCGGGCGGCGCAGCGAGCGATAGAGGAAATTTTGGGGATGCGGGTGCGGATTCGGGATCGAGCAGGTCATGGGAAAATTTCCATTCAGTACAACTCGCTGGAGGATTTTGAGCGGGTGGTGGGAATGCTTCGGGGAGGTAGGTAGGCAATTGCGGATTTTAGAGTCGGATTGCCGAGGTGGAGCTTACATGCCCTTTGCGCGTCGACGGTGAACCTTTCTGGTAATAAGTGGTAGTCGCGTTGGAGTTCTGTTTCCCTTCATGGGGTTGCTCGCGCGTTTTGGCCTCAAGTCAATCGAATTGTGGGATGTTGACCTGGAGCGGGTACGTTTTCTGGTACACCCGCGCCTGGGAATCTTAAGAGTAATAAGTGGGAAAGGTAACTATCCTGGCTCCTACGGTCTCGCCAGTTTGTGAGAAGGAATCTCCTTTCCAACAAGTGGGAATCGGAGGCTTTGCGATTGGCGCCGAGGCAGGGGCGCCCCTGTCCGTGCGCTTTTTGAAAGAGCCTGCCCTGAGCTTGTCAATGGGCGCGGGACGCCAGGCGCGTAACAGCGAAGTCTGGTTCCGCGGGCGGCGTGGATGGGCCACTTCTCGAAATGCGCGAGAAGTGGCGCACCCCCAGTTCTTTTGTGTCAGCGTTCAAAGGCAAGGCCCGCGTTATACTTTCTGGGCTGATGTGGCCCACCCGCCACCCACGCTCCTATTGCCCGAGGAGTAGTGACATGTTGGATTTTGAACACTGGAAGCGTGAGTTCCGGGCAACCCATCCGGCGCACACGTGCTTGGATCGTC
This sequence comes from Terriglobales bacterium, assembly GCA_049589635.1. Classification (GTDB taxonomy): domain Bacteria; phylum Acidobacteriota; class Terriglobia; order Terriglobales; family Acidobacteriaceae; genus Acidiflorens. The sequence goes on from JBAWBE010000420.1 coordinate 7,118, forward strand.
CGCGTGTTTATTGCGAGGCATGTAGAGCCACGTTGGTCTCTACTCCTCCCCCTGCCCTTGAAGTATCCATCTCCACGCCGAGTGAACAGTCTCCGGTCTCGCCCAATCCATCACCGTCGAGTGTTCTCCCCCAAATGTCGCACGAGGACTTCGATCTTGTCCCTAACGTCGATCTTCTCACCAACCTCTCGATCTTCAATTCAGCATTCCTGCGGGAGCTCGAGGCCGCGAAACAAGCCAAGACGATTGCCTTCATTCAGGCGGATTTGGACAAGTTCCACGCACTAAACATCGCCCACGGACACGAAGTGGGCAACGAACTCCTCAGAGAGATCGGAGACATCTTTCGGAGGTCGTGCCGCCCGCTGGGCAATCGGTGTGTTGGGCCATGTCGGTTCGGAGGCGAGTCGTTCGCGTTTGCTCTTCTCGGCATGGACGAAGCCGCCGCTGGACTCGCAGAAGGAATAAGAGAGTGGATTGCGAGTCTGCAACCGAGCGTCACGGCCCGGTTCGTCGTGGTGGCGGGAGTCTCTGACGTCGTAGACATGTTGAGGCTTGCCCACTCTGTTCTCTACCCGCATCCCGATCTAAAGGTGCCCAACAGCGTGACTTCTCGCTCAAAGCCGGAGTTCCCTGACAACAAGAAACCTTACGTCTACTGGGACGAGGAGGACTTCCGAAATCGCTAGAAGTACGGGCGGGTGGGCCCTTCAGCGCCGAAGGGATGACGTGGGGTTATCTTGGAGCGGGCACAAAAACCTGGGTGCCTATGCGCCACTTCTCGCGGTTTTCGAGAAGTGGTTTCCCGCTGCGACTGCGCGTCCGCATGATTTCTTCATCACTATTCGACGGTGTTTGCCGTCACCGCCTCTGCCTTCTTGCGGCGTTATTCTTTCGGCGTGCGGCAAAACTTTCACCGCTACTATGGCGCCGGTGATCTCCATTTCATCACTTGCAGTTGCTATCGCCGACAGCCGCTGCTCGGCACTTCGCGCCGCCGTGACCTGTTTCTCGAAGTGCTGGAGCAGGTGCG
>JBAWBE010000421.1:0-12496 GCA_049589635.1 Terriglobales bacterium
CGATTTCAGCCGCGCCCGCCAGGCTCTAGCCGATCTCGCCTATCAGCCGTCAAAGCCGCAAACTCCCGCCATCGAGCGTCTCTGGCTCCGCACGGGCTACGAGCGCTCCTTCGATGGCCCAGCCGGAAAGAATCTCGTCGAACTCCAGTGGAGCTTGCTTCCTTATTTCTATGCCGTCGATCCCACGCAGGCTGAATTTCGATTTGACGACTTGTGGGCGCGCGCTGGACGCATCAGCCTGGGCGCGGACGGAACTCCAGGTGAATTCTCCGGCATCGCATCCGACGTGCCATGCCTTTCCCCCCAAGATTCTCTGCTCGTTCTCTGCCTGCACGCCGCCAAGCATCTCTGGACGCGCCTGATCTGGGTAGCCGACATCGCCGAGAGCCTGCGCTTGCCGAATCTCGATCCAGCGCGAGTAATCGAGCGCGCCTGTGCTCTCGGCATCACACGAATCCTGGGTATCAGCTTCTGGCTCGCGCAAAATTTGTTGGATGCCGCGCTCCCCTTGGCAGCGCTACGCGCAATTGATGGCGACCCGAAAGTCCCGCGGCTAGGCAAAGAGTGTGCCGCCCGCCTCGCTCGCGGAGCGACCTACGATTTCGAATCCACCGAATACTTCACTCAAATAACCACATTGCGCGAGCGTCGCCGCGACCGTATGCGATATCTCTGGCGTCTCGTCTGGACCCCAGGTCCTGGAGATGTCGAAGTCATCGCCCTGCCAGAGTTCATGTTCCCGCTCTACCGCGCGGTCCGCATCGGCCGCCTACTGCAAAAATTAGCCAGCCTTGATCGCCGAGACCATCGCACTAAGGTCGAGCCTTTGCAGTAACTCCGTTGCCATGCCCTCCGATGTGGAGGATAATCAGCTAGGCCACCATCCGCAGCCCGGCCAACCTTCGCGTGAATCTTCCCAACTCCATCACGCTCACCCGCATCGCCGCGATCCCGCTGCTCATCTGGATCCTCTGCACTCCGCGCCTCTCGGATACCAACGGCGAGCGTGAAATCCTGGCCTCTACCGTCTTTATTCTCGCCTCGATCACCGATGGCATCGACGGCTATCTGGCCCGCAAGCGCGGTCAGATTACGACCATGGGCATGCTGCTCGATCCGCTGGCCGACAAGCTCCTGATCGCCGCCGCCTTCGTCACGCTCGTGCAATTCAATCCCGCGCTCGTCCCCGCATGGATGGCGGTCGTCATCATCGGGCGCGAATTTCTGGTAAGCGGCCTGCGCTCCATTGCCGCCTCCGAAGGCTTCACCATCCAGGCCAGCGAACTCGGCAAGTTCAAAATGCTGGTGCAGATCATTTCCGTGGTCGCGGTGATTCTGGCGAGGCGCTGGCACGACTGGCCGCTCGGCAGCGTCTACATTTTCCCCGTCTACTGGATCGCTCTCCTCGCCGTCTGGTTCATGGTGCTGCTGTCGCTCGTCTCCGCCATCGACTACTTTGTCGCCTTCTGGTCGCGCATCGACCGCACCTCGGAAAAACGGCGCAAACGTCGAGCCTTCGTCCTCTCACGGCGGAGGAAACGCGATGTCCAGACCGTCTAGCGACTTGTCCGCAACTCGCGCCGGCCCAGCCCGAAGCGAGTCGGAATTCACCCGCGAACAGCGCCAGCTCTTGCTCGACGTTGCCCGTGCCGCGGTTGCCTCCGGTCTAGAAGCTAAACCCCTGCCGGACGCGCCGCCCGCATCCTCCTCACCGTCGCCATCATCCTCCTGGCCCGGCATGATTCAACCACGCGGCGTATTCACCACGCTCTACCTTGCCGGGCAACTAAGGGGATGTGTCGGCTACGCCCTGCCCATTCGCCCTCTCTTTCGCGCCGTAGCCGAAACAGCGCGCGCCGCTGCCTTCGAAGACTCCCGTTTCCTGCCGGTGACTCCCGAAGAGGCCCGCGCACTCCAGTTTTCGTTGAGCGTGCTCTCGCCGCTTTTTCCGATCGCCGCCAGCGAAGTCGAAGTCGGCCGCCACGGATTGCTCATCTCCGCCGGCCAGCGGCGCGGGCTGCTGCTCCCCCAGGTTCCCGTCGAGCATACCTGGGACCGTGAGACCTTCCTCGCGCAAACCTGCCAGAAGGCCGGGCTGCCGCTCGATGCGTGGCAAAAATCGGCAACCATCGAGGCTTTCACCGCCGAAGTGTTTGGCGATGAAGACGTTTTCTCCTGATCGCTTTTTCATCCCCCGGATTATTCCCCCGGGTCACTGCCGGCTTGCTTGTCGCATCGAACTATTTAGAGCAGCACCGTCCCCCGTGTACGGAACTTTGGAGGATGGCACGTTGGTGACCTTGTATTCTGCGCCGGAAGAAGTAATCTGGTTGAGCGCCCAAACGCCGCGCCCGTCGCGACCTTTGGGGGCTATCAGTCGTGCCCTAGGAGTGCAGTATGGAACTTGCCGTCTTCGTCGTTGTGTTGATCGTAGCCAGTGCCGCGATTCCGGGCGATTCTAAAATCCGCTTCTATCGCTGAGAGCCGCTACTCCTCGTGGAGCTTGCCGTCCAGATACGTCGGACCCTGCTTCAGCTCCTCGATCCACTTCGTCAGCCAGCCGTCCGCCGTGTAGACGCACGCCTCGGGATGCGTCACGTTGGTGATAAGTTCATGCGGGCTGCCATCCCTGCGGTCTGGGACCATTGGCAATCGCCACCGCTTCTTTCCCTCGTTTCCACAACACAAAAAGTTCACCCGGAATTAGCCGTCACCCAAAAGAAAAAGGGCAGATTTTATTCTGCCCTTTAGGAATCAAGCTCCGGAATCAAGTTCCGGGAGCCAGTTCCCGGATTAAGCTTGCGGGATTACCTACTCCTGCGGATCCATCTCCACCGAGTCCCCGGCGTAGATGTCTTCCAGCGCGAAAACCACCATCGCAGATGAAGACGTCGGTGTCGTGCTCAACACCACAATCTCGCCCACTGCGCGTCGCGGCAGATCACCGACGTGAATGTTTACGCCCTTGCCCCGGGTGAGAACGCTTGCTTCATAAGTTGGCGATGCCACCTGCGTATCTTCAGAAATCCGAGCCTTGAAATTAAGCGAGTCGACGGGATCCTGGAGCGTCGAGCTATAATTCCGCACCACCCGGAAATAGTCGCCCTCCTTCACACCCTGATTGCTCCCGACGTTCAAGTACAGTTTCACGCCAGAGCCGAGGATGGTATCGAAGTCTTTGCCGAGAACGATGCGGCCCGTTAGCTTGCCATTGGGCGGCCCATAGCGATCAAAATGCCCGGGAACATGGAAGGCCACGGGCGGCTTCTCCAAAAACGGTACCGCTACATCGCCCGGATTAATCGGATCGCAGCTGAATTCGACCTGCGCGACCGCGCTGTGCCCGCGCGTGTCAAGGACGCGCACACGTCCAACCTCGGCATAGGGGTGGCCGACCGTGTCCAAGAGCTTTCGCATTCCACCGTAAATTTCATACTTGTTCACATCGCGGAGTTCCCGAACGATGGTATACAGCGAACCCACCTGGTAGTCTTTTCCTTCCAGATAGACCAATTCGCCGATCTCGAATTTGGTGGAGGTCGGCGACTGCAGCCCGCCGTTCACGTACTTCGCGTCGGGAATCTTGTCCTTGGAAATGAAACCGGCGCAATAAATGTCGGCCTGCGTCGGCGTCTGGTAGCGCACATACGGCACGCTCAGTGTGCTGTCCACAGTCCCTTTGTCATTCGGGGTGGCGGCCATTGTGGCCGTAACCGACGGCGACGCTTGGCCGAATGCCACGCTCGCCACGAGCAGCACTAACAATCCTGTTTTCTTCATTTTGACTCCGTATTGACCTCAGCCCCAGCGCCAGGATGTTTCGCGGTACCTAGCTATCTCTTTGGGAATACAAGGGTTACATCTGAAAGGTAGCAAGCCTCCCGAGAGGGGTCAAGGTTACGAGGGTATTAGAGGGCTGGCCTCCCAAAGTGTTTCACCCCTCCCCTGCCAATCGCCTGTTGCATCCAGGCTTACACCCCTGTAATATCGCGCCGTTCATTCAATTCCATGGCATTGGCCTTAACGCCCACATTTTCGCCCCGTCTTCTGCCTCAGCGTCTCCCCAGAGTTTGTCTCGCCATCAGCGCGGACACGCCCGACGAAATGCTCGATACCGCCGAGTCAATGGCTCGCGATAACCCTTTCATGGAGTTTCGCCTCGACTATTTAAAGCAGCCGCTTGCCGCTTTACTAAAGATTCGGCGTTTTCTCGAAACTCACCAATACATAACGGCCATCGGCACCTGCCGCCGCGCGGCTAATGGCGGCCGATTCAAAGGCTCTCTCGCCAACCAGCTCGCAGTCCTGACCAAAGCCAACCTGGCGGGATGTCAGTTCGTCGACATCGAACTCGAAAGCGCGCTCAAGACCAAGCCCGAAGCTCTCGCGCGGCTCCGCAAGAGCGCGGGCGTGATCGTCTCTTTCCACGATTTCCGCGCCACCCGCAATCTTGACTCGACACTCGACAAGATGCTCAGGATCCCCGCCGACTTCTACAAAATTGTTACCACCGCCACCGCGCTCTCCGACAACGTGACCATGATGAAGTTCCTGCAAGCCCAGAGCGACAAGCAAGCGCTCATCGGATTGTGCATGGGCGAGCAGGGCATCATCAGCCGCGTGCTCAGCGTTCGCGCCGGCAGCGTATTCACCTTCGGCGCAGTCAGCGAGCAATCGAAGACCGCTCCCGGCCAGATGAGCACCCGCGATCTGCGCAACATCTATCGCATCGACCAGGTCGATGCCGCCACCCGCATCTACGGAGTAGCCGGCGATCCCGTCGAGCACTCGCTGTCGCCCGTCACCATGAACGCCGCGTTGCGCCGCGAAAATGTAAACGGCGTCTACGTCCCGCTACACGCCAAAACGCTAAAGGATCTTCTCTACTGCCTGCGCGAGATTCCACTCCACGGCATCAGCGTCACCATGCCGTACAAGCAGGCCATCATCGAGCATCTGGACAATACCGACGCTCCCACTTCAAAAATCGGCGCCTGCAACACAGTAGTCCGCGGGCAGGATGGCAAGCTCTACGGATTCAACACAGATATAGTCGGCGTAGTTCGCCCGCTCGAGCAGCGCCTAACCATCGACAAGTCGAAAGTCCTGGTAATCGGCGCCGGAGGCGCAGCCCGTGCAGCAGTCTTTGGCCTCAAAGAGCGCGGCGCTGAAGTCTGGATCCTGAATCGCACCGCCGCCAAGGCGCAAAAACTGGCTCGCCAAGCCAAAGCCCACGTTATCAAGCGCGCCGACCTCCGCAAGACCGCCTTCGACATCATCATCAACGCGACCCCAGTTGGCATGGGCAACACCAAAGACTGCCCGTTAAAAGAAGACGAAGTGCAAGCCAAAGTTGTATTCGATATGGTCTACGACCCAGTCGAAACCCGCCTCCTGCAGATCGCGCGGTCCAAGGGAATCGCCGTCATCGCCGGCATCGAAATGTACGTCCATCAAGCCGCCCACCAATTCGAAATCTGGACCGGCAAGCCCGCGCCCGCCGCCGAAATGCTGCGCGTAGTCACGATCGCGCTGCAAGAGCGCCTGGCGCAGAAGCAGAAAAGCTCCTAGCCAGATCAAGCCAGACCGCTAAGCCGTTTTTCCGCGTTCTCGGCGAAGCCTAAACGTACTCAGCGGTTAAAACCGGCGAGAATGTCACTAAACGTAGCTGCTGCTGGACCATGTATTGCAGTCGCATCAGGAGGTTGGTACTGTGACCTGGGCGATGTTAGAGTAACCACTCTCCTGCTGCTCTGCATCCACGGTCGTCACAACGTAGTCGTAGGTTTGCCCCGACGTAACGGTGCCGTCCGTATAGGTTGCGCTAGTGTCTGCTGAGCCAATCTTCGTGTAGTTTGAATCCGCCACAAGCTTGCGGTACACGTCGTAGCTGACCGCTCCAGCCGCCACGGTCCAGCTCAGGCCGACGGAGAGTGCGGCAGCTGCCTGTCCGGTGCCTGTCAGTAATTGTGCGGTGGACGAGTTCGATGCATTGCTCATGAAGGTAAGTGTTGAAGTCGCCGCGCCAACAGCGGTGGGGGTGAAGGTCACTGTAAATGGCGCCGATTGACCAGCAGGAATGGTGATCGGCAGGGTGAGTCCAGAGAACACGAACTGTCCGTTATCCGCGCCCGCAGATGACACTGTTACCGATGTCCCCGTTGCGGCCAGGCTACCGCCAAGGGAGACACTCGATCCCACCGTCACATTCCCAAAACTCAATGTCGCCGGCGAGACAGACAGAACTCCCGGACTCGTGCCCGTTCCCGAGAGTGGGACATTGAGCGGAGAATTCGATGCATTGGAGACAACCGCCAGCGTGCTGCTGGCAGCGCCTGCTGCGGCGGGCGTGAAGGTCGCCATGAAGGTGACGCTCTGGGTCGGCGTCAAGGTCATAGGCAAGGTCAGCCCCGAGATCGAGAATCCCGCGCCCGAGACGTTCGCCTCTGAGATCGTGACCGAGGATCCGCCAGTATTCGTCAACGCTTCCCACAAGCTGGCAGTATTTCCTACTTGCACATTGCCAAAGGCAAGGCTGGCCGGGCTTGCGCTAAGCGTGCCTGGCGGAGGCCCTGAAATCGCAACCGTGTATTTTGCCGTCGAGAGGTGGCCGCCCTTGCCTTGCACGGTAATGCTGAAGGGGTAGCTGCCGGCCGTGGTTGGCGTTCCCGAGAGTAGGGCCGAACGGGTGTCTGCCGACGGGGTCATTCCAGTACCCGGCGGCAAACTGCCGACCGATACTGTCCAAATGAACGGCACTCCTCCGAGTCTTGTGTTAATGGTGGCCGAATAGGCCGTTCCGACCGCGCCGTTGGGCAAGGAGGTTGTCGTTATCTTTACTTGTCCCAAAAGGGAACTGGTGCCAGAAAGGACGATCACGAGGATCGTGAAAAGCCGGGGGAGGCTACTCATGAACTAATATTGCCGTGGCGCTGGCCCTCGCAACAGATGCCGGACGCCCCTGTTCGATGGCAAAGGCAGATGTGATTTATGGTGCAGACTTACGTAATGTGGACGAAAAGGGAATTGAGAATCACGCCATTTTGGTGTCTACGGATATTAGTTTTGCGCGCTCTGGCATTCACGGAGTCTCACTTGGCGAAAAATCGCCGACATTATTATGGAATCATGACACCACCTACCGCGCGTGGACCCGTGGTTGGGCTGGTTCCGGGGTAAGGGTGGCGTGAAGTTCGGTGGCTCAACGCCTCGCAAATTCATGGAAAAGCTGGGGGGCAGTTTGAAAGTTCAGTGACACTTCTCCCCGGTTAAAAGCTTTCGTTCGACGCCTAATTAATAATTAAACACCGACCTTCCATCCACGACGCAAACTATGACCGCAAGATACACACAAGTCTACGTTTTTCCACATCCCTAAACGCTCTCCCACTCCCCAAGAAATCCCTCTGGAATCCCCGCCAAAATCGTTTTCATTGCACATTGAAAAAAAAGCGATGCACTTCGATAAACGAACGTTGCAAATTTCCCTGACCCGCAGTAGTATCGCTTTAGACACGGTACTTTCGTGCCGGTCTCATCTCAAAGAAAAACACAACCAACCGTCTCCCAGGTAGGAGCAGAGCAGCCCCAAGTTCTTAATAAATCTAAAGGGTGCCCCAGGCCCCGGTGCAATCGGAGAGAATGCATGTCGTGGTATGCGTACTGCCTCACTGAACACCAGACCCTTGCTAACGGTGTTCGTGCCCGCCGCCCGTTCGTCCTAGATGGTATTCACGGTGTCAACTCAGCCCCGGTAATGAGCTATCCTAGCGGAGACTTTGCGGTCATCGTAAGTGAATACGACCGCGCAACCTCTAAATTGGACGAGAAATCGGTTCTGGAACACGCCCGTGTAGTGAGCCAGAGCTTCCGCACCGCAACCGTTTTGCCGTTCCGCTTCGGCACCATCTTCGATACCGAAGACGCCATCCGCCAGGCCGTCCGCTCCAATCGCCGTGCCTTCTGCGAGAGTGTTGCCCGCCTGCGCGGCAAATCCGAAATGCGCATCAAGCTGGTCGTTCGTGACGGCTCCCTGCGCGGTAACATGGAAGAAATCGTCTTACCGGACACAGTAGGCCGCGAGTATCTCGCCAAGCTCCGCGAAAAAGCCTCGCGCGAGCGTGAGCGCCAGACCAAGGCGCGAGCGCTCAGCGTGCAGGTGCACAAACTCTTCAATCCATTAGAAGAGGAAGTAAGTTGCAAACGCGTAGCCGCCGACGGAATGCTCTTAGATATAGCCCACCTCATCGACACCAAATCCATAGAAAAATATCAGAACCGCTACTCCACAGCCGCCAAGCAGCTAAAAAACTGCGAGATGGTAGTAAGCGGCCCCTGGCCCCCATATCACTTCCTGCCGGAAAAACTGCGGCAGGTAGCCGGCAACAGCTAGATTCTTGAATTGTTTTTAGTTGGTCTGAAAGCCCCCGGAATCGGGGGCTTTCCCTTTGTTGCGCATCAGGTATCGCTTCAGCAATACCGTAACCAACAAACAATGTTTACATTGAAGCTGCCGATCTTCTCAGTGAGTTCTTATCAGCACTGGTGGCCAGCTCTAAATGACCGATCGGACCCAATCAACCGCAAGTGCCACGTAATCTTCGAGACGCGTGTGCTCCGAACGGCGCTATACACCGCGTGCTACCATGCCATCGTGTTCAATTTCGGCAGACCGCAAACCCCCGGCGACTGGATCGTCCATATCGCCGGTGCAATCGTCGCAATTTTCCTCGTCTGGTGGATGCTCCGAGTCTATGTGCTGTAGCTTTCTCTTCCAGCTCCGGCAGATTCCGGAAAGCAGGAAAACCTGGCCTCTGGGGATCTAACTTTGCCGTCGACAAACGAGCCCATCTCGGCGTCGCAAAAATTGTCTCCGCCCTCGCCAAAAGCGCAGAAGCTGATCCTTTCCCTGCTCCTGGTTCTAGCCACACTGGCGCTCTATAACCCAGTAGCCCACGCCCCCTTCCTGAACCTCGACGACGACATCTATATCACTCAAAACCCAGAAGTTCGCAGCGGACTGAACTGGCATTCCACCACCTGGGCCTTTCGTACAACGACCGCCACCAACTGGCATCCGCTCACCTGGCTCTCGCACGAACTGGACTGCCAGCTCTTCGGACTGAATCCGGCCGGACCGCACTTGGTCAACGTTTTTCTGCACGCCGCAAATGCCGCGCTACTGTTTCTGATTCTCGCAAGCGCCACCGGCATGATCTGGCGCAGCCTGATGGTCGCCGCACTCTTTGCGCTCCACCCCATCAATGTCGAATCGGTGGCGTGGATCGCTGAGCGCAAAAACGTACTCAGTATGTTGCTCTTCTTCCTCGCGCTGGCGGCTTATGGCTGGTACACGCGGAGTTCCGAGTCTCGAAATCAAACCATCCGTCGATACCTGACGGTCACTGTTCTCTATGCGCTGGCTCTGATGGCCAAACCGCAGGTCATCACGTTTCCATTCGCCTTGCTGTTGCTCGATTATTGGCCGCTGGGACGAATCGGGACCAAACCCGCACATCGCGGAGATGCGGCTACAAGTTCCTACAGTGCTCCACACATCGCGCCTCTTGCCGAGTGTGGGATCGTCCGTTGGCAGACTCTAATTCGAGAGAAAATCCCGTGGTTCGCGCTCTCAGCCGCGAGCGCCATAGTCACCATGAAGGCACAGAGTACGGCCATGCACGAAGGAATTCCGGCGTGGATGCACTTAGCAAATGCCGCCCTGGCCTATGCGAAATACATTGGGAAAATTTTCTGGCCGGCCAATCTGGCGCCACTCTATCCCCATCCCGGAGGCGCGATCGATATTCCGGGCGCGATTATTTCCACCATCGGAATTCTTGCGATCACGGTTGTCGTTGTGATCTTCCGCGAGCGCCGCTACCTGTTCGTCGGCTGGTTCTGGTTTCTGGGAACCATGGTTCCGATGGTTGGCTTGGTGCAGGTCGGTGTGCAATCGATGGCGGATCGCTATGCCTATATTCCGGCGCTCGGAATTTTCGTGCTCGTGTGCTGGGGAATTCCAGATCTCCTCCAATCGCGACGAGCTTCAAACATCAGCGTAGAGGCAAGGCTTGCCTCGTCTCTCTCGCCCGCAAAAACGCAGTCCGCCGCGGCTCTAATCCTGATTGTGCCAAGTATCGTCATTCTTTCGTCGCTCGCGTTGGCTCTACATCGCCAGGTAAATTATTGGACCGATAACCAGACCCTATGGCAGCACACGCTCGACGTCACACAAAAAAATTTCATAGCCGAAGATAATGTCGCGACCGCGCTTCTCGCCAAAGGACGAACGGACGAAGCAATCCCATTTTTCCGAGAGGCGCAGGCGATTCGCCCAGCGGATCCTGTCAGCAAACTGAACATCGCCTCCTACGAGCAGCAGCACGGCAATAATCGCGGCGCAATTCAAGGCTACGACGAAGTCATGCAGCTCACAGGAAATCCCGAATTACTGGCCCTCGCGCACTCGAACCGCGGATACGCCTATCTCGCGCTGAACGAGGACGACAAGGCAAAGCAAGATTTTGTCGCGGCCCTGGCGCAACAGCCGGAAAATTCCGCCGCATATCTCGGACTCGGAATGCTCGCGAAGAAATCAGGCGATTTGATGCAGGCTGCGCACGACTTTCAGCGCTCGGCGGAAATTCAGCCAACTCCAATGGCCTACCAGCAACTAGCCGAAGTGCTAGATGCAGCCGGACAGAAAGAAGCCGCCCAAGCGGCACGCGCCCAGGCGGCAAAGATAACTCGGCCCTGAATCACGGCTCGGCGTGGAGGATCTTCGCAAGTCCTCCACGCCGCCTCCCCAGGTTCGCCGTGAAACTGTTCGCCGTAAAAAGTGCTCGACGTGCAAGCCGTTCTCGATCTGTGCGCAGGGCAGACCTTTCTGCCTCGGCCTTGTTCTCTCTCAGAACTGTTTGGCCTCGGCATTGTATCGCGTTATGATTTTTTACTTCTGATAAATCTGAACGAAGTCGTAGGCCAAGCCCGATCCAAGCACACCAGTGTCTGACCCGCCGATACAGTAAAGCTTCGTGCTCAGGTACGCTGAATTTGCGCCAGCGACCGCGTCCGGCATCGATGCCAGCGTCGCCCATGATTTCGTTTTCGGGCTGTAGGCTTCATTGAGGGTCAAAGCACCGCTGCTCCCGCTTCCGCCGGCAACATACAACTCACCGGAAATGACCCATGAACATTGCGCCTGCCGCGGCGTTGGGTCGGCTGTAAGCGTTGCCCATTTGTTTTTCTTCACGGTATAGGCTTCGTTATCGCCGGTCACGCCAGAGTTGCTCAGTCCTCCCGCAGCCACGATCGTCGCCCCGAGAAGACCAACCGCAGGTCCGGATTTTCCCACCAGAAGAGGCGCCTCTTCGGTCCAGCTATTAGTGGTCGGGTTATAGCTCTCAACAGTCGAGAGCCGGCTGCCGTTGCTGTAACCTCCGACGACGTAGATGATTCCCTTGTCAACAGCGGCTGACATGCTGTTTCTCGCCGTAGGCATGTTGGTTAACGTCGACCACGAATTGGTCGCTGGGTTATAGGCTTCGACGACGTTGAGCGCGTCGCTGCCGTTGTCGCTGCCTCCAAAGACATACAGGATGTTATTCACCACGGCCGATGCGACCGCGAAGCGCGGCGTCGGCATGGATGCGCCGGTCGACCACTTATTCGTCTTAGGGTTGTAAATTTCGTTGACGCCGGTAACGGCGGTTCCAGTCGCGCCACCGACAACATAAATCAGCTTGTCGATCACGCCGCTGGCGCCGCTCCACCGAGCGGTGGGCATGACCGCTCCGGTGGTCCACGTGTTGTGATTGACGGCGGGAGCCTCGGCGGCCGCTCCATCAGTTTGCGCGCAGAGCGGAAGAGTTGCTCCGGCTATTAGAGTGACAACGATGAGCATGGTGAGCGCGAATGCGGCCATGCCAGCTTTCTTCTTTGTGCGGCTGTCGACGGAAATCATGAGTTCCTCCGGAATTTGTGGTTAGAACCTACGGTTGATAGATCTGCACGTTCCCGAGCATGGTCCCCTCGAAGGTGGTGATGCCGCCGATGCAGTACAACTGCTTCTTATAAACTGCGGCAGCCGGCAAGAGAGTGGCTTGCGGCATGGCAGCCAGCGTCGCCCACTTTTTGTTGGACAACTTGAACGATTCGGTTAAGGTAACGGTCTGAAAATCGTAGCCGCCTGCGACATAGAGCGCTGCACCGATAGCCCCGCCGCAGGCTCCCGTTCGAGCCGTGGGATCGGCCGTCACGGAAGTCCATGCATTCGTGCCCGTGTTGTAAGCCTCGTTATCGGCCATGGCAACGTTGCCGGCGTTGACTCCGTCGGCGGCCACGATGCTGGTTCCGATCCGCCCAGCCACAAACTCGATCTTTGCCACTGGTTCCGATGCCTCTTCGGTCCAGGTGTTAGTTGCGGTGTTGTAGCTTTCGACGGTCGTCAGAAAGGTGCCGTTGTAGCCATCGATGACATAAATGATGTTCTTGT
>JBAWBE010000422.1:0-3250 GCA_049589635.1 Terriglobales bacterium
ACCCGCGCGCGGCAGGGACTAACGTCCGCGTTTCATGATTCGAATTCCCCTACGCCGTCGGTATGCCGTTCTCCATTACGCAAGTACGAATCAAAAAAACGCACCATAAATGGAGTCTGGCTGCCGACCCCTTCAAAGAGCAGAACCGGAATGTCCGGCTGGATCATTTTCAGTTGCCTCCGCAATTCCGTACCCGATGCGTTGGGCAAGTTATGGTCGAGCAGCACTCCATCCATCGTTTGCTTACCTAGGACAGCAATCGCTTGCCAACTGTTCGTTGCCGTCAATACCTCATAGCCCATTCCTTCCAGCATGTAGGTCAGTATTGCCAAGTTCTCTGGTTCACTTTCAACACACAGTATCTTTCGTCCGCTCATAGCTTTCTCCTTATTCATGGGAACTTCGTTCGGTTCATCTTTCCCATCGCCGGGGACCGCTTTGGCGCCACCAAACGGGGTCTGGTGGCCTCAAAACGCACAAATCGCGACGACGATGGCCGCAACTTTCGCGGCCTCGAATTGAGCGGGATTCTCTATCGAGCAGGAGGTGGGCGATTGTAATGCGGCCCCTTGGGTTGAGGCTCGGCCAAAAGCTGGACTATCGGGGTAAGCTGCGCTGACTCGGAAACGATGGGGATTGGAAGAAGACGGTGGGCGGGAACATTCCACTCTGGTCGATCCCGATCAAACCGCGGCCTCTGATCGTGGAGGGAGACAGCGCTTATTGTTGAACGACCCGACACTGCCGCCGAAAATACGGGCGGTACATTGCGGGCGGCCAACACTCCCAGAAGCGCCGTTGACGCGAGGATCACCCGCGTCCAGAAGTTCCTGCGACGAGCACTCCCGAGATGCCAGCTAAGTGACACTGGACCCGCCCTTATAACTGGTGATGGCTAATAGGCTGATTTGGTTGTCCTGCTTTTTACGGTCTGGACACCCGGGTCATCTGAACGTCTTCGTTTGAACGTCTTCGTTCCGATGGCCGTTACCGAGCCTCCGCCGAAACGTACACTTGATCCGCCGCGACTAACTCGGCATTCGGAACTTCCGTCGTTACCTTCACTCGCCGCAGCCCCGTCTTCTTCTCCGGCTTCGGAATAAACGTCAAGATGTATTGATGATTGAGCCGGTTCGCCAACTCGTTCAAATAAGGAGCAAACGCCACCGGCGGCCCAGTCATGCCGATGTAAAACGATTCGCCTCCAGTTCTCTCCGTAAGCTCCGACAGATATAGTTGACCCCAATATGTTTGCCAGTAGCTATGTCCGAAATGTCCAGCGCCCGGGCTGTAGATCGCCGAAACAATGACGCCCGCGCGCTGCGCGTCCTCGATGGCTGCAGTCACATAAGGATCCTGCAAATCCCCGCTTCCGTAGTAACGATCGATGCCGTCCGTGACCATCAGCACCTCGCGCCGGTTATTGGTCTGCGGCCAGCGCTTCATCAGATCGCTGAAGGCAAAGTACGGACTCGCGTTAGCGCCCGCGGTGCCAAAGGGTAAACGCAAAGCCTTGTCGGCCAGCGCATGGTCGTTCGTAAGATTCTGTTCAACCCGCGCGGTGCCATTCTGCATGTACGCAATTCCGATCTGCGCGGAACTCGGCTGCCCGTCGATGAACTTGCGAATATCGTTCAGCTGCAAATCGACGCTGCGCGCCGAGCTGTCATCGATCAGAATAAAAAGCTCCAGCCCGGCGTGTTCGCCTTGTGCCGGCACCCAATCGATCACGCGATCACGGTCCTTCCCTTCGTGAACCAATACATCCTTGGCGTCCAACAGCGGCACGTCGGTACCGTGACGAGCCTCCGCGGTTACAATCATCCGCACCGAAGCTCCATTCGCATCCGGCGTCTGCTGCGCCGTCAGGCTCCCCGCCGAGAAAGCCGCGAACGCAACACCGGCAATCACACTGAGCAAAAAAGTTGGTTTATTCATAGATGCCTCCTTTCAAAAGGCAGGCCCTGGCCCAATTCGGCCGCAAGAGAGAATCCCTATTTTCCAAATACGATCCCTGCATACTTAGATGCACCAAATTGAAGGCGTGATTGTTGCCGTGATTGTTCCATGGTGCCCGTGGCAACCGATCACGGGAGGCATCGCACGCTCTCTTCACATCATCGAACTAAATAGAGGTGAGGAGGAAATATGCAGTTATCACGAAAAGCAATTGTGACTTTCTTCCTGGCCGCGATCTTCTCTGTGCCCGCATTCGCGGATGATGCGAGCTCACATACAGCGCTACCAGGAGCTCTTAATTACGTTGAAGGCAATGTTTCCCTCGGCTCGCGAGAGCTCGATGCGAAATCAATCGGTTCTGCCGAATTGCGGTCCGGACAGTCGCTAACCACGGAAAAGGGTAAAGCGGAAATTCTTCTGACGCCCGGAGTCTTTCTGCGTGTCGGCGACAATAGTTCAGTAAAGATGATCTCTCCGAGTTTGACTGACACCGAAGTCGGCCTCGATAAAGGGCACGCGATGGTCGAAGTCGCCGAGATCCATCCTGAGAACGATATCCAAATTGATGTAAATGGTCTGAAAACGCGGTTAGTGAAAACGGGTCTGTACGACTTCAACCTGAACCAGGACCAGCTCCGCGTGTTTGACGGCCAGGCATTCGTGGAAGGAACGAGCAAGAACGTCACCGTGAAGAGCGGCCACGAAGTCGCGCTCGCCATCAACCAAGCGCTCAAGCCGGAAAAATTCGACAAGAAGACCTATGAAGAAGGCGATCTCTATCGCTGGAGCAGTTTGCGCTCAGCTTACGTTGCCGAAGCGAACGTCAACGCCGCCGGTCTGTATGCGCAAAACGGATTTGGTCCGTGGGGAGCAGGCTGGTGGGGCGCAGACTGGTATTGGGACCCGTGGTTCAGCGCGTTCACATTTATCCCCGGCGATGGAATTTTCTACAGCCCGTTCGGTTGGGGATTCTATTCCCCCTGGTGGGTTTTTGACGCACCCTTCTACGGCTACTACGGGGGAGGCTATGGTTTTGGATTCGGCAACCATCCCTTCCCGCGCCACTTCAGCACGAACTCTCACGAGTGGGGCGGCGGTCCTCATTATGTTGAAGGCGAGCACTATGCGAACGGCATCTACCGGGGGCGCGGCTCGAGCGGCGGAAGTATTCATTCTGGAAATATGATGAGCGGAGCCCGCGGCTTCAGCGCATTCGGTGGAGGCGGATTCGGGCATGGTGGTGGAGGCTTCGCGCATGGAGGCGGGTTCAGCGGAGGCGGAGGCTTTGGCC
>JBAWBE010000423.1:0-7365 GCA_049589635.1 Terriglobales bacterium
CTCCATTGACGCCCAGGAGATGACGAATCACGCGTTCGGCCTCTTCTTTCTGATATTGCCAGGGCACTTCTCCCTTGAGCGTGACGAACCCCCTCGAGACGGTGAGAGAAATCCTGTCGGCGGGCAGGGCGACGTTCCATTGCAGCGCGTTCAGTGCCGCCTTGGCAATATCGGCGTCCGTGCGCTCACCGGCTAATTTGATCTGGATGTCGTTGGCTACTGCCCGGACCCCGTCGACACGATGGGCAGCATCCTCCGCGTACCATTTTTTGAAATACGAATCGACCCAGCCAGTGAGCGTCACCACGCCGTCCTTAACGATTACCCCGATCTCGTTAGGCTGGAGGCGCGCATCCCACCTCAGTTCTGCCAATACATCCTTCTGCATTTCGATGTCGCTTCGATTTAACGTTGCCGTAGCCATCATTGTTCTCCTTCTGGTCTTCTTTCTGGTCCTCTTTGTTCATCGTTCTGGTTGCGCCGTCCCACCCGGGCGGGCGCTACCGACCTTCGGATGACTGGGCGTTGTACTTCGCGGGCCAGTTCTTAGCGCCGCTCTTGTTGGGACTGCCGTTTCAAAAACCCGGATAATTTGTCCTCGAGCTTGGCGAACACGGAGCCGGTGTCGCCATTGCTTTTGAGTTGCTTCTCAAGGCTGGCGATGTCGGTATTTAGGTTCGCATAGTCCGGATCTTTCGCCGCATAGCCAAGCGCCTTCGCCCGTTCAATTTCATTCTTGGCAGTTTGCACAAGCGTTTGCGCCATAGCTTTGTCGCTCTGGCTTTTCTCCCGAGCGGCGTCGAGCGCCTCGCGCGCAAGTACCAAAGGCAAAGGAGTCACCCGATCGACCGCTACCAGGGTATTGAGGGCCGCCAGCAACACGGTGCTAGCTTCGTCATTCTTCTTTTGATCCAGAAGACGCGCCGCCTCCTTCAGAGCATCGGGATATGTTCCCAGAGGCAAGCTATAGGTGCGCACCCGGATTTCGCTGGCTAGCCCGTCGAGCACAACGCGCGCCGCGGGGTAGTCTTTCGCAGATACCGCTGCCGAGACTTCGTCGGTAAGTGCCTTGATAGCCATAAGGTCGTGGGGTCCACTGTCGATGACCACCACTTGCACGCTGACCGGGATGAACGCAGCCCTCGGGTTACGAGCGAGCAGAACATTGATTTTTCCCGTCGCCTGTTCGATTGCTTTAAGAGCCGCATCGCTCTTGTTTGAGGCAATGGCATCGATCGCAGCTTGAGTGTCGGTGATCGCGGCGATGGCATCCTGATCGAGATTCTTCGTAGCTTCTTCTTCAGCCTGTTTTCGCTCCTTCTCGACGCCGGGCCGGGCTTGCTGCTCGGCTTGCTGGCGTTGTTTTTCGAGATCAGGCTGCGTCTGCGTTGTTTGCGTTGGGACTTTCGTTGAGGCATCGGCCGTGGTGGTTTCGTTAGTGCCCTTCGAATTGCCACAAGAAATCGTCCCCAGGCATAGCGCCAGAGAGCTGGCCATTACTACCAACCAGATTTCGATCCTGCTTTTCATAACATTTTCCTTCCACGTGCTGCTTTTCCTAAGATATCCAATTCGGTTGCGATCCTATTTATTCGATGAACCGATAACAATTCGTCATGTGGGGAAAAAGAGGTTCCGAAGGAGTGGAGATACGGCTCTCAGTCTAGGGTCAGAGATGGTTCTACGACTTAGGGTGCATTAGGTTATTGTTAATCTCGGTGACTTTTCAACACCCGCGGGCGATGTCGCTAGCTGTGGATTGTGCATGGTTGGTTCATGACAACTCGACGCCTTCGATAGGTTGGCCTTCGCGTGCCACCGGAATACCTCTCCCAGTGACACGTTGAACACCTCCGCGATACGGAACGCAGCTTCTAATGACGGAGAGTATTTTCCCGCCTCGACTGCAGCAATCGTCTATCGGTTGAGACCAATTCGGTGCCCAATGACTTAATGGGTCTTAGGTGGCTGCGCAAGTGCTTTAGAAGTCGTCGGAAACAGCTTCAAGTTGGGCCCGGACCTTGGGCTGAGGGCACGGACTTCGCCTATGTGCCAGAACCGCTTCAAGAACAATAAGGTGTCGCGACTGACTACTCTAGAATGTCGCTGCCTGGCGGAACTGCAACGCGCGGGCAGCAATAAACTTAAAATAGTCTTCCATTCCCTGGCCGGTCTTGGCGGAAAGCCCGAACACCGGCATACCCGGACGTACAGACTGGATGTTGTTGTATGCGGTCTCCCAAGTGAACTCAACGGCTTCTGCCAGGTCAACCTTTGTGACCACGGCAACGTCTGCGCTGTTGAAAATGGTCGGATACTTCAGTGGCTTGTCTTCGCCCTCGGTCACAGAAATCAGTACCAGGCGAAGATCCTCGCCCAAATCATAGGAAGACGGACAGACCAGGTTGCCTACATTTTCGATGAAGAGGAAGTCCAATTGGTTGAGGTCCCATTCTTCTTCTTCCAGAGCGCGTTCTACCATGGCGGCTTCGAGGTGGCACAGCGTGCCCGTCGTGATTTGCTTGACTGGAGCCTGGCTGCGCGCCAGACGCACTGCATCGTTCTCGGTGGCGAGATCGCCCACCAAGGCAGCCACGCGATAATTTGAACGCAACAGAGTGAGCGTCTTTTCGAGGAATGCAGTCTTCCCTGAGCCGGGACTGGAGACGAGGCTCACCACGAACACGCCAGCGGCGCGGAAACGGTCGCGGAGCTTCCGCGCCACGATGTCATTTTGCTTCAGAACATTCCTGCGGACTTCGATCAAACGTGGTTCGGGACGCATTCCTGTATCTCCAAGGCAACGACTTCAAGTTCCTTGCCCCGTATGATCTCCGAGCACGGAGTCGCGCATTCGGGACAACTAAACAACTGCGCCGAGCTCAGAGAACGCTCCGCTCGACAATTGGGGCAAAAGATGACGACGGGAACATCCTCAACCTGCAGGCGAGAACCTTGCAGAGGAGTATTCTCGCAGGCCATTTCGTAACAAGAGAAAAGAGCTTCCTTCACCACGCCGGATAGCGCGCCCAATTTCAAGTGGACGGCAATAATCTGAACGCCGCGGCGCTCGGCTTCTTCCTCGGCCAGTTCCACGATGCTCATCGCGATGGAAAGTTCGTGCATGGCTTTCCCTTAGTTGCTCCGCGCGACTATTGGCTGCGCGGGGCCGTCGAAGCGGCCAAAGGCTGCCAGTGCCGCCTGTCCCAGGCTGACGCCGCCGTCGTTCGGTGGCACCGCATGGTTCGTCCACACCTGCAGCGATCCACTTGTCAAAAACGATTTCAAATCCTCCAGGAGCAACTCGTTCTGGAATACTCCTCCAGAAAGAACAACGGTGTCGAGCGCGTGTGCGCGAGAAATAACTGTTAGAGCGTCGTACAGACCCTGCGCGATTCCACGCTGGAAGGATCGAGCAACCTCCCGCACATCACGGCCAGAAACACGGTCTCGAGCGACCGCCAATAACAACGGGCGAAAATCGAGTTCGCCGGCGACAAGAGGGAAGGGATAGGGCTCCGTCCTCGGCACGCCACAAGCGAGTTGCTCCAGCCAGATCGCTGCCTGTCCTTCAAAAGTCACCTCACGAGTAAACCCGAGAAGCGCGGCAGCGGCGTCAAACAGGCGCCCCATAGAAGTGGTGGCAAATGTGCGTACGTCTTTGCGTATCAACTCTCTCGCATTCTGGTAGCGGGCGGGAAAAGCGAACGGGTCGGCAAGCACGTCTGGCAGGTCATCTACCTGGACAAGAAACCCGGCAGCCGACTGGACTGGGCAATGGGCAGCGGCGTCTCCGCCCGCAAGGGCCGCGCGGCGCATATGGGCCACGCGCTCGAAACCCTCCCGGATGCTGCCCACGAAGATCTCGCCGCCCCAGATTGAGCCGTCGTCTCCGTATCCGGTGCCGTCGAAGCTTACGCCTATAACTCGCTTCGTCCACTCTCCCCGTTCAGCAAGTACAGACGCCACATGTGCGCGATGGTGCTGCACCGCCTGGATTTGCGGAACTTCAAGCGTCGTGGCGTGGGCGGTTGAGAGATATTGCGGATGAAGGTCGTGCACAAGAAGCAACTCGTGGTAGCAAACTTCGTACATCGAGACGAGGTCCTCGATCGTCTCGCGAAACGCGCGAAATGAGAGGTAGTGGTCCAAATCCCCGATGTGCTGGCTGACAAATGCCTGGCCGTTCACAACCAGCGTGATGGTATTTTTCAGGTCGGCACCCAGCGCGAGAATGGGACGTTGGGTAGGAAGTGATGCAACCGCGCTTGGAGCGTAGCCACGGGCGCGGCGCAGGACCACCGGACCGAAAGCGCCGACTCGTGCAACGGAGTCATCCACCCGTCGAGCAATCGGCCGTTGACCAATCAAGAACGAGTCAGCGATTCCCGCGAGACGCTGTAATGCGTCTTCATCTTCGTAGGCGATCGGCTCGCTTGAGCGATTCGCGCTTGTCATGACCAGCACGTCCGGGGCGCCGGCTGCGAATAGCAAGTAGTGCAAAGGTGTGTAGGGCAGCATCACGCCGAATTCATTGTTCTCCGGGGCCACTTCTGGAAGCTCCATTTTCGCCCGGGCAAGGACGATGGGCCGGGCGAGAGAGCAGACCAGCAACTCGGCATCCGGTGATAAGTCAACCAGAGTCCGCGCTATGCTTATATTCTTCGCCATCAGAGCGAAGGGTTTTTCCTTGCGGAACTTGCGGTCCCGCAGCGCCGAGACGGCAACGGAATTGCGGGCGTCACACGCAAGATGGTACCCGCCGAGGCCTTTCACAGCGAGGATCCCGCCAGCGTGAAGAAGTTCGGCCGCCCGACGGATATCATCTCCATTTGCACCGGCGGCTTGATCGCTGTCAGGTTGAAGCCGCGAGTGAGGAAGCGGCTGAAGATAGAAGCAGGGACCGCACGCCGAACAAGCGACAGGCTGCGCATGAAAACGACGGTTCCCGGGATCTGAATACTCCGCGGTGCAGTAATCGTCGAGCGGCCAGTCCTTCATGGTGGTATTGGCTCGGTCGTAGGGCAGAGCCCGCACGACTGTATAGCGCGGTCCACAATTGGTGCAGTTGATATATGGATACCAATAGCGCTGGTCCGCAGGATTGAAGAGCTCTTTCAGACAGTCATCGCAAACGGGGAGGTCAGGTGAAATTCGAACCGTCGGGCGTTCCTTGCGCTGGCTCGTCCGGATTGTGAACTCACGCAAGCCAACCAGTTCCGCAGGCTGCACATCGATCTCCGCGATATTAGCCGCAGGTGGAGGCTGCGCTTTCAAATCTCGGACAAAAGCTTGCAGACCGGCCTCAGCGCCTTCCAGATGAATTTCGACGCCCTCTTCCGCGTTCAGCACCCATCCATTCAAAGTGTTGGCACAAGCGAGGCGATAGACAAAGGGACGGAATCCCACGCCCTGCACTACTCCCCGAACTCGAATGGAACAAGCACCGGCCATTGTGTCTTCCAGGTTGTCACTCTTCGCACTACTCGTCGGTTCTATTCGTCACCTCTATGAGTCAACCATGCAACCGTGACCTTGCCATCCCACCTGAACTACTTTGCCGTCCTCGACCAGGATTGGCACCGTGCGCTGCCCGCCCGAAATCTCGCGCATCCGTACGCGCGCTACTGGATCGGCTTCAACGTCATATTCGACAAATTCGCTGCGCTTCCACTCCAGCCATTCACGCATTTCATCGGTGTGCGGACAGCGCGCAGTTCCATAGAGTTCAAGCTTGGCCACGGCTCAATCCCTCCTGGTTCAGCGCCTGCAACGATTCGCGAATGACGTGATAAATGGATGCCTGAACCTCCTGAATGCGCGGGATGTAGTCGCAGTTCACTACCACGGGAAAGTCAGCCAGTCCCTTGCGTTTGATTTCGCCACCGTCGTAGCCGAGCAGCGCGACTGTCAACATATTCCGCTTCCGCGCTTCTTCCAGTGCCATGATGATGTTGCGCGAGCCGCCGCTGGTGGAAATGCCGATTGCTATATCTTCCGGGCGAGCCTGCGCAATCAATTGGCGAAGAAAAATTGCATCGGTGCCTATGTCATTCGCAACGGCAGTAATGTTTGCTGGCTCCAGCGAAAGTGAGACCGCGGGGATCGATTGATAGCCCGGCGGTGGGAGCACGCAATCAATGGCGAAATCGTTGGCGTCCGTGGCCGAGCCGCCATTGCCGAAGACAATGATCTTGCCACCGCGAAGCAGACGATCATGAATCGCCTGCGCTGTAGCACCGATTTGCTCAGCTTCTTCCCGCACTAATTGCTGGCGGAGTTCGGTGTCATCGCGGACTTTCATTAAGATAGAAGACGCCACTTCAGCGACCAGGCCCGTTGTGCGTTGCTTTTCCGTTCCTAGAAACGGATAGAGAAAGCCTGACGCCCCGACGTCATGGCCGAGTTCCCGATGCTCGAAGAAGACATGCACCGTCTCCCAGAGCGTGTGATAAAGGATTTCAATCATCTCCTGATGCATAAACGGATCTTGCGTCGCCGCACCCACCGCGTAGGAGCCATCGATACCCGGAAGAGCGAAGGTCATTGCGTCGCGACGGTGTGCCTCCTGCAGCGCTCCCCAGACCTCGGGGTCGCCCTCCGGAGGACCGAATCCCATGACGATGTCTTCTGAATGAAGGACAGCTTCGAGCCACGGTCGAAAGAGTACCGATAGATCGAGCGCGGGCAGCGCGCGTTTGCCGACGATCACCGGGTGAACGAACTCGACAGAGACGTGCTGCGCGTCGGTAGCGTAAGGTCCGCGTCCGAAGGCCAGCAGCCGGCCTCCACGAAGAAATCGTTCAGACATTTCCCGGCAAGCTTCCGCGAGGCGAGACGCCTCGCGCGCGAAGAAGTGCTGGAAGAGTTGGTTGCGCTCCAGAAGACGCTCTTCGACGTGGCTCGCGAGTTTACAGGCTGTTGGCATATCGTCTTTGTCTGGCAAATAAGTGTCTAGCAAATTCGCGGCAGGGGATCACCGACGAGCATGTCTACGATTCGGCTACCTCCATAAAGGGTCGTCACCAAAACCGTGCCGGCAGGTTGTTCGCGAACTTCGCCGATCACCTGCGCCTCTCTCCCCCCGGGCGCGAGACTCAAGGCGTTGATTGCGGCATCAGCGTACTCCGGAGAGACAACCGCCAGGAATTGGCCCTCGTTCGCAATGTGCAGCGGATCAAGTCCGAGCAGTTCGCACGCACCGCGGACGGTATCGCGCACTGGAATCTGATCTTCAAAAAGAACCATGCCAAGCCCGCAATCGCGCGCCAATTCATTGAGAGATGTTGCAGCGCCGCCCCGAGTTGGATCGCGCATCCACCGGATGCCAGGACCAGCAGCCTGAATGAGCGCTTCGACCAGTGG
>JBAWBE010000424.1:0-2532 GCA_049589635.1 Terriglobales bacterium
GAATTGGCTTCTCCGTCGTCGGCTTGGCTTCACCTTCCGGCGACGGTGGAACTTGCGGCTTGCTTTCCTCGGCCATTGGCTCGTTCGGTCTGGCGGCTGAAACGTTATCTATCTGAAGCGTTATTGAAGTGCGCGAGACCCTCACTTCTAACAGCTTGCTAAAACGGTGTCAACGATCTCCGTCATGCGAAGAGCGCATTATGTTTTGCGGGCGGCTTGATAGCCCTCTATCAGCTCGCGGATGCGCTGGGCGTCCTTCTTGCTGTGGCCGTGACTGGTGATCGGATCGGTGCCTCCCGAGGACTCGATCACGATGTCGGACCAGATCAGTCCGGTTGAAATGTGGACGGAAGCGACCTGATTGATGCCGATGCTTTCTTCGTTGCTGCCGAACATGCGCGGCTTGACTCGGCTTACGTGTTGGGCGTTGACGATGATCTGCGTCGGGAAAAAGAGATTGCCGCGGGTGAAGCGGCTGGCCTTGAAGATGTCTCCGGTGGTGATGGTGGACATGCGAGTTTCTGTGGCCCTCAGGGGCTAAAGCCCTTGTCTAAAATTGAGGCTGTGACGGCACGACTGGAAGTCGTACCCTTCCCTAAACCTGTTTAATTTCCTTTAAACAAGGTTTCTATTACACCTTTTCTATTACACACGTTCTATTACACCCGGCTACACCCATTCCAGCGCGCCCTTTTTCCAGATCCAGATGTAGCCGACGATCAGGATGCCTAAGAAGACCAGCATTTCTACCAGGCCGTAAACGCCCAGCGACTTGAACTTTACCGCCCACGGAAACAGGAAGATCGTTTCCACGTCAAAGACTACGAACAGGATCGCGATGATGTAGTAGCGGACCGTGTAGCGTCCGCGAGCGTTGTCGTAGGGATCGATGCCGCATTCGTAGGGCATTAGCTTGGTGCGGTTTGGGCTCTGCGTGCGGATGAGGCGCGCGACGACGAGCGTTAGCGGAATGAGGATTCCGACGACGGCGATGAAGAGGAACGCGGGAACGTAGTTTTGCGGCATTGGGCCTCGTGCGACGCTTGCGGGTAACACCGAATATTACCGCCGAATGGAGCGCGCTTCAAGGATCGGGGAGAGCTTTGCTCACAATCTTTATTCGATCGTCGTTCGAGCTTGGTTTCGCGGTTACTCTTCGGGCGCCGGCTCATGAACCGGCCTCGTGTAGTCGGCTGCGCTGGTTACATAGCAGGGCAATGGTTTCTTGTGGCGCGCCAGATTCACGGCTGGAGCGTCGGTGGAATATTTTAGCTGCGACTGCTCCTGACGCCAGTCTCCCATTTGGCCGGTGGTAATTTCACCGACCGTTGCGTCGCACTGG
This sequence comes from Terriglobales bacterium, assembly GCA_049589635.1. GTDB lineage: Bacteria > Acidobacteriota > Terriglobia > Terriglobales > Acidobacteriaceae > Acidiflorens. Next base: position 1,343 of record JBAWBE010000424.1, read on the forward strand.
GGATCGCGTGCGGCCCGGAGTTCGTGAACGGTTGAATAGTTGAGGCCGTTTTCAGAGAGACGTGGTTGATAGGGGAGAAAGTTATAGACCAACTTCACCAGCCGCGATTCGTCTTTGGTGATTTCGATCTCGGCTATGAAAATTTCTTCGCTGGCAAAGAAAGACGTGGGCACGTGATTCCAGGCGAGGGCGACCAGGCGCAAGCGGACCGGCTCCATCTTCGGTATTTGCCATTGCAGTTCGCCGCGGGCGGTGGTGGGGGCGCAGAGAAGTCCAATGACCGCAAGCCAAACCATGCCGGAGAGAACCACCTTTGCAAGTTTCATGCAGAGTGCGCACCGGCCAGAGATAGTTTTTTGATGCAGACTTGGGGCGCGAGGTCGCGCTCGAAAGGGCATTTTACAAACCCAGCTTCCGCTAAGTCCCTGCTATTTCCGGGATTTCGGCGTTCGGGCTTCCGCTGTTTTGGGCCCGTTCAGGAATGCTGACCAGCGCAGTTCGTCAACCGGATTCACGCCGCTCAAGGCTTTTTTCACGGCCATCTCGGCTACCGCGTCGACTACCCATTCAAAATTTTGCTGACCTACGGACGCGACTTCGGCGTCGGGAGCAGGGTTCATGAAGTCGATTGCATAGGGAATGCCGTCTTCGACGGCGAACTCAACCGTGTTGAGGTCATAACCCAATGCGCGGCACAGTGCGATTGCGTCTTTCTCGATGCGCTCTTTTAATTTTGGCGGAGCGGGCGGATTGCCCTTCACATACCGCTCGTGAAATGGAGCTTTGGGGTCGTACTTCATCATGTGGACTTTTTCCTGCCCGACTACATAGCAGCGGTAATAGTCCTCGAACTCGACTCCGTGCTGGAGGGTCATGCAGAGGTCGCCGGTCTGGTTGTAGTTCTGAAAGAACTCTTCCGGGTTGTGGACTTTATAAACGTGCTTCCATCCGCCGCCTGAGTAGGGTTTCAGGAAGGCCGGGAATCCGACGTAGGCAAATAATTCCTCCCAATTCAATGGGTACATTAGATTCCGCATCGACTTGTCAGTGGTGTCGGGCGGATGCGTGTGATGCGGCAGGATTACTGTCGGCGGAATGGCTACGCCCATCTTGTGCGCCATCGCATAGTTGAAAAATTTGTCGTCGGCCGTCCACCAAAACGGATTGTTGACGATTATCGAGCCTTGCAG
>JBAWBE010000425.1:0-8289 GCA_049589635.1 Terriglobales bacterium
TTTTTACCCGACACACCTACATCCATGTTGAAGTATGCGGCGGCGTTCGCGAGATCGGGCGCGTGTTCTTCGCCCCATTCGGTCGAGCCCATCAGGCCTTCTTCTTCAGCGTCCCAACTGGCGAAGACGATGGTGCGCTTCGGCTTCCAGCCTGATTTCAGCAACTCGCCCAGACCGTGAACGGTTTCAAGCATGGCGGCGGTGCCGCTGTTGGGATCGACCGCGCCGTAGACCCATGCGTCTCGGTGATTGCCGGCAACCACCCATTCATCGGGCGAAGATGTTCCGGGTACTTTGCCGATTACGTCCCAGATGGTGCGGAATTGATAATCCTGCTTGAGGTGCATTTTTACTTTCGCTGGGCCCGGGCCAACGTGATAAGTGAATGGCAGAGCGCCTTGCCAATCGCGAGGCGAATCAGGTCCGCTGAGATTTTCGAGAATCGGCTCGGCATCAGCGTAGGAGATCGGGGTGACGGGAATTTTCGGCATCTGCGCGGATTCGGCGGACGAAATGCGCTTTGAATCGGGCAGAGTTGGCGTTGCAGCAACGCCGGGGGTGGTGGGATCGCCGGGAAATTGGAACATGAATCCGATGGATCCGCGCTGCACGCCGCTGGCGGGACGCCACGGACCTTTTGGGTAAGCGTCGCCGCGATAGTAGCCATCATCTTTGGGATCGGAATAAATAACGACTCCGGCAGCGCCGCGCTCCTGCGCGACAAACGCTTTGACGCCGCGAAAATTCTGGCCGTAGCGGACGATTACGATTTTGCCGCGCACGTCGACGTTCATCTGCTTCAGCTTGTCGAAGTCATCGGGCGTACCGTAGTTGGCGTAGACGACATCGGCCTCGGCGTCTCCGGAGGGAGACATGGCATTGTAAGGAGTGATGACTCGCGGATCGTCCTGAAAAGGGTCGCCGTCAACATGTTCGCGATGTGGACCGTGCATTTCGACGCCTGCGGGTGCAGTCATATCGACGCTGATTTCTAACGGATAGTTGAACCAGACTTTATATTCGACGATTGCGGTGTCGAGACCGGCATCGCGAAATTTTCCGGCTACATATTCGGCTGTGGCTTTGTCTTCGGGCGAGCCCGCGACGTGCGGGGCTTGCGTCAGAATGCGCAGATGCTCCTCGGCCAACTTTGGATCGGGAACTGCGATGAACTTTCTTTCAATCTCTTGCTCGCGGGCAACATCGCGAAAACCACTTATAACCCAGCTCTCGGGCCTTGACGACGCGGCATTGGCTGCAGGATCGGGGGCGCTGTCTTTATTTGCATTGGTGTCTCTATCTTTATCGAAGGCCTGGAGGCTCGCGGAAATCAGTAAAAAGAAAAGTGCGGCACCGGAGAGAACTTTCATGACACTCCTTTAGACCATTCTGATGCAAACCGTTCACGCATGGAGCGCGTCAACACGAAGTTCGCGTCGAACGCGAAGTTAAAGATTGTACCGCGCCAACGGAACCGGCAATTGTACGGGTTACACTTAAAAGGTATGAGCAGGCCGCCAACTGCACGTTTTTCCGATCGGGTGGAAAATTATGTCCGATATCGCCCGGGGTATCCGGCTGAGGTTCTGGATTTGATGCGCCAGGAGTGCGAGCTACGGCCGGGTCACGTTGTCGCAGATGTGGCCTCGGGAACTGGGCTGTTTACGCGCTTGCTTCTAGAGAACGGGAATTCTGTTTTCGCCGTGGAGCCAAACACCGAGATGCGCGAGATGGGCGCGCATGTGCTGGAAGGTTATAAGCGGCTAATTTCGGTGGCCGGGACGGCGGAAGAAACTACGCTGGGATCGGCGTCGGTTGATTTCGTGACGGCGGCGCAGGCGGCTCATTGGTTTGATCTGCGCCGAACGCGCGCGGAATTTGTTCGCATTTTGCGGCCCGGAGGGTGGTGCGTGCTGATCTGGAATGAGCGCTTGACCGAGGGCACGCCCTTTTTGCGCGAATACGAGCAGCTTCTGCTGACCTACGGCACCGACTATAAAGAGGTGCGGCACGAGCGCACTACAGCGATCATTGACGAATTTTTTGCGCCAGCGACTTGCCAGGAGCGGGACTTCAGCTTGACGCAGAGATTCGATTACGAGGGCGCGGCGGGACGACTGCTATCGTCTTCGTATGTTCCGCTGGAGGGCGATGGCGGGTACGCTGAGATGATGGATGGGTTGAGGCGAATTTTTAACGAGCACGCCAAAGACGGCATGGTGGAGTTTAAGTACATGACGCGGGTTTATTACGGACATTTGTAGGATCATGATTGGCAATTTGTAATTTGTAATTTAAAGGCGCTGAATTTCGGATTACCGATTTCAAATTACCAATTACAAATTGCAAGGTGCAAATCTTCCTATGCCTGATTCGAAATCGTTTCACATGTCTCCCGAGGAGTTTCGGCGACAGGGCCACGCCGTGGTGGACTGGATTGCCGACTACCGCGCGAGGATAGAGAGCTTTCCGGTTTTGTCTCGCGTGCAGCCTGGGGAAATTCGCGCGAAGCTGCCAGGTGTGCCACCGGCGCAGGGCGAGCCCTTCGATCAGATTCTCGCCGACATCGATCGCGTTATTTTGCCTGGCATTACGCATTGGCAGTCGCCCAACTTTTACGCTTATTTTCCATCAAATTCATCTGGGCCGGGCATTCTTGGCGACTTGCTCTCATCAGGGCTGGGCGTGCAGGGCATGCTCTGGTCGACTAGTCCGGCATGCACGGAACTGGAAACCCGTGTGCTCGACTGGCTGATTCCGATGCTGGGATTGCCGGAAAAATTTCTTTCCAGCGGCACGGGTGGAGGTGTGATTCAAGATACCGCTTCCAGCGCTTCGCTTTGCGCGCTCCTCGCCGCGCGGGAACGTGCTACTCACTTTGCCAGCAACAGCAAAGGATGCGATGGGCGCCTGATTGCTTACTGCTCAACGCAGACACATTCTTCATTGGACAAGGCGATGAAGATTGCCGGTATGGGATTGGACAATCTTCGGCATGTTCCGGTCGACGGAAATTTTGTGATGCGGGCGGATGCGCTGGCAGAGCAGATTACGGCCGATATCAAAGCCGGGCTCCTTCCCTGCTTTGTCTGCGCCACCGTGGGCACCACTTCTTCTTGCGCGGTCGATCCCGTCCGCGAAATTGCGCGCGTTTGCGGCGAGCACAAACTCTGGTTGCATGTGGATGCGGCTATGAGCGGGACGGCCGCCCTCTGTCCTGAGTTTCGTTTCATTCATGACGGAATCGAGTTTGCCGATAGCTACACATTCAATCCGCACAAGTGGATGTTCACGACGTTCGATTGCAATTGCTTTTATGTTGCCGACCGCAAGCACCTGATTCAGACGCTTTCGATCTTGCCGGAATATTTGCGAAACCAGGCGACGGAATCGGGCGCGGTGATCGACTACCGCGACTGGCACATTCAGTTGGGTCGGCGGTTCCGTTCGCTGAAGCTGTGGTTTGTGATCCGGCATTATGGCGTGGAAGGCTTGCAGCACCACATTCGCGAGCATGTGCGACTGGCGCAGGATTTTGCTTCAGGGGTGAAGGGCGATGCGCGGTTTGAATTGGCCGCGCCGGCGACTCTGAATCTGGTGTGTTTCCGGTTGCGATCGGGCGACCGCGACAATCAAACTCTGATGGACCGGCTGAACGCCAGTGGGGACCTCTTTCTGACGCACACCAAGCTGGACAGCAAGTTCACTCTTCGCATGTGCATCGGGCAGACTAATACGGAATCGCGGCATGTGGAGCGCGCCTGGGAGCGTATTCAGCAGGAGACAGCGAAGCTCGGAGAATGACTGGGTGTGCGCCATGGTACGGGAGATTTCGGCGGGCGGCGTGGTACTGCGAGAGATCGAGGGCGTTTGGCATGTCGCGCTGATTGAACCGCAGAAAGAGGATTCGCGCGAAAGCAATCCATCGAGCGACGACTCTCAACCCGCCAAAGTGCCGCGCAAACGTACGCGCGCTGTGTTGTGTCTGCCGAAGGGGTTGGTTGATGCAGGCGAGAAGGCTGAAGCTGCCGCGATCCGTGAGGTTTTCGAAGAGACGGGAATTGTCGCCGAAGCAGTTACCAAGCTGGTCGATATTAAATATGTCTATGTTCGGAGCTGGGGTGATGGCCAACGCGTATTCAAGATCGTCAGCTTTTATTTGATGAAGTATTTGTCGGGTGATATCGGAGACATCGCTCCCGAGATGAAAATTGAAGTCGCACGAGCACTGTGGACTCCGCTCGTGGATGCCAACAAAAAGATGGCATACAGTGGCGAGCGCAAAGTAGTACTGCAGGCGCGAGAATATTTTGCGGAACATGGGCTCGCGGCAAAACAGAATTTGTCCAAACGGCAGAAATCTAGTTCTTAGTTTTCCACGTTAGTTTTAGTTTTCTACGTTTGCCCAAGAGATACCGCACCGGTCAAATCGTCTTTGGAACCTTCGCGGAGCGCATCATCGATTGCCTGCTTATCTTTTTCCGAGAGCGAGCGGACTTCACCTTTTTTTAGATCGCCGAGTTTGAGCGGTCCAATCGAGATTCGGATCAAGCGAAGCACTTCAACTCCCAGCGCTTCGAGCAAACGGCGGATTTGGCGGTTCTTGCCTTCGTCCAGCGTAATTTCGAGCCAGCTATGTTTATCGCCTTGTCGGACGAGACTTACTTTCCTGGCGCGCAAGTAATCGTCGTCAACTTTGCATCCTAGTTTGATTCTGGCAATCAAATCGGTATCGGTCAGGCAGTTGACCTGAACGTGATAGACCTTATCCAAATGACTTGCGGGATTCGTGATCTTCTCCGCCCATTCCGAATCGTTCGTGAGCAGGAGCAGGCCCTCGCTGGCCTTGTCGAGCCGGCCCACTACGCCGACCCAGGCCGTGCCGGGTTCGAGCAGGTCGTAGATGGTCTTTCTGCCTTTTTCGTCGGACGCCGTGGTGACGACGCCGCGCGGCTTATTCATCGCGAAGTAGATCGCCGGACTTTTTTCGACCTGCAGACTGTCGACCTCGATTCGATCTCGCTGCAGCCGAACCGTGAATTCCGGATCGGAGATCATTCTCCGGTTCACACTCACTCGCTTCTGTCGAACCAGAATGGCGGCTTGAGACCTTGAGCAATAGCCCAATTTCGAAAGAGCGCGCGCCAATCCACAAACCTTCTCCGGCTTCACACGTCTATGCTAAATGGGGATCGCGGGATTCTTTGCGCCATTGCATCCACGCGCGGCGCGTCGTCATGTTAGGCTGCTCGGCGGAGCCATTTGGGACGTCCCTTTGATCGCCCGCGTCTTTAAAGCATTTCAATACCGCGACTTCCGGCTGATGTGGATTGGGGCTTGCACATCCAGCATTGGCACGTGGATGCAAATCGTGGCGCAAGGCTGGCTGATCTATCGGCTGAGCCATTCGGCGTTTCTTCTCGCGCTTGATCAATTTCTCGGCGGCATTCCCATCTTTTTGTTTTCGCTGATCGGCGGCGTGGTCGCCGACCGCGTGGAGCGGCGGCGCGTCTTACTCGGCTCGCAGTGGGTGCAGATGGCGAGCGCGGGGATTCTTACGATTCTCGTCTTAACGGGCCGCGTGCACGTCTGGCACATTCTGTGCCTGTCTTTTGTTTCGGGCTTTGCGCAGGCTTTCGGCGGGCCGGCTTATCAGGCGCTGATTCCGACGCTCGTCGAAAAAGAAGATATGCCGAACGCCATCGCCTTGAACTCGATCCAGTTCAACGTGGCGGTGATGGTGGGACCTGCGTTGGCCGGGCAGGCGCTCGCGAAGCTTGGCGAGACTTGGTGCTTCGGGCTGAATGCGGTTTCTTTTCTTGCTCCCATTATTTCTCTGACTATGATCACGGCGCGTTTTCTCCCGCAGAAGACGACGGAGTCGGTGTTGACGAGCCTGAAAGAGGGCATTAAGTTCGTGCGCAACCAGGCTTCGATGGAGGCACTGATCATTCTGGCTTTCTGCATGACGTTCCTGAGCATGCCGGCGCGGACCTATTTCCCCGTATTCGTCAAAGATATTTTCCATCGCGGACCTGAGACTTATGGGAACTTGCTCGCACTGATGGGGCTGGGGTCGATTTGTGGCTCGCTTGGCGTTGCCGGGCTGGGCAACATTAAGAGCAAGGGCAGGTTCGCGCTGGGCGCGCTGATGACCCTGGGGGTGGGGATTTCGGGATTTGCGCTTTCGAAGTGGCTGCCGTTTAGCGGCGTGATGCTGGTGCTGGTCGGCGCCTCCATGATGGCCGTCTTCGCCAACGTGAATTCTCTGGTGCAGCTGATCACGACCAACGAAATGCGAGGGCGCGTGATGAGCGTCTACAATTTCGCGTTTCGCGGAGGCATGCCGATGGGAAATCTACTCTCAGGATGGCTGGTGCCAATGTTTACGGCGCCCGTGGTGCTGGGTGTCAACGGAATGCTGCTGGTGGTGCTGGCGCTGTACTTCCTCGTTGTACAGCGGCGAGTGGCGGCGCTGTAGGCTGATCCCGGTTCTCTTTCTTCGTCAGGCGGTCCTGTAAAAGCCAGTTCCCTCGCCCGTTTCAATGCTCTTGAAGACATTCTTAACTTGCGCAAGAGTTGCTGATATATTTTTTTCTCCTTTCAGCGCTCACTGCGATGTGACGCGGGTCGCGAGCGATCGGCTTTTCGGGTCGTCTCACATCGTTAGAACGACGCGGAATTGTGCCTGGCCGCTCAGCATCCGCGCATAAGCCTCAGCGGCTTTCTCGAGCGGATAGGTTTCAATCATGGGACGCACCCCGCTTATTTCAGCGAAGTGCAGTGTATCTTCGGAATCGGCGGGTGTTCCGGCGGCCCAGCCTTGAATCGTTCGACTGCCATTGATGAGCTGTACGGGCGCAACCTCAATGGGATCGAACGTGGCGCCAATCACCACGAGCTTGCCGTTCGGACCGAGGCCGTTGATCAGTTCGGACATCGCTTTCGAGTTGGGCGCAGTCGCCAAAATTACGCGAGCGCCGCCCATCTTTTGCAAGGCTTCGGCTGCGTTCGTCGTTGCGCTGTCGATGTAGACGCTTGCTCCGAGTTTCTTGGCAAGCATCGCATTTTCAGGCCCGCGCCCGATGGCTGCGACTTGATAACCAAATTTGTTCGCAAATTGAATTCCGAGGTGACCGAGGCCGCCGATACCTTGTACCGCAACCAGATCGCCGGGGAGCGCACCGCTGTGGCGCAGCGCGTTGTAGGTGGTGATTCCAGCGCAGAGCAGCGGCGCGGCGTCGACGTCCTTCAGACTGTCCGGGATCGAGACCAGCGCTTCGACGGGCGCGATCATGTATTGCTGATAGCCGCCGTCGTAGCTGATGCCCGCGATTTTCAGATTCTGGCAGTTGCGAAAGTCTCCCCGTCGGCATTCGCGGCAAGTGTTGTCCTGCCCTCCGTGCCAGCCGACAGCGGCGCGCTGCCCTTTCTTCCATGCGGAAACACCAGGGCCCACTTCATCGATAATGCCTGCGACTTCATGTCCCGGAACACGCGGATACTGAATTCCAGGCCACGAGCCGTCTACCGTGAGCACGTCGCTGTGGCAAACGCCACAGGCCTGCACCTTGATGCGCACATGTCCAGGGCCGGGCGCGGGAATTTCGCGCTCGACAATCTCAAAGCCCGCTCCGGGTTTGGAAATCTGTGCCGCCTTCATGGACGCCACTTCTGGTCTTGCTGCTACTTTCAACGTTGCCATATTGCTCCTTCAAATTGTCTCGCGTTGTGTTGGTTCCCCATGTCGCAGGCTTCGAGGTTCTATTGAAACGCGTCTCTAAGACACCTTGTTTCCAGATCCGAGTTCACCGTTTACTTGCCAGCGCGATCACGCGACGTGGGTGGCAGGCCCGGTTGCCGCGTCAGTAATGATGTTTGTCACGACGTTGATGTTGCCATGCGTGGCTTTGGAATACGGACGCTCGAGATGCGCGTCGTTCGCCAGAGCCTGGGCAACTTCGCGCTCTATACCCCGCAGGTTGACATTGAGCCGAGTTTGAATCAGGTAACCGCCGCCGGCCATGCCTAGGTCCACTTCGGCGTCAATGGCGACGTCCGCCGGCAGTCTGACTTTCTTTCTGGCCGCCACGATCTTGAGCGCCGACAGAAAGCAGGCTGACCAACCGGCAGCGAATAACTGCTCTGGATTCGTACCGGTGCCGGGCGTCCCCGGAACAGAAAGCTTAACGTCCAGGTGGCCATCGGAAGTGCGTGAGGACCCGCCGTCGCGGCCTCCTGTGGTGTGGGCTTTGGCGGTGTAGAGAACTTTTTCGATTGGAGTCATAG
>JBAWBE010000426.1:0-2505 GCA_049589635.1 Terriglobales bacterium
ACTCTATAGAGCCTAAACACAGTCGTTAGTCGACAAAATCCCGTTTACACTAAAACAACCGATCGGACATTGGCGGGATATCTCCAATCCTCACTGTCACACAACTATCCTGAGTGTCTTATGTGCATCACATCCCCGTCCTGCACAATGTAATCCTTGCCTTCGAGCCGCAGCGTCCCCTTGGCGCGCGCGTTCGCCTCGGAACCCGCTTCCAGCAATTGATCCCACCGAATCGTCTCCGCCCGAATGAAATGGTGTTCGAGGTCGGAGTGGATCGCCCCCGCGGCGTTCTGAGCGCGCGTATTCGCAGGAATCGTCCAGGCGCGACACTCGTCTTCTCCGGCAGTAAAAAATGAAATCAATCCCAGCAGGTAGTAGCTGCTGCGAATCAGGCGCGACAGCCCGCTGTCTTTCAATCCGTAACTCGACAAAAATTCCGCAGCATCCGCGTCGCTCATCTCGGCGAGCTCAGCTTCCACTTTGCCGCAGATCGCGCTCGCCCCCGCATTCGGCCGGGCAGCAACCTCGCCCAGCTTGTACTTCGCAACCGCCTCGTCCAAATCCTTGCCAAGCTCCGTGCTCTCGCCAATATTGAGCACGTAGAGCATCGGCTTCTCGCTCAGGAACATAAAACCGCGAATGCGCTTCTTGTCTTCCGCTGACATCTCCATTTCGCGCAGCGGCTTCTCGGATTCGATTTGCGCCTTGGCCCTGATCAGCAACTCATTCTCTTTTTCCAGTTCCGGCGTCTTCATCTTCTTCAAATCTTTTTCCAGACGCTCCAGCCGTTTTTCGATCTGTCCCAAATCGCTCACCATCAGGTCGAACTCAACGTTCTTGATGTCGCGCAGCGGATCGATCGACCCAACATGCGGAATGGCATCATTCTCAAACGCCCGCAGCACATGAATGAGCGCATCCACCTGCCGCAGGTGGCCGATGTATGCGGTTTCCTTCAGCGCGTCCTGACCAATCGCGCCCACGTCCACGTATTCGACCGACGCGTGCGTAAGCTTTTTCGGGTTGTACAGCGCGGCTAGTTTGTCGAGCCGTTCGTCCGGAACCTTCGCGACCCCAATGTGAGCCTCGCGGGGATTTGCGAACGCCTGCTCGGAGAGATGCAATTTAGTAAGGATTCCAAACAGCGATGTCTTGCCCACCTGCGGCAGGCCAATAATGCCAGTTTTCATGAAGGGTTCTCAGTTGTCAGTTATCGGTTGTCAGTAGAATCAAATTCAGAAGAATAAGAATAAATCATCCGCGAAATCCCACCACCGAGGCACAGAGCCACGGAGGAATTCTTCCCCCAGGGGTTTCTCCGTGTCTCTGTGCCTCCGTGGTGAAAAAGCCCGTCCGATCATTTCAGCTCTTGCGCCGTCCGGAAGATCGCGATCAGTCCCAGCAGGAGCACCGCCGACTCGAAGTCCTCCGACCACCTATGCAGCCGGTCGAACTGCGCGCGCACCGGATCGTTCAGCGCAAGGTTGTCAATCACTCCCGCCTGCTCCCGCAAAGCACGCATCTTCGGTGAGACCGCGAACTGAGAGATCATCGTCAATGCCAGCATCGCGACAATCAGCAGGTGCCGCAACGCAAGAGGCCGCGCGTTGCCCGCCGTCATTCGGCAATAAGTCATGGAAGCAATCAGAAAAACCAAGCCGGATACGATTGCGATGTCGTGCAACACATCGACCGAGCGCCCGACGATCGAGCCAGCCATGTGCCGAGTGGGCAAGAGCCCGGGAGCAAAGACAGTCGGCGCCTCAACGAATGCAAGAAAAATAATTCCGCCGATCCACACCACCAGCGCCAGCAGCATGAGAAAACGCAAAAATGACATGCGCCGATTATAGCTTTCAGCCGCTAGCTACTGGCCTCTAGCTCCTAGCAAGCAAAATCGTGTTCGCTAGGAGCTAGCGGCTAGAAGCCAGAGGCTGTTATCCACAACTGGAACCATCACCGTCACTTTTTCCCAAACGCGCGAACGAGTACCCTCATGTTTCTTCGATCGTTCCGAAGGACTCACTCACATGCAGGGTACGCTCAGAGCGTCTGATGTGAATTTTCTGTCTCTGCCGACTGCCGTCTTTTGCGTGCAGTGTGAATTGATCAGCTCCAACAACACCACGCGCTGTCTCGCCTGCGGCAGCCTGGCGGTGATCAGCCTATCGCGCGTCCTAGGTGGATCGATGCGAGGCCAGCAAAACGCTCATCTGATCGCCGATGTGGAGCTTGATAGGCTCGTGCGGTCGCTTCTCCACAGTGTGCCCCAAAACGCGGACGTCGAAAACGAATTCTCCGCAGCGCCTGCCCTCTCTAGTCTCGGCTTCTCGGCGCGCCATCACCTGCGCGTTCGCCATCACGGGCCAACCGGAGTGCGGCCGCCCTTCGTCAATCTGAATCCCGGCGAGCTCGACCTCGAACCCGGCATCAGCATCATCGCCGAGAAAGCGCAGTCCCTGACGGGCGCCACCGGCGCGGCGATCGCCTTGCGCAAAGGCGACG
>JBAWBE010000427.1:0-1829 GCA_049589635.1 Terriglobales bacterium
CCGACGTTCAAAGTTCACACCGATCCCGATAGCGGACAGACGATCATCAGCGGCATGGGCGAGTTGCATCTGGAAATCATCGTCGACCGCATGATGCGCGAGTACAAAGTCGAGGCCAATGTCGGCAAGCCGCAGGTGGCTTACCGCGAAACCATTCGCAAGCATTCTGAGGCGGAAGGCAAATACATTCGCCAGACCGGGGGACGTGGGCAGTACGGTCACGCCAAGATCAAGCTGGATCCGCAACCGGCAGGCGCCGGCTACGAGTTCGTTAACGATGTTGTGGGCGGTTCGGTGCCGAAGGAATTCATCAAGCCGATCGATCAGGGAATTCAGGAAGCGCTCGAAGGCGGAATTCTGGCGGGCTATCCCATGGTCGATGTGAAAGCGACGCTGTACGACGGCAGCTATCACGACGTCGATTCGAACGAAATGGCGTTCAAGATCGCGGGCTCGATGGCATTCAAGGAAGCCGCGCGAAAAGCTTCGCCGGTGCTGCTCGAGCCAGTGATGGCGGTCGAAGTGGTTACGCCGGAGGATTATGCCGGTGTGATCATGGGCGACCTGAGTTCGCGCCGGGGACGCATTGAAGGCATGGAGCACCGCGCGGGATCGCAGGTGATCAAGGCGATCGTGCCCCTGGCGGAGATGTTTGGTTACGCGACGCACATGCGTTCGTCGACGCAGGGGCGTGCGGAATACTCGATGCACTTCGCGCGTTATGAGGAGGCTCCGCGATCGGTGGCGGAGGAAATCATTGCCAAGGTGCAGGGGACGACGAAGTGATCGCGCTTTGCGGGCGTGAGCGAAGCGGGAGCCCGCAGCGATCATCCTGAGCGTTTTTTGCGAAGGATTTGATTGAAGAAATTTGCATAGGTCCTTCGGCGACAAAGAACGTCGCCTCAGGATGACAAGCTTAAAGTTGAGGGAAGACAAATGGCGAAAGAGAAAATTGATCGTAATAAGCCGCACTGCAACGTGGGGACGATTGGTCATATCGACCATGGCAAGACCACGCTGACGGCGGCGATCACAAAGGTTTTGTCGAAGCACAATCCGAAGAACACGTTCCGGTCGTTTGACTCGATCGACAATGCTCCGGAAGAGAAGGCGCGTGGAATCACGATTGCGACGGCGCACGTGGAGTATGAGACGGCGAACCGGCACTACGCGCACGTCGATTGCCCGGGCCACGCCGACTACATCAAGAACATGATTACGGGCGCGGCGCAGATGGATGGCGGCATTCTGGTGGTGGCGGCGACGGATGGTCCGATGCCGCAGACACGCGAGCATGTGCTACTGGCGCGCCAGGTGGGTGTGCCCTATCTGGTAGTGGCGCTCAATAAGGTCGATGCGGTGGATGATCCCGAGTTGCTCGAGTTGGTCGAACTGGAAGTGCGGGAGTTGCTGAAGAGCTACAAGTTTCCCGGCGACGATGTGCCGGTGGTGCGGGTGTCGGCACTGGGCGCGCTGAATGGCGAAGAGAAGTGGGAGAAGCAGATCGACGCGCTCATGGAAGCCGTTGATAAGTCCGTGCCGCAGCCGGCACGCGAACTGGATAAGCCGTTCCTGATGCCGATCGAAGACATCTTTTCGATTCAGGGCCGCGGCACGGTGGTGACCGGACGAATTGAACGCGGCAAAGTGAAAGTGGGCGAGGAAGTAGAGATCGTCGGCTTCCGCGACACGCGCAAAACTGTCGTGACCGGCGTTGAAATGTTCAAGAAGCAACTGGACGAAGGCATGGCGGGCGACAATGCTGGCCTCCTGCTGCGTGGCATTGCCAAGGAAGACGTCGAGCGCGGCATGGTGCTGGCCAAGACGGG
>JBAWBE010000428.1:0-6035 GCA_049589635.1 Terriglobales bacterium
AAGTAAAGCTCGGAATTATTCCCGGAGCCGCTGGAACACAGCGCCTGCCGCGGCTCGTGGGCGTGGCAAAAGCCGTTGAGAGGTGCACCGATGGAAAGCCGATCTCCGCCCGCGAGGCCGCCTCCCTTGGCCTGATCGACAAATTGATTGACGGCGATCTGCTGGCCGGTGCGTTGTCATTTGCGCGCGAGGTTGCAAGCCAGCCCGCTCCGAAAACACGCGAGCGGTCGCAAAAGCTGGGAACTGCCGCAGAGAATGCGCCGATCTTTGCCGCTGCTCGTGACACGGTTCGCAAAAAGCAACGCGGAATGAAGGCTCCTCTCGCGGCCATCGACGCAATCGAAGCGGGCACGCGCTTGTCCTTTGAGGAAGGCTGCGAAGCGGAAGCGAAATTCTTCACCGATTGCCTCTTCTCCGATCAGTCGAAGGCGCTCATTCATGTTTTCTTCGGCGAGCGCGAAGTTGCAAAGATTCCCGACATCCCCAAGGAAACCCCTGTGCTTCCCGTAAATCGTGCAGCGGTCGTCGGCTCCGGAACCATGGGCGGAGGTATCGCCATGGTGTTTGCCAACGCCGGCATTCCAGTGCTGCTAAAAGATGTGGGTCAGGCGGCGCTTGACATCGGGATGGAAAAGATTCGAAGAAATTACGCGAGTTCGGTTCAACGTGGACGTTTCACGCAGGCATTTGTCGACGAGCGTCTGAAGCTGATCGCGCCCGTGCCCAACTACGATGCGTTTTCCGAAGTAGACATGGTTGTGGAAGCCGTCTTTGAAGGCATGGCTTTGAAGAAGACCGTGTTCGAGGAACTCGATAGCGCCTGCCGTTCTGGAGCAATCCTCGCCAGCAATACCTCGACGCTCAGCATCGATGAAATTGCCGGCGTAACGTCGCGGCCGGAGGCGGTGATCGGAACGCACTTCTTCAGCCCGGCCAACGTAATGCGTTTGCTCGAAATCGTACGCGGCAAAAAAACGAGCAAAGAAGTAATCTCAACCTGCATGCAGCTTTCCAAAAAGCTCGGCAAAATAGGCGTGTTGGTAGGGAACTGCCGCGGCTTCGTCGGCAATCGCATGTTTGGTCCGTACCGGCGCGAAGCGCAGTTCCTCGTCGAAGAAGGCGCGGCCATCGAGGCCGTCGACCAGGCTCTCGTCGAATTCGGCAACGCAATGGGACCGCTGGCAACGGGCGATCTGGCGGGCCTCGACGTCGGCTGGCGCATTCGCAAAGAGTACCGGCATCTCGAAAAACCCGGAATCCGCCAACCCTTCGCGGAGGACCGTCTCTGCGAACTCGGACGTTATGGTCAGAAAACACAAAAGGGATGGTATCGCTACGATGAAAATCGTCGTCCAAGCCTGGATCCCGAAGTCACTGCGTTAATACGGACGTGGAGCGCGGAAGCCGGCATTCCGCAGCGGCAGATTTCCTCCGACGAGATCGTGGAACGCTGCATTTACGCGCTCGTCAACGAGGGAGCCCGAATTCTCGAAGAAGGTTTTGCGCTGCGGGCCGTCGACATTGACATCATCTATCTCAACGGTTACGGATTTCCCGCCTACCGCGGCGGCCCAATGTGGTATGCGGACACCGTTGGACTGAAAAATGTCTATCAGCGCATTCGCGACTTCGAACGCGAGCACGGCGAACTCTGGACCCCGGCTCCTTTACTAAAGCAGCTGGCGGAAACCGGAAAAACATTTGCCGAGTTCGATAAACAGCAGGTAGCTGCCGCGTAGCAACTAAGTTTGTGAGCATTTGAGTCTGTGCACGACTGAGTTTGTGAATGTTGAGTTTGTGAACAAATGAGCAACATCATCCTGGTGCGCCATGGGCAAGCATCGTTTCTCGGGCAGGACTACGACAAACTATGCGCGAACGGCGAGACGCAGGCAAAACTGTTGGGCGAATATTGGTCGCAGCGAGGCCTGGCTTTCGATCGCGTCTATTCCGGTCCACGAGCCCGGCAAACAGAGACCGCGCGAATTGTGGCCGAGTCTTATCGCGGCGCCGGCGTCGATTTTCCCGAGACCGCAGTCATGAACGAATTCGACGAATATCATGCCGAAGCGGTGCTCCGAGAATGTCTTCCGCAACTGCTCGAAGTGAATTCCGAAATCAGGGAAATGCGTCGCGCGTATGAAAGCTCCAAGGAATCCGGAGACCACGCTGAACGGCGGAAGACATTCGAAAAGCTGTTTGAAGCCGTGATCAAAAAGTGGGTAGCGGGTGAAGTCACTGCCGCGAACATTGAACCGTGGCACAAATTCTGTGAGCGCGTCGAGCGGGGGCTGGCGCAAGTAGTCCGCGATACAGCTCCGGCCGCGAACGCAGTCATCTTCACTTCTGCCGGCGCGATTGGCGCAGCCGTGCGCCGGGCCTTGCATCTGTCGGCTGATGACACGCTGCAAGTCACGTGGATGTCGCGCAACGCCTCCTTCACAAGTTTTCTGGCTTCGGGAGATCGCTTCACCCTGAGCGCGTTCAACGCGCATCCGCATCTCGATGGGAACGGGTTGCTGACGTATCGGTAGCTGGGAGAGTTACAAACGAGAGTTACGACCATGGTGGCACTCTGCGATCGCGCGGGAACAGTAAGGGCAGGCGAGGAACTCGAAATCGTCCGCCTGGAGCCGTTTCTGCGCGAGCACCTCAGCTGCGAAGGTCCGATCTCGATCCAACAATTCCCCAGTGGCCACTCGAACCTGACCTACCTCGTGCGCGTCGGAAGCAGGGAAGTCGTGTTGCGCCGTCCACCATTCGGCAGCAAAGTGCACTCCGCGCATGACATGGCGCGCGAGTATCGCGTGCTCTCAAAGCTGCACGAGGCATATCCACTAGCGCCCAAGGCGCTTTTCTATTGCGACGATCCATCAATTCTCAACGCGCCCTTTTATGGCATGGAGCCAATTCGTGGAATGATCCTGCGCCGCGATCCTCCCGCCGGCATGTCACTGTCTCCTGAAACCGCGCGCAAGTTGAGCGAAGCCTTCATCGATAATCTGGCGCGCCTGCACTCGCTCGATTACGCTGCGATCGGCTTGGCCGATCTGGGCAAGCCGCAGGGCTATCTCGAACGCCAAGTCAAGGGTTGGACCGAGCGCTACCACAATTCAAAAACGCACGATCTGCCGGAGGTCGAACACATTTCCCCATGGCTCACCGCGAACATGCCGGTCAACAGCGATGATGCCGCCGCGCTCATCCACAATGACTACAAGTACGACAACCTCGTGCTCGACGCGAATGACGCGACTAAGATTGTCGGCGTCCTCGATTGGGAGATGTGCACAATCGGTGATCCGCTGACCGACCTCGGGACGGCCCTCGCTTATTGGACCGATCCGCAAGATCCCGAAGAATTCCAGCAGATTCGCAGCGTGCCCACCACCCTACCGGGCACGCTGACGCGCACGCAACTCATCGACCGTTACGCCGCCATCACTGGCCGCGACGTCAGCGCGATGGTCTTCTATCTCGCTTTCGCCCGCTTCAAAGTCGCCGTCATTATTCAACAGATCTATTACCGGTACGCCCAGGGACTGACGCAGGACGCGCGTTTCGCCGAGTTGCCAAAAAGAATCCACGCCTTACTGCGCGCCTCATGGCACTGCGCTGAAAGCGGGACGATATGAGCGGCCATCTCCCGCGAACGTCACTGCCGGTAATAGCGAAGCAGCCATTCCGCCACACAGCAGGGCTTGATCGACGACTCGGCCTCGATCTGAATCAGAAATGCAGCGTCGATGAAGTCGGCCGATTCCCTAGCCGAAAGCAGCGTAACTCGAGCGCGAACCTGAGAACCCGCGCGCAACGCCGACGGAAAGCGCACTTTATTCAGGCCGTAGTTTACGGTCATCTTCAAGCCCGAGCGAATCTGAATCGCCTGCCTCAGGAAGTAGGGCAACAGCGAAACAGTCAGAAACCCGTGTGCGATCGTGCCGCCAAAAGATGTTTCACGCTCGGCACGAGTGGCGTCGAGGTGAATCCACTGATGATCCTCCGTGGCGTCCGCAAATTTCTGAATGCGGTCCTGCGAGACTACAAACCAGTCTGTCGCCGGGAATTCGCGGCCTTCGTAGGACTTCAACAACGCCAAGTTCTCAATCTCAAAAGCTGCCATAGGAGTTTTTCATGACGACATTAACAGACGTCTCGAACAAAAACGCTCGTAAAACCACAAAAGGAACAGCCTTCCTGATCGAAGATTCCGCTCCCGAAGATATTTTCACTCCGGAAGATCTGAGCGAGGAACATCTTGCCGTCGGCCACATGGTCGAAGAATTCTGGACCCACGAAGTAGAACCCAATCTGCCCGCGATCCGCGAAAAAAAACCGGGAGTTGCCCTGTCAGTGCTGCGCAAGTCTGTCGAACTCGGCCTGACCGCAATGGCCATTCCCGAAGAATACGGCGGCATGGCCATGGACCTGCCCTCGCTCATGGTCACCGCCGAACGCATGGGACGCGACGGTTCGTACGGAGGTTGGCACTCGGCGCACACCGGCATCGGCACGCTCCCCATCGTCTACTTCGGCAACGAGCAGCAGAAGCAGAAGTATTTGCCGAAGCTGGCGAAACTCGAAATGCTGGCCGCCTATGCGCTCACCGAGCCGCTCGCAGGTTCGGACGCCCTGGCCGCCCGCACGCGCGCCGATCTTTCGCCCGACGGAAAACACTACATTCTGAGCGGCCAGAAGATGTGGATCACCAATGGCGGCGCAGCCGATCTGTTCACGGTCTTCGCCAAAGTTGGCGGAGAAAAGTTCACCGCCTTTCTGGTGGAGCGAAGCTTTCCCGGCGTAAGCAGCGGCGCGGAAGAGCACAAGATGGGCATCACCGGCAGTTCAACCACGGCCGTCTATCTCGACAATGTTCCCGTGCCGGTAGAAAACGTATTAGGAGAGATCGGCCGCGGCCATGTCATCGCGTTCAACATCCTGAACATCGGACGCCTCAAGCTCGGTCCAGCCTCGGTGGGCGCCGCAAAAAATGTGCTCGCCATTTGTCTCAAATATGCCAAGCAGCGCAAGGCATTCGGCACGACCATCTCCGAGTTCGGCGCCATTCAGCACAAGCTGGCCGAGATGGCGATCCGCATCTACGCGGCGGAATCGATGACCTGGCGCGTAGCCGGTCTGATCGAGAATCAGATGCACCTCGTCTCCGCAGAAGCGGCCAATGTTTCTGCGAACGCTTCTACCCAGGAACTGAAGGCCATCGAAGAGTTTGCCGCCGAGTGTTCCATGGTCAAGGTCTACGCCTCGGAAATGTTGGACTACGTAGTTGACGAAGGAGTCCAGATTCACGGCGGCTATGGATACCATCAGGACTACGTTGTCGAGCGCGCCTATCGCGATTCGCGCATCAACCGCCTGTTCGAAGGGACCAGCGAAATCAACCGTCTGGTAATTACGGGCATGCCTCTAAAACGCGCTGCCCGCGGGCTTCTACCGTTGTTCGATGCCGCCCGCGCCGTCCTGCAAGAGGCCGCCCCCCAGCCGTCCACAAACGGCGATGCGGAATTTAGCCTGCTCAAGAACGCAAAGAAGATCGCGCTGTTGACGCTCGGCGTAACTCTCGAAAAATACGGTGCACAACTCGAACAACAGCAGGAGATCGTCATGAATTTCTCCGACATCATCATGGAAGTGTTCGCCATGGAGTCGAGCCTGCTGCGCAGCCGAAAACTATCAGCCACCGGCAACGGAGCGAACGCCGCCGACGCCTGCGCCGTGTACCTGTGTGACGCCATCACGCGAATCGACCATTCGTCGAGGACCATCCTCAGCGCCTGCGCTCAGGGCGATGAACTGCGGCGAATTCTTTCTCGTTTGCACGCATACGCCAGTCACGACCCAGTCAACGCAATTGCTCTCCGCCGCCAGATTGCAGGACGGTTGCTGGCAAACGAGCGCTACACACTCTGAGTGTCAGAGTTCTGAGCGTCCGAGTAGAGACGGGGCCTGCCCCGTCTCGGCTGCACCACTAATGTGGCCTTAGGCAAGTAGTTTCAATGGAGGGAGTCACCATGCCC
>JBAWBE010000429.1:0-1658 GCA_049589635.1 Terriglobales bacterium
GACCAAAGCGGTCGCTGATCCATCCTCCGATCAATTGAAATAAGGCGTAGGGATAAGAAAACGCCGAGATCGCCAGACCAAACTGCGTGTTGTTCAGTCCCAGGTCGGCCGTCATATACGGTGCAGCCGTCGCAATGTTTACCCGCTCCATGTACATCACCAAGTACATCAAGCAGAGAACCATTAGCACTTGGCTCGGCAGGCCGATTGGAATTAGGCGCCGCGCTTCGCGCCTAAGGGCCACGGTTTCGCCCTGGGTCATGCCGAAGAGGGCGCCTGTCCCTTGATCTGGGTACGATGCATGATCCGCCTCGCTGCTGGATCGAAAGAATCGCGACGATGCATGACGCAGCGGTTGTCCCACAGGACTAGATCCCCGACTTGCCAAACCGTGTGCCAGCCGAATTCGGCACGGTCAACATAGGACCACAGCCTGTCGAGCAGCGCTTCGGACTCCACCAAGGCGAAGTGCTCAATATAAGCGTTGCGGCGGCGGCCCAAATAGAGCATTCGACGTCCTGTTTCCGGATGCATGCAGACCAGCGGGTGGAAGAAGCCTGGCGATTGCCGCGGATCGTCTGTGGGTGCTACTCCCTGGCGAACATATCCGCCGCTGTTATAGGTGCCATCGTGTTTGACTCGGAGCTTCTCGATGCGAGGTTTTAGATCGCTGGGCAAGGCCTCGTAGACCGCATACATACTGACGAAGCCCGTATTGCCGCCCGACGGCGGTATCTCGAGCGCGTATAACACGCTCGCCATCGGCGGAGCGGCAACATAGGACATGTCTGTATGCCAAACCGCCTCGCCATGGCCGAGGCTGCCAATTGGCTCGCCGTCCTTGACGACATTGGAGACGACGTAGAGTTCAGGGATCCCCTCTACAAACCGACGTCCGGTTTCCTGGACGGGCGCGAGATCAAGCTCGCCGAAGCGTTTGCTGAAGGAGATCAACTCAGAGTCGGTAAGGTGCTGGCCGCGAAACAGCAACACCGAATTACTCAGCCAAGCGAGGTGAATCTCAGCGAAAATGTCATCGTCTAACCTGCGAAGATCGACGCCACGGATTTCGGCTCCAAGGCCGCCTCCGGTCGGGATTACCTGAAGTTTGCCCATCGACGTAATTTGAGTGTTGTCCGGAGTCGGAGTACGCGCCGACTTCAGAATTTAATTGTACGCAATTGCACTTCGCCGAGTCATAGCATCCTGAGCGCTGTTCGTTGCGGACGACTAAAAAATCGTTTCATCTAGCGCAGAGATGAAAAATGGCTTGGCGCGCCGAACCTGACTCAGTTCTTTCTGGTTTTCCGTCAAATTGTGCTTGATTTGTAACCGACGCCGCTCTTCGGGTTGCGACGGTGTCACCTGCTGGTCTGAGGCCATTCGGCGTTTGTTCTTGGGTGGCATCGGCTAACCCCCTGAGGTCGCTTATACAGCGTGGCGCTGCGCCGTGCACTGGATGGACCGAGTTCTCGGATCCCGGCTACGCTCCCATCCATGGTGGTCTTACCCGAGGGCCGACGTCACGTCGCGCGCATTGTCTGCAGGCGTCGCCGTTGGTGCGTGGAGCTCTCCGAGCTGCCTCTCAGAGGTCTGCGCGGTCCGCGCTTGTTTCGCGCCTTGCGGTGTAGCGCTTGTCGGGCACGCGATGCCGAGGT
>JBAWBE010000430.1:0-10123 GCA_049589635.1 Terriglobales bacterium
GCGATGCGCCGCGTCGAGTAGCCGGAACGAAGCATGACAAATGTCTGGCCGGCTGGAGGCGTGAACGGCACATAGACCTGCCAGGCGGCGAAGCCGGCGGCAGCCAGAACGGCAATCAAGAACAATGTGATCAGGGCGCGCAAGATTTAAGTGTAGAGGGCTTTTTGGAATGCCACAAAGCGGAGATTCGAATCCGATAACTTGGGTAATCTTCGTTATCTGCTATCGCGTATCGCGCGCCATTTTTGCGAAGGATCACGATACGACTTGCCATCCCCTACCGCAAACGCGGTATATCAGAAATTAAATCCGAAAAAACGCACGTTCTGCTCGCGCCGACGTTCTAAAATAAGACCACACATTACCCCTAGGGGGGATACCTCAACCAGTAACGCTGTTGGAGACTGAAGGAGGTCCCCATGAAGTTGAACGACACAATCACCACGTATGACATTGCCGAAGCTCTTCAGGGCGAGCAAGGCAAGTTTGAAGTGACCAGCCCTTCTGGAGAGCGTTACTTTGTCACCTGCCAGCCGGGACACTCAATTACTAGCCTTGAGTGGGCTGGTGGCGAGCAAAATCTTCAGCCCTTCCTGGTGCGCAAGGTAGCGCAGCCTGTGGCCTCGGAGGGACGATCCAAAAGATCCGTGGCCGCCTAACCCCGGCGACCGCCACAAACCGAAGCCCGGCCCTCGCGGCCGGGCTTTTGACTTTTCAGTATCTGCGATTACTCGCCCAGCCAATCCGCATAAGGTTTCATCGATTCCACGTGGTCGCAGATGATCTTGAGCGCCCCGGTGATCGGAATCGCGAGCAGCAATCCGACCGCGCCCCAGACCGCTCCCCAGAAAAGCAGCGCCAGCGTGACCGCCAGCGGATTAATCCGCAAGCGGCTGCCCAGCAGCTTTGGATAAAGAACATTGAGCGCGAGCAGATGCATTCCGATCACGCACCCCAACACCAGAAGAAGATCGCCGCCCTCCAATTGCCCGAAACCGACCAGAATCGGCGGAACCATGGCCAGCACAATCCCCAGGTAAGGAACCAGGCTCAGAAAGCCGCTGAGGACTCCGACGAAATAGAAGAACGGAACATGCAGCAGGCCGAAAACAGCCACACTGACTCCTGAAATGAGCAGGCCAATCAAGAAATTGCCGACGATAAAACTCTGAAGCATTTTGCCGATAAGTCCGAGCGTCACAAACGCCGTATGCCGGTGATGGAGCGGAAACAGCATCACGGTGGCGGAACGGGCGTGGCTCTGCCAGGTCAGCAGAAAATAGGTAAGAAAAGGCACAAACGAGGCAGCCAGCAGGCTTTCGGATACGCTGTTGGCGCCGTGAGTCAGCACGTCGGTCCAACTGGAAACCTGCCGCACCTGCACCACATTCTTGTTGTCGGCGGCAGCCACGGCCTCGCCAGTCTTTTCGATCTTTTCCGCCTGCTGCCGAAACGGCTTCAGAATCGATCCGATTTTTTGGGAATATTTCGGAAGATTGTCGGCAAAGACGATGGCCTCGTTGTAGGAGGTAATCGTGACGCCATAAAGCACGACGAGCAGAAGAACCACGCTGATGAGCGCCGCCACCGCCCGAGGAATATGCAGGAATTCAAAAGCCTGTACCAGAGGCGAAAGCGTAAAGCTCAGCAGGATGGAAAAGAACAAGACCGCCAGCACCGATTCGCCGAAATAGGCAAACATGATAATCAACGCGATGCCGAGCAAGGTTAGCGACCAGTGATAGGTGCGTTCCTGTTTTTCGATGGTTTCGGCGGTTTCGGTGGTTTCAGTGTTCTCCATTCGACGGCCAGCTCGCCTCCGCGGTGCGCTGCGCACCAATTTTGCCTCAGCAGGGCGTGAATTGCACGAAGTAAAGTCTGACTTCTGACTTGCCGTTCTTGACGTTCCGTCTGCCTGCGCCCATCATCGTCCCATGCCCGACCACAAAGCGCCTCTTCCCCGCCGCATTTTGGCGCTCGATGTGGGATCGAGGCGAATTGGCGTCGCCGTCTCCGATCCCCTTGGAATTACCGCCCAGGGCCTCGACACCATTCAGCGCCAGAACAAACGGCGCGACTGGGAGTCGTTGGGCGCGGTGCTGGCGAAATATGAAGTAGTTGAGATTGTGGTCGGCCTGCCGCTGAGATTATCCGGCGCCGAGGGGACGCAATCGGAAAAAATGCGGCTTTTTGCCGACGAACTTCATGCGAAGTTCAAACTGCCTGTCCATTTGTGGGATGAGCGCTGGACCTCGACGGAAGCAAACCGCCTGCTGCGGGAGACCAATCTTTCGATCGAAAAGCGGGGGAAGGCCGTAGACCGTATGGCCGCGATCTTGATTCTGCAATCGTGGCTGCAAGCCCACCCGCGCTAAATTCCTGGCCTTACGAAATTTGCTGCCCAAAAGCAATCCCAAAAAAGGTTCTAATCCGCGTGCATCCGCGCAAACCCGTGGAGAAGATGTTGGTCTCCGTACAAATTTGGGAAGAGAATTAGTTGGAGGTATCCTGTCAGGAGGCCAGTTCGGTAATTTCCGGCAGCCGCAGATTGCACTTGGTCAGGGCTTTGGTCAGCGCCTCTTCGATGGCCGTTTCGTCGCAATTGCGAGATATAGCGATCTCGCTGACAAGCAGGTAGCGCGCCCGCTCCAGCATCTTCTTTTCGCGGAACGACAGAGACTTTTGCTGCGCCAGAATGAGCAGGCTCTTCAGTACCATGGCCACGTCCGAGAGCGAGCCGGTACGCATCCGCTCGGAATTTTCCTTGAACCGGTCTTTCCAGTCAGCGGCATTAATACATTCGCCGGTCGAGAGGTAGTCGACGATCTTTTGGACCTCGCCATTGCGGACGACTGGACGCATGCCGACGTTTCCGGCATTGCTGAATGGGATCATCACCTTCAGGCTGCTGGCGGCGATCTTCAGCAGGTAGAACCGTTCCATTGTGGTACCAATGGTCCGGCTGCTGATCTGTTCGATAATTCCAACGCCGTGATTGGGATAGACGACCTTGTCGCCGATGTGGAAAAGTTGGGCGGTATTCATCGAGGCCCTCTCCCCAGGAAGGGTGCTGCTCCTTCAGTCTAGCGGACGGCCGATAGTAAAGCAAACAAAGTATCCAGCCTCGCTCCGTTCGCCCTCTGCCAACTTACGCCAGAAGAGGCGCCACGCATTCGGCAGATCTCGGGGGCGGAGCCTAAGTCATTTCGATTAAAGACCTTACTCGACCTCTTCCAGCTTCCTTTGCAAACGCGGTGGGCCGCATCTCGGCTCCTGCGGGCGTATAATGACGATCTGCACCCTACGACGATTTCATGACTGAGCTAATCAAGAAAAAGCTGCAAGACGAGCTGAACACTCTCGAGCACGAGCTGGCCCACGACATTCCCCGGGAGCTCAAGAAGGCAGCCGCACTCGGCGACCTGAGCGAAAATGCCGAATATCACATGGCGAAGCAGCGCCAGGAGTATCTAAAGGCGCGCGTTCGCCAACTCGGCCAGCGCCTCGCCGACCTGTCACTGATTAACATGAATAATATCCCCAGGGATAAAGTGGGGCTGGGGTCGACCGTGAAGGTCTATGACAGCGGCAAGAATGAGGAAGTCGAATATCACATCGTGACCACCGAAGAATCCGACGTTGCCAACGGTAAAATTTCGACCAACTCGCCCATCGGCCGCGCCTTGCTCAACAAAAAGGTTGGCGACAGCGCGACAGTCGTGACGCCCAATGGCAACCGGGAAATGGAGATTCTAAAGCTCTCAACGATGCATGATCTGGCGGAGTTGGACGCCCGCACGGGAACGAAGTAGAGACGGGTACTGCCCCGTCTCAGCACGGCAATCGAGAATAGCAGCGATGGTTGGTAAGGTATAAGCCGAATTCTATGACTTGGACAAGCGGTGTGGGGCGTGTCTGCGGCGTGTTGCTGGACTCCATCGTCCGTCTGCTCGCCCTGTCGCATATCAATCCCAACGTTCTGACGCTGATGGGACTGGTGGTAAACACCTACGCCGCGTTTTTATTCGGCTATGCCAACGGCGACAACCAACGCCGCATGTTCATCTATGCCGGGCTCGTCATCATCGGCAGCGGCTTTTTTGACCTGGTCGATGGCCGCGTAGCACGTGCCTCAAACCGCGTAACCCGCTTCGGAGGCTTTTTCGACTCCATAGTCGACCGCTACAGCGACGCCTCGCTCTTCCTGGGCCTGCTGGTTTTTTACGGTCGCGGCAACCGTTTCTTCTACGTAGTGCTGGCCGCCCTGGCCATGATCAGCGCCATCATGGTGAGCTACGCCCGAGCCCGCGCCGAATCGCTGATCGGCACCTGCCGCGTCGGCTTCATGGAACGCCCGGAGCGCCTGGTCCTGCTCATCATCGGCGCCCTGTTCAATGAAATGGCGCCCGTGCTCTGGGTAATAGCAGTGCTATCGACTATTACCGTGATTCACCGCGTCGTTTACACCTGGCAGCGCACCACCGAAATGGACACACCCGCCAAGGCCGCGTAGCGCCAGCGTCATAACGCTACAAGTAGCCTCCGAAAGCTCAACCTCGCAGACACCTCCTCCGCTTGGTATGCTTGTCCGCTGAATCTGTCCGCTAGCCGAGGAGGACCAGTGACTTGGTCACGCGCACATTGGGTGGTGGGACTACTGGCCCTGATCGCCTTTCCCCCTCACCGGCCAATACATGCGCCACATCGCCGCGGTTCCTCACCTGGATAGCGTGCCTCGCCTGATCTTCCGATCCCGTCACTTGCTGCTCCTCGTCGCCGGAGTCGTCAACATTGCACTGTCCAACAGTCAACCTTTTCACCGCGCGCAGCGGCTCGCGTCTGTGCTGATCATGATTGCCCCGTTCCTCATAGTCGCAGCCTTTTTTATCGATCCCGCCCGAGGACTCCACAGCAGCCAGATTTTTCGATGGGCAATGTACAGCCTGTGGATCGCAGGCATTATCCTCGTCATCGTCAACCGTCCACGGCGCGCGCAACCGCCGCCCGCCCGAATGCTAGACTAGACGCCGAAAACTTTTCGGGGACCCGAGCTTGCCAGTTAATCCCTTGCCAACAAATCCCGTTCTAGTCGTTCACGGCGGCGCCTGGGCCATTCCCGACGACATGGTCGAGGCGCACGTCAATGGTGTCCGCAACGCTGCAACTGCCGGCTGGCAGGCCCTCGAGCGCGGCGGCTCCGCTCTCGATGCAGTCGAAGCCGCCATCATCGTAATGGAAGACGACGAAACCTTCGACGCCGGACGCGGCAGCTTCCTGAACCGCGACGGCAAAGTCCAACTCGACGCCTTCATCATGGACGGCGCAACCCTCCGCGGAGGCGGCGTCGGATGCGTCGAGCGGCTGCGAAACCCCGTGCGCGCCGCTCGCAAAATTCTCAGCGACAGTCCGCACGTCTACTTCGTCGCCGAAGGCGCCGAGCGCTTCGCCGCCGAGCACGGAATCGAACTCTGCCGCAATGAAGACCTCGTCGTCCCACGCGAGATCGAGCGCCTCCGCGAATATCAGGCGCAGGCCTCAAAGAGCGGCAATGATTTGTTCGTCGAAGTTCCGCACGACATGCTTTCCCACGATACGGTCGGCGCAGTCGCACTCGATCGCGACGGCAACATAGCAGCCTCGACTTCCACTGGCGGCACAATCAACAAAGCTCCCGGCCGTCTCGGCGACTCCTCGCTGATCGGCTGCGGCTGCTATGCCGACAACGAAAGCGCCGCCGCTTCGACCACGGGTTGGGGTGAGCCGATCATGAAGCTCGTGCTCGCGAAGTGGGCCGCCGACCGAGTTGCCGCCGGCAATCTCCCCGAATGGGTCGCCAAAGAATCGATGAACTACCTGAAGCAGCGCCTGAACGGCCACGGTGGAATTATTGTGCTGGATGCCAAGGGGCGCTTCGGGATCGCCCACAATACACCACGCATGGCGTGGGCTATACGGACGGCGGAAAAGTTGGAGGCCGGAACCGAACGCTCCGGCTAGCTGTGAATTTGGAGGGCTTGTGGAAACGATGCAATGGCGCGAATACCTCGGCAATTCCATCCGCTACTGGGAGCCTCGGCGCGTTCTGTATAACCTGCTGCTCGCCGGGATCGTGATCTTTCATTTCATTCGAAGCTTGCCTTCCTCGAAGGTCTTTCTGCAATTCGACTTGTTATTGTTCTTGTTGGTCATGGCCGTACTCGCGAATGTCGCCTATTGTGCTGCCTACATCCCGGATGTTTTCGCGCAAATTTCAAACCTGCGCGAGTCCTGGCTGCGATATCGCTGGGCAGTGCTCCTAGTGGGCATGGCTTTCGCAGGAGTTCTCACCCATTTCTGGTCCGCAGGTATGTTCGGCAATATTGCGCGTTAACTGAGAGCTGAGAGCTGCTCCTCAGAACTCCACATGCGCCCGGAACGACGGCACCACCACCGGCCCGCGATCGCGGTTATAGCCGGGATCGTCAATATGCTGAACACCCGGAGCAACGTAGATCCCGCGCCAGACATGCGCCGTATAGTACGACTCGACGATGGTTTCGCGGCCGTAGTTTAAGTTCCCGTCGCCCAGCAAAAATCCCAGCCCGCCCAGTCTCAAATATTCCTGATGGTCTTTGCAGATTCCATTCGTCACGACGGCCACGCCTGCACGATCCTGCCGCCGACGCCACCATCCGCCGCGCGCTCCCAGACCTGCGATGAACGTCTGATCCACTTCCGTGTAAGCAAACGATTCGGTTTTGCCGTTGTTCCACCCGAAGCGCGCGAAGGCAGTCAGATTAGGCGCAAGTTCCTGTTCAATGTTCGCGCCAAATCCGTACTTGCGGGTGATGTGCCACGGATGATTCGTAATGTCGGGATGCGGAACTTCTCCCTGCAGAAATTGCGCCACCGCATCGCGATAAATCCCCATGTTGGCATAATTCGTGTATGCCAAAAGGCGCACCACGCCTGCCTTCTTCGGAATTAAGCGGTGCCGCAACTCGTATTCATAGTTTTCGGCATGCACCTGCCAGGGACGCCACACCAGGTCGATGCCGTTCGCGACCTTGGGCATCAGCGCCTCGCCAAATCTGAATCCCCAGTTGCGGTCTTCGTAATCGGCCGTTACGCCCACCGTGTATCCGCGCGTGTCGGCGGCATAGTCCCACGCACCATTGTTGTCGATCGTCCAGTTGGTGAACTGGAGGTGAGTATCAGAGCCGACCGAATTGTTATCGAAAAAATCCGGCATGCTGAATTTGCCGAAGCGGACTTCCAGGCGGCGGCGCGGCAGTTCATCAAAGAGTGAAAAGGGATTGCGCTCGTTTTCGACCTTGTCTTTACTAAGCGCGAAAACTTTGTGGATCATCCCTCGTCCGAGATAGGGCGCCTTGCTCAACGCCGGGTTGCGCACGATGTCGAGATTGGTATTTCCGGCCAGGCCAAAGCCCAGGCTCAGCGCCTCGCCCCCCGCTTCTTCGATATCCACCAGCAGTTCCGTCGAGTTGTTGAGCCGCACGCCGGTGTAGAGCGTCAAGACGCGCGATGTTGCCTTTTCATAATTGGGGCCCAAACTATGCGTGCCGCTGTAGAGAGCCGAAAATGGAGGGTGGGTCTGGAAGATGAAATTCGCCTGCCCGGAGAGCCAATAGCGTGTGCTCTTGAAATGCGGAAACATCGATTTGGTGCCCGCATCTTCAGATGAGGGATCAGGAGCGGTGGGCGATTGAGGGGAATTTGGAACCTGCGCGGTGGGCTCTGAAGTCTGGCCCGATTGCGCCCATGCCGGCAAGGGCGCAACGCCAAGTGCGAGGACGATGGTGACGAAGACGGAGATGGACGCGCCGGACCACATTAATTGAAGTATAGTATCGTTACTTAACTATGGTTAACAACAAAAAACTCCGATTTAGGCTAAAAACGAATTTAACTATCCTAAAGCAATATTTATTACAGTAGCGTTACATCTGAGAGGCTTTCACGAGACGTAGGCTCGTCCCTGCGGAGCGATCGCAAAGCCCCTTGCGCGCTATCATCTCTCCATGCCCGACGTCGACTGGATCCGCAAACTCTGTCTCTCGCTCCCCGATGTCACGGAGGACATGCCCTGGGGCGACGACCTCTGCTTCAAAATTCGCGGCAAGATTTTTACCGGCGTCGTTCTTTCCGACGGCAGATTCCCCCGCATTACTTTGAAAGCCTCGCCCGAAAGCTTCCACGATCTTCTCGAAACCGAAGGCATCAGTCCTGCGCCCTACGTCGGCCGTTACAAGTGGATCCAGATTGCGAGTTCCAATCTGCTGCCGGCGGCCGAACTTGAATCTCTGATTCGTCAATCGTACGAAATGGTAGCGGCCAAAGCACCGAAGGCGAAAACGGGGGCCACAAAACCGCAGAAAAAATCGGCTAAGCGGCGCCACCGGAAGTAAGACGGCGATGGTAATCTTATGGCCACGATGCCCGGGCATTGGGAAAAACTGCTGAAAGATGCGCGGCAGGCACGGCGCGAAGGCCGGCATCAGGATGCGAAACGCGATCTCATCGAGGCGGTCGATTTGTGCCGCAAATCGGGTGCGCGAACCGAACTGGCCCGTGCGCTGGCCGACCTAGGCCAGATCGAACGGGATCTTCATCATGCGGACGCGGCGCTACAGCATTATGAAGAGGCGGTCGCGATCTATCGTTCAGAGGGAAGCGCAGAGGGGAGCGCTGAAGGCATCGACCTTAGACTAGCCCACACCGTTCGGCACGTGGGAGATATCCAACGATCTGCCGGACATCCGGCTCTGGCTGAGCCTTGCTATGATGAGGCCCTCGCTCTGTACCGCGCGAATCCGCAAACCACGCCACTGGACTTGGCAAACACCGTTCGCGGATTGGCCATCCTCAAATTCGATTCCGGCGATGTGCCGCGAGCAGTCTCGCTTTGGACCGAAGCCCGGGATCTCTACGCCGCGGTCGGCGTGAACGAAGGCGTCGCCGAAAGCGAGCGCCGACTAGCTCTTCTGATCCCTCGCAAAGACGTTTGACTCCCGCCAACGCACTAGACTAGCCTCGTAAGTTCTAATCTCGTAAGTTCATTCCACCGAAGTTCATTCTATCGATGCGCACCTTGCTCAAAGCGCCGCACCTCAAAGTGATCCATTTCACCTTGACGGTCTGCGCGCTCGCATTTCTGCTCGCTGCAACTCTCGCCGCCGCGCCGTTCAATCCCCCGCACGCGCAGCACGCCATGGTCGCCAGCATTCACGAGCTCGCCTCCCGCGCCGGAGTCGAAATCATGCAAGCCGGAGGTAATGCCGTTGACGCTGCCGTGGCTACGGGATTCGCGCTCGCGGTCGTTTATCCGGAAGCAGGCAATATTGGCGGCGGCGGATTTCTGCTTCTGCGCACTGCAAGAGGCGAGGTGCACTTCATCGACTATCGGGAGAAAGCGCCGGTCGCAGCCACCGAAAATATGTATCTCGACACGCTAGGCAATGTGATTCCCGGCCTAAGCGTAGTCGGCTACAAGGCGGTCGGCGTCCCCGGATCGGTCGCAGGCCTGGTATATGCCGAAAAGAAATATGGCAAGCTCACGCTCGCGCAAGTAATGGCTCCTGCGATTAAGTTAGCCCGCGACGGTTTCCCACTCGCCTACGAAGACGTACATGACATTAAGCACGACAAGCATTTGGCCGAGTTCGCCGAATCGCGCCGCATCTTTCAGCGTGATGGCAATTTCTATCAACCGGGCGAGATTCTGAAGCAGCCCGAGCTGGCCCGTACTCTCGAGCGCGTCGCAAAAAATCCTGACGACTTCTACCATGGCGCGTTAGCCCATGAGTTGGCTGCCGCAATTCAAAAAGGAGGAGGCATCGTTACCGCCGCCGACCTGGCCGCCTACGAAGTCAAGGAGCGCGAGCCGGTGCGCGGCACCTATCGAGGCTACGAAGTCATCGGCGCTCCTCCGCCATCTTCCGGCGGCACGACAATGATCGAAATCCTCAACATTCTCGAAGGCTTCGACCTCGCCAAAACCGGCAACCGCTCAGCCGAAACAATTCATTTGACCGTCGAGGCATTTCGCCGCGCCTTCTACGATCGTGCCGACTTCATGGGCGATCCCGACTTCGCGAAAGTTCCGGTGCCGCAACTCATCGAC
>JBAWBE010000431.1:0-20474 GCA_049589635.1 Terriglobales bacterium
AAGTGCACCTCGACGGTCTCGTGGGCGGGAACTGTGACTGGTTTGCTCCAGGTAACCGGCGCGGAAAAGATCGGGCGCTTCACGCGCACTTGCGTCATGACGTCATACAGGGGGCTCTCGCCGACCATTCGCCAGCCTTCGTGCCAGGCGGCGATTTCATACTGGCCCGGCGGGACGTCGGACAATTCGAAATTGCCATCGGCATCGGTGACCGCGTAATAAGGATTCGAGGCGACCATCATCTCGGCGTTCATCCAGACGTGTCCGGCGTTGCAGCGCAGGTCAACCATACCTTCGCGAGTCATGGGGCGGCTGATCTCCTGTCCGGCGGTGACGAAGGGCAAGTTGTAGTCGGCGCTCCCGGACATGTGCACCGTGTGCAGGACGGGATCGCTGCTCTTGACGGTCAATATGCCTTCCTCCGGAACCAGCAGGATGTGTGGCTCGTAGCGGCAATTTTTTTGATTGAGAAAGCGGCGGGGAAAGGGAAGATCCATCGCTTTGCCGGCGGTGACGTTCTTGAGGTAGACGACGGTGTTGGCCACGCCGCCTTCGGAAGAAACAACGAGGCGCTCCAGATCGCGGTGCTTTTGGCCAAGCGGATCACAAACCTGCGGATCTTTATTGATCTCGGAAACAAACAGGTGAGGCAGGGCGCCCTGCCACTTCACGGTGCCCTTGATCTTCCCGCCGTTTTGAACGGAGATCACCTGATACCCGGATTGGGCGGTGGCGAATTGGCACGCCAGAAGGACTGCCACGAGTGCGAAGCAGCCGGGTAGGACTCGGATCGACTTCATAAAAGTTTCCCAGGGTTAAAGAATTTCGCTGCCAAGAGGGGAGAGGTTGCAGCTTTTGCGGTTCCCACAACCGCACATGCCCTAATAAGAATGAAGATAGTGCGGGGGGGAACCCCTCGGCAAATGACCGTGGTTCAGGGACTAGCGGGGGTAGTTTGGCCGATTGCGGAGACTAAATGCCGATTGCGGAGACTAAATATGGTGCGCCCTGAGAGATTCGAACTCCCGACCTTCTGGTTCGTAGCCAGACGCTCTATCCAACTGAGCTAAGGGCGCTTGGTTGCGGCACGCGTTTCGGAAAGATGTGCTTGCATTATATCGGAAACGAAATCGTTTCGTCTCCGCATCGCGAAAAGCGGCGGCTGAAGCTTGATTCGGGAGCATACAGTGTCTTCCCGATTTTTTTTTGCCAAACGAAGCTGGACGGCACGCTGTGGATTCTGTGGAAATGTCGATGGCGGAATCCGCTTTAATTTTTTGACTACTATGTTTTGACAACAGTTCTTGGACGGCCTCTGTGAGAACCCAAGCAGGGATTCGGATGGCTGATTTAGTAAACGTCTGGTCGTGTATGCAACGGTTGTTACTTTTGGCGAGTAAAGTTTTCCGATGACGCGCAAAAGCTACCTGCTCGCGCGTTCCTTCATCGTGCGCTCGCAACGTCTTACGATTGGCAGTTCAACTGCTTCTCTTTAGGGCAGACGAAGTGGCGCGCAACGGGGCATTCCGGAAAATACTTCGGCCAGAGGTCTTTCCGAGTGCCCCTTTGCAATTCCAAAGCTTTGTTTGAACAAGAGTTGTTAAGCACTCCGCTCTGTTCTCTGGCAGCCCTCCCCCGGTCTGCACGATCCGATGACGGGGACGGAGCGGGGTGCTGGTTCCTTCCTACCTTTAAGCCTCAGCGCATCCCGGCCCGTAGCGATCAATCCAGTTCGGATCTAATTAGCCCTGATCTAATCAGTTCTGATCTGACCACGTAGAAGCAGCCTTACCCCACAACCTCTCACGCCAAAACCAGTTGATCCTGCACGTCGATGCCGGCCTGGCGCAGGAGTTTAGCGACGGCATCTGCTTTGAGCCGGGACGCGTCGTACGTGACCCGCACGGTGCGCTCCTTTTCATTGAAAACAATGCGCTGGATGCCATAAACCTCGCGGACCGTGTCGATGGCCCGAAGTTCGGCTTCTCCGGGAGTAGTCTGGTAGCGGAATGCGGCTTCGAGGTAGGTCATGATATTTCTCCAGACGGAAATTTATTAAACTCGGCTTGTAAACCTCGGCTTATGCTGTAATACCCTCGACTCTTTGAACGATTGCTTTAACTTCGTTCTTCAGATTCATTCTTCAACTTCATTTTTGAGTCAAGATTCCGGGGCTGCTCTTCGAGTATCTAATCGAGTATCTAATAAAGAAGGGTTTTCTCCAAGAGCGATCTCCTCGGGAGCAACTCGACGACAAATATATGGCAGAGATGGAAAAGGAGAGTATGCAAGAGCCGGGGGCTGACACCGCCATCGACCCCGTTTGTGGAATGAAGGTGGCGATGGCGACGGCCCGATTCAAGGCTGAACGTGCCGGGCAGGAATATTTTTTCTGCTGTGCTGGATGCCTCGCGAAATTTCAGGCGGACCCGGCTGGGGTGCTGGCTTCAGGGCCGAAGGGCATGGGATCAGGCGTTCTTACGTCAGGCGCGGTTGGGTCAAGCTCTGCCGGATCCGGCGCTGCGGGCGGGCTGGTGTCAATTGGGATCGCGCCGTCATCGAAACCCGCTGCTCCTTATTTGTCCAAGCAGTATCTGTCCAAACAGTACTTGTCCAAACAGCGCGATGCGCGGACATATGTCTGTCCAATGTGCGCGGAGGTGCGGCAGATTGGGCCTGGGCCATGTCCGAAATGCGGCATGGCTCTGGAGCCGGAGTCCCCGACGCTCGGGCCGGCGAAGACGGAATACACCTGCCCGATGCATCCGGAGATCGTCCGCACGGAACCGGGGAGCTGCCCGATCTGTGGGATGGCGCTTGAGCCGCGCGCGGTGACTCTCGAGGAAGAGAATCCCGAGCTGCGCGACATGACTCGGCGATTTTGGATTGGGGTTGCGCTCACGGTTCCGCTGCTAGCGATTGCCATGGGCGGCATGATCTGGCCGCAGGCTCACATTGGTGGAAGCCTCAGCTATGACTCGGGACCCCTGCGCGTCGACGCAACCGTCGGTTCAATTTTGCGGTGGGTGGAACTGCTGCTGGCATCGCCGGTCGTCCTGTGGTGCGGCTGGCCGTTTTTTCAACGCGGATGGGCGTCGGTCGTCAATCGCAGCACAAACATGTTCACGCTGATTGCAATGGGCACGGGGGTCGCCTATCTGTACAGCGTGATTGCGACCGTGTTTCCGAGGATCTTTCCGGCCTCATTCGAATCCGCGTCGCGAATGCTGACGAAGGGCGAGCCGGATGTTTATTTCGAAGCGGCCGCCGCCATCGTAACCCTGGTCCTGCTCGGACAAGTTCTGGAGCTGCGGGCGCGAAGCCGGACTTCGAGCGCCATTCGGGCACTACTCGATTTGAGTCCGAAGATGGCGCGGCTGATTGAAGCCGATGGGTCGGAGCGCGACATTCCTCTCGCTGACGTGAAGGTCGGAGATAAGTTGAGGGTGCGGCCGGGAGAGAAGATTCCCGTTGATGGCGACGTGCTCGACGGCGCGAGCGCCGTGGACGAGTCGATGATTACAGGCGAGTCGATGCCGGTCGAGAAGACGAGCGGCGCGCGCGTGATTGGCGCGACGGTGAATAGCACGGGCGCGCTTGTGATGCGCGCCGAGCGTGTAGGCAGCGAGACGATGTTGGCGCAGATTGTGAAGCTGGTGAGCCAGGCGCAGCGGACGCGGGCTCCCATTCAGCGGCTGGCGGACCGCGTCGCGGGATGGTTTGTGCCGGCGGTAATTGCGGCGGCGCTCGTGACATTCATTGTGTGGGCGGCCTTTGGACCGGAGCCCCGGTTTGCGCACGCCATCGTCAACGCGGTTGCGGTCCTGATCATTGCCTGCCCCTGTGCCCTCGGCCTCGCGACGCCGATGGCGATCATGGTCGGCACGGGTCGCGGGGCGCATGCAGGCGTGCTGATCAAGAATGCCGAAGCGCTCGAAACGATGGAGAAGGTGGATACGATCGTCTTCGACAAGACGGGCACGCTGACGGAAGGGAAGCCGAAGGTGGTGAGCTGGGGAGCGAATTCGGCGGGACTCACTGCCGGACTCACTAAAGAACAGGCAACAGACAGCGCGGCCAGCATGAAACGAGGCGATGAGATCCTGCGACTGACGGCCAGTCTCGAACGCGCCAGCGAACATCCGTTGGCCTCAGCGATTGTCAGGCTGGCGATCGAGCGGAAACTCAGTTTGTCGGAGGTCTTCCAGTTCGAATCAGTGCCGGGCAAAGGCGTCAAGGGTCGGATAGACGGGAAGGTGGTCGCCGCTGGGAACTGGGCAATGATGAAGGACGTCGGAGCGTTCGGCAAAGACGGACGGAACGCGGTGCCGATCCTGAGCGGCGGTCCGGGAGCAACATCGGTTTTCATTGCGGTGGACGGAAATTATGCTGGGCACATCGCGATCGCGGACCCTTGGAAGCGATCAACGCCCGATGCGTTACGGCAACTGAAACAAGCTGGCCTTCGCCTGGTTATGCTCACTGGCGATCAGCGGGCTGTCGCACAGGAAATCGCCGAGAAGCTTGGCATCAAAGACTTCGAAGCGGAAGTTCTGCCCGGGCAAAAAGCTGAGATCATCAAGAAATTGCAGCGCGAAGGTCGGATCGTAGCAATGGCGGGCGATGGCATCAACGACGCTCCAGCGCTTGCCCAGGCCAATGTCGGCATCGCGATGGGTACCGGAACTGACATCGCGATGGAAAGTGGCGGCATCACTCTGCTTAAAGGAGACCTTGAAGGAATTTTGCGGGCTCGCAAACTGAGCCAGGCGACGATGCGCAACATCCGGCAGAATTTGTTTTTTGCGTTTATCTACAACTCGATTGGAGTGCCGATAGCGGCGGGCGTGCTGTATCCATTTTTTGGATTATTGCTCAGCCCAATTCTGGCAGCGGCGGCGATGAGTTTCAGTTCGGTGTCAGTGATTGCGAATTCGCTGCGCTTGAGAAATATAAAGTTGTAGATTTCATTGCATTTTGTCATCCCGAGCGGAGCGAGGGACCTGTAGTCCTCTCGCGGATTGTCATCCCGAGCATAGCGAGGGATCTGCATTTTGCGGCGGAAACAAAGCTACAACTTGCTCAGATAGTCGGTAATTTCTGGACTCGTCCACTCGACGGCCCCAATGAATTTCCGGCGAATCACGCCGTTGCGATCGATGATGTAGCTTTCCGGCCAGCCGAAGGTTCCATAGAGCGAACTTGCCTTCCTGGCCTCGTCCCGCACAGTGACCATGTTGACGCTGTAGTCCTTGAGGAATTTATGGTAGGCCGCGTTGTCGTCATCGATGCTGACGGCGAGGACGACCACACCCTTATCTTTCAGGCGCGCCTGCATGCGGACGAGCGATGGCGTTTCTTCAATGCAGGGCGGACACCACGTGGCCCAGAAATTGAGAACGACCACCTGTCCGCGAAATTGGCTGAGTGTGACCTTATGATCCGAATCCTGAATGGCGAAATCGGGTGCGGCTGAACCGATTCGGCCTGGACGATTGCCGCTGTAGCAGCCAGCAAGGAATCCGAGGAGCGTGGCCAGCAATCCAATCGTCGTAGCAAGGGGTGTTCGTCTCACACCTCTATAATAACGAATTAGAACTGGAAACCGCTTTCATGGTCTATCTCACCCGCAAAGCCGAATTCTCCGCCTCGCACTATTATCACAACCCAGCATTCACGCCGGAGGAGAACGCGCGCCTTTTTGGCAAATGCAACAATCCGAATGGGCACGGGCACAACTACACGCTGGAAGTGACCGTTAAGGGCGCGGTCGATCCGCGGTCCGGCTTTGTCGTCGACCTGAAGCAGTTGAAAGAAATCATGAGCAGGGAAGTCCTCGACGCCCTCGACCATCGCTTCCTTAATAAGGAGGTGCCGGAATTCTTCACGCTTATTCCGACCACCGAGAATCTGGCGATCGCGATCTGGAGGAGGCTGGAGCCCAAACTGAAGTCGGCGCAACTGCACCGGGTGCGCGTCTACGAAACGCCGGACCTGTTTGTGGATGTCTTTGGTGACGAGGATCATAGTCACGAGGATCATAGTCACGAGGATCATGGCGAAGACGATCACGGCGCAGAGGATCATCGCAAAGAAGATCGCGGGAAAGCATGAAGGCATACCTGACGCGGCGGTACATGTTTTCGGCATCGCATCGCTTGCATAGCGACACGATGACTGCGGCCGAAAACCAGTCCGTTTACGGCAAGTGTAACAATCCGTACGGACACGGACATAATTACAATATTGAAATTACGGTGAGCGGCCCGGTCGATCGGCAAACGGGGATGGTCTGCAATCTGGTGGACCTTGACGGCTTTGTGCAACGCGAGATCCTCGAGCGGTTTGACCATCAGAACCTGAATCTGCTGCCGGAGTTTGCCGATGCTGTCCCAACTACCGAGAATCTATGCATCTCCATTTACGAAATTATGAAACGTGGCTTCAGCGCAGCGCATCTAGAGAGGGTACGAATTGAAGAGACCATGATGAACTCGTTTGAATATTCGGGAGAAGCGAGTCGTTAGTCGCCGGTCGTTTGTCGTTTGCGAATACGGGTTGCCAACGACCATCGACGAACGACGAAGACTCTATGACGAAGACTCTATGAAGACCTCGACCGATCTACCCACTTCACTCACCAGCGCCAGCTATGAAGAATTGGTGCGCGAAACGATTGTTCGTCTCGGCGAAGATCCCGACCGGGAAGGCCTCGCGCGCACGCCGGAACGAGTTCACAAAGCGATGCAGCATCTGACGAAGGGCTACCAGGAAGATCCCGAGGCGCTCCTGCGCGATGCGCTCTTCACCGTGAACTACGACGAGATGGTGATTGTGAAGGACGTCGAGATGTTCAGTCTGTGCGAGCACCACCTGCTGCCGTTTTTCGGGAAAGTGCACGTGGCGTACATTCCGAACGGTAAGGTGATCGGCCTGAGCAAGATTCCGCGTCTGATTGAGGTGTTTGCGCGCAGGCTCCAGATTCAAGAGCGCCTGACCACGCAAATCGCCGAGACGATTCAGAAGACGATCGAGCCCCAGGGTGTAGGCGTCGTGATCGAAGCGCGACATCTGTGCATGATGATGCGCGGCATCGAAAAGCAGCATTCCGCGGCAGTGACGTCGTCGATGCTCGGCTGCTTCCGCAACGAAGAAGAAACGCGCACCGAGTTCCTGTCGCTGATTCGGCAACGCACGAACGGGGTGTGAGCTTTGAGCGGACTCCGAACGATGCCGGGCCTTTTGGTCCGGCTTTTCTTTGTGCGTAGAAAGGGGCCTGCGGACAACTCAGGCAACGTCGAGAAAGAGCTTGAACCCCAGAGGGCACAGGAGTCGCGGAGAAAGCGATTGGCGCTTGCTTCGCTTGCTGCGGTACGCTAATGCACGGTGAAAAACAAAAGCTCATCAGCGGCTGCCAGTTGCCTAGCCCTCGTGACGGGCGCGAACCGTGGCATCGGCTTCGAGATCGCTTCCGCCCTGGCCCGCGAAGGTTGCGATCTGGTGATAACTGGACGCGATCGGACGACGCTCGCTCAGGCGGCGCGCAAGATTGAAAAACTCGGCGTGCAGGTGCTGGCGCAGACTTGCGACGTGCGCGATCCGGCCTCGGTGGATTATCTATTCGCTTTGGTTCGCAGTCTGCGCCAGCCGCTCGATTTCCTGATTAACAACGCCGGCACCGCGCATCCGAGCCGCAACATAAGCGACTTGCCCTATCCGATGTGGCGCGACGTGATCGAGACCAATCTCACGGGCATGTTTTTGATGACGCAGGCGGCGCTTGCCGTGATGAAGCGCGGAAGTGTGATTGTCAATAATTTGTCGATTGCGGCCGAGCGCGTTTTTCCAGGTGCGGCGGCTTACACTGCATCGAAGCACGGTGCTCTCGGATTCACCGACACGCTGCGCGAGGAGTTGAGGCCGAAGGGAATCCGCGTGATTGCTTTGCTGCCGGGGGCGACCGATACCGATATTTGGAACGCGATGTGGCCGAAGGCGCCGCGGCGGAAGATGATGTCGCCTGCCACGGTGGCGCGCGCGGTGGTGGATGCGCTTATGCTGCCGGCAGACAGCGTCGTGGAGAAGCTTGTGATCCGGCCGCCGGGCGGGACACTGTAGGGCGAAGTAGCTAGAAGGGCGAACTAGCTATAGAGGGGCGAACTAGCTAGAGGGGCGAACTAGCTAGACCGAAGCATGTTCGAGGGTTTGGGCATCTAATGGGGTAGGGGACAACGATGTCATTCCTGGAATATTTCAAGTCGCTCAAGCCGGAGCATCGGTTGGCGTGGCTGGTGGCGATGGGCGCGGATGCGCTGCAGATTTTTGCGTTTCCCTTATTCGTCGAAGGAGGAGCTTCGCCGGCCGATTCGGCGCTCGACTTATTCGTGGCTTTTTTGCTGATCCGGTTGCTGGGATGGCACTGGGCTTTCTTGCCCTCGCTCGCGGCCGAACTCATTCCCGGCGCTGACCTTTTTCCGACATGGACTGCAGCCGTATGGTTCGTGACGCGCGGACAAATCCGAGCGGGAGAGAAAGTCGGAGAGCAGGAAGTCCTGCCGCCCGGGCCGGCACCGGAACCGCGGCGATAAGCCATAGCGCTCGACCAACCAGAACTTGTCCCACCTTCGCCCGCAGCTTCCATCGGCGCGCCTTACTTTACATCGACTGGCAGCCTGTCGTCCGTTTGTTTCTGAATGAGGTTGTCAAGATCAGTATCAAACTGCACCGCGTAGCAGAGCCAGGTCGAGCCAGGCTTGTAGTATTTGACTCGTATCGAAATAGGCTGTCGCTCGTAGGCGACGAAGTAGTGTTGATAAACAAACATGCCCGCTACCTTGGTCTCCGCAAGTTTGGTGCGTGAAATATATGGGCCCATGAGAGGAACCAGAGATGCAAAACCGGACCTGAGCTGTTGGATATTGTCCGGCTTTTTCATCGAAGGATTGTTGGCAAAAAGGTAATCAACAGCTTCCGCGCCCTGACCCTGTTGGAGCATCTTGAAGAAGGTGTCGGACGTTTTCTCGTAGGACTTGTCTTCCTGCTGTTGCACATGCTGTTGTTTCGCGTAGCCGGAAATCGTCAGCAGCGCCAGCATGATCGTGGCGCAAATCAAAAACAGGCGAGCGTGGTTTTTCATTTGTCCTCTTTTCAATTCAAGAATTCGCAATCGTCACCACGTACCGTAGCGATATCGTCCCGGACGTTCAGAAAATATTTTGACCATCAATATGCCGGCGAGAAAGCCTCCAACGTGCGCCCAGAAGGCAATGCCCCCAGACGACTGTGCGGTTTCGGCGATAGAAGTGGCGGCTCCGCTGAAGAAATTTACGACGAACCAATATCCAAGCATGAGCCACGCCGGAACGTGAAAAAAGAATATCGGCGGAAACCAAACCAGCACACGCGCTTTAGGGTAGAGAATGAAGTAGGCGCCCATGACTCCCGCGATGGCGCCGCTGGCGCCGATGATCGGCGCTCGCGAACCGGCGTTGAGCAAAACGTGCGTAATGGCCGCCGCCAGTCCGCTGAGGAGGTAAAACACGAGGTAGGGGAAGTGGCCAAGGTAGTCTTCCACGTTGTCGCCGAAGATCCAGAGGAAGAGCATATTGCCGCCGACGTGCAAGAATGAACCGTGCAGGAACATCGACGTCAAGAGCGGCAGGATCGCAGTGACCGGGCTGGCATGGGAATTACCGGTGAGGACGGCAATGGTATGGTGTGGAATCGCTCCGAACTGATTCAGGAAACCGTTGAGCGCCCGAGGGCCAACCGAAACTTCCCACAAGAAAATGAGGATATTGAGAACGATCAGAAAATAGTTGATGAAAGGTGTGGAGAAGCTCGGTTGATCGTCGCGGAGGGGGATCATTCAATTGGTAATTTGTAATTTGTAATTGGTAATTTAAGAGCGAGCTGGGGAAAATCTCTTCGGTTCTACCGCATTCAATTACCAATTACAAATTACCAGATTACGAATTTCTATGAACGGCGTTCTCGTTATCCACAAGCCGCAGGGGATCACCTCGCACGACGTGGTGAACCGGGTCCGCCGTATTTTGGGCGAACGCTCGGTTGGGCATTTGGGAACGCTCGATCCTTCGGCCACGGGAGTGCTGCCGCTGGTGATTGGGAGCTTCACGCGTCTCGCGCAGTTCTACCTAAACTCGGAGAAGAAATACGAGGGCGTTATCCGATTTGGGTTTGCCACCGATACCTACGACGCGGATGGAGAGGCGGCCTCGGAGGCGCGGAACGTAGCTCTGAACGTCAGCGAGATTGAGGCTCTGGCTGCCGAATTCAGAGGAACACTGGAGCAGATGCCGCCGCCGTTCTCGGCGAAGAAGATTGGCGGAGTTCCGGCGTACAAACTGGCGCGCAAGCAGCGCGAGGTGCAGTTGAAGCTGGTTCGGGTCGAGGTTAAGGAATTTGCGATCGTCGACGTGACGGGCGATCGCGTTCGATTTCGCGCGCACGTGGGCTCGGGAACTTACCTCCGGGCGATCGCGCACGACATGGGACAAAGACTCGGTTGCGGCGCGCATCTGGCGGCGCTGCGCCGGACGGCGGTCGCGGAGTTTGTGATCGAAGACGCGCGCGGGCTGGAGGAGTTGGAAGCGGCGACACGGCAGGGAACGGCTGAAGATTTATTTGTTCACCCGCGCAAAGTCGCGCCACAGCTGCCGAGCGTGACGGCGACCGAAGAGAATGTCGCGCTGATCCGGAGCGGCCGAGCCGTTA
The DNA here is from genome assembly GCA_049589635.1 of Terriglobales bacterium. GTDB lineage: Bacteria > Acidobacteriota > Terriglobia > Terriglobales > Acidobacteriaceae > Acidiflorens. The sequence continues at coordinate 10,738 of JBAWBE010000431.1, forward strand.
ATCTGCCGGAGATGTCGCGTGCTCCGATGGTGAAGGTTTTTGTTGGGCAGCGCGAATTGATTGCCATCGCTACGCGAGTGGCTGGAACGCTCTTTCATGCGGGCATTGTGCTCACGAACGGTCCCGAAACTACGTCCTCACCGCAGCGGGCTCTGAGCCCTCAGCGAGATGGCTAGCTTCGGTCGGCAGGGCGAATCGTTTCAGGGCTATCGTGTCGTTCTGTTGCCGGCGATCGTTGACTCGATTATCTTTGACTCGGCTATCTTGGTGACGCCGTTAGCTTTTTAATGGATTTGTAACAACGCTCTGATAGCCTCAGAACGGAATGGCGAATCGAGCTGTGCCCCGTCCGCGTTTTGAGGCTCCGGAACCGGAGCGAGGAACCAAGGCTATCTCGAAAGTCGAAACCAGCACCGCGCCGCTGTTGCAGGGGAAGGTCAGTGAGATCCCCGACGCATTATTTGGCGGTGCGATGCGCTTCTGCGGCTTCGCCGTGGTCGGTCTCCTCGGGCTCATCGTCTATCAGTTGGTTCTCGGCTCGGAACTCTCGTGGCATGCCTTTGGCTGGAAGTTCTTCGGATCATCCGACTGGAATCCAGTTGAAGACCAGTTTGGAGCGCTCCCGTTTATCTACGGGACAATCGTTTCTTCGCTGCTCTCGCTGGTAATTGCCGTCCCGTTAGCGGTCGGCGTCGCGGTCTTTATTACGGAGATGTGTCCGGTCGGGCTGCGCGGAATGCTCTCTTTTACTACCGAACTGCTGGCGGCGATTCCGAGCGTTGTCTACGGCCTGTGGGCGATTTTTGTGCTGGTGCCGATATTGCGCGCGTATGTGCAGCCGTTTCTTGCCACGACTCTCGGCTGGACGGGCCTGTTCACCGGGCCGCCTTATGGAATCGGGATGCTGGCCGCGGGCATTATTCTCGCGATCATGATCATCCCCATCATCTCTTCGATTACGCGCGAAGTGTTGACCGTGGTGCCGCAACATCAGCGCGAAGCTGTGCTGGCGCTGGGTGCGACGCGCTGGGAGATGATCCGAGTGGGCGTCTTGCGCAACGCGCGCGCTGGTATTGTCGGCGCTGTGATTTTGGGTCTCGGGCGCGCGCTCGGCGAGACGATGGCCGTCACCATGGTGATTGGCAATCGTCCGGATATTGCGAAGTCGCTGTTTGCGCCGGGATATACCATGGCGAGTGTGCTGGCGAATGAATTCTCCGAAGCCACCGGCGATGTTTATCTTTCGGCCTTGATCGAGATTGGCCTGGCGCTCTTTCTGGTTACGATTGTGGTCAATGCGTTGGCTCGGATCATGGTTTGGAGCGTGACGCGCGGACAACCGGCGCGAGGAGTCGTTTAGTCGGGGCAAAACCGTATGGCTGACGCAACTGCCAATTCGACTGCAAACCTGATGCCGGCCATCAGTTGGCGGCGGCGCGCGATGGATCATGTGATGACGGGCGTCGCTATGCTGACCGTGGCTCTCGTGCTTTTGCCGTTGTTCGCCATCTTCGCGTATCTGGTCTACAAAGGGATCGGCTCAATCAATATCGCTTTCCTGACGCAGCTTCCCAAGCCCGTAGGTGAGTCGGGCGGTGGGATGGCGAATGCGATCGTGGGATCGGGAGTCATTCTCGCCATCGCTAGTCTGATGGGCGTGCCGCTCGGAATTGGCGCGGGCATCTTCCTTTCCGAGTACGGACGAAATCGCTACGGCGATGCGGTGCGATTTGTCTCCGATGTGCTCAATGGCGTGCCGTCAATCGTGATCGGGATCGTGGCCTACGGGTTGGTCGTGATCAGGCAGAAGCATTTCTCCGCGTTGGCGGGCGGTGTGGCGCTGGCGATTATGATGGTTCCGACGATTGCGCGGACTACCGAGCAGATGCTGCTGCTGGTTCCGCAAGCGATTCGTGAGGCAGCTTACGGGTTAGGCGTTTCGCGCTGGCGCACTACGCTTTCGATCACGCTGCGCACCGCGACTTCCGGCGTGATTACGGGCGTCATGCTGGCCTTCGCGCGTGTAGCGGGGGAAACGGCACCCCTCCTCTTTACCGCCTTTGGCAACCAGTTCTGGAACCGCGACCCTCGTCAGCCGACCGCCGCGCTGTCGTTACAGATTTATACTTATGCGCTCTCGCCCTTCGATGATTGGCATCGGCAGGCGTGGGCGGGCTCGTTTGTGTTGATCGTACTCATCGTCAGCGCGGTGGCGGCGGTCCGCATCGTAGTGCGGCGCGGAACCTTGGCGGGAGCCTAACAGCTATGGGAGTTGGAATCACGGTCGAGCGTCTGAATGCCTTTTACGGCAAGACGCAGGCATTGTTCGACGTCAACATCAGCGTGCGAGCTAATCACGCAACCGCGCTGATCGGACCTTCGGGATGCGGAAAGTCGACCTTCATCCGCTGCCTGAACCGCATGCACGAAACGATTCCCGAGGCGCGCGTTGAGGGCACGGTTCACATTGGAGACTTCAGCGTTTATAACGGAACGTCGGCCACTCAGTTGCGACGCCGCGTAGGCATGGTGTTTCAGAAGCCCAATCCGTTTCCGACGATGTCGATTTATGACAATGTGGCAGCGGGGCTGAAGCTGAATGGATTTCGTAATCGCAAGAAGCTTGAAGAGATTGTCGAGAAGTCGCTGCGCAGCTCGGCGCTGTTTGAGGAAGTGAAAGATTCGTTGCATAAGAAGTCGGGCGCGAGTCTTTCGGGTGGCCAGCAACAGCGGCTGTGCATTGCACGCGCACTCGCCGTGCAACCGGAAGTGTTGCTGATGGACGAGCCCTGCTCGGCGCTCGATCCTATCTCTACCGGCAAGATTGAGGAGCTGATTTTTCAATTAAAAGAGCAATACACGATCGTGATTGTGACGCATAATATGCAACAGGCAGCCCGCGTCGCCGAGTTCACAGGATTTTTTCTGCTCGGCAAAATGATCGAGTTCGACAAGACGGAAAAAATATTCACGAATCCCTCCGACAAGCGGACGGAAGACTACGTCACGGGCCGATTCGGATAGAAACCAAAGAGGTTTTAGATAATGCGCACGCGTTTTCAACAACAGATGGAGGAGCTCCGGGAAAAGCTGCTCCGCATGGGCGGTTTGGCGGAGCTGGGGGTGGATCGCGCCTGCCAGGGATATACCGAACGCGATCTTCACCGCTGCCAGCTTGTCCTCGAGAACGAAAGCCTCATCAATGCCGCGGAGCGCGAGATCGACGAACTGGCGTTCGACATTCTGGCTACCCAGCAGCCGGCGGCGGTTGATCTGCGTTTTATTCTTGCCGTCACCAAGATTAACGCCGACCTTGAGCGCGTTGGCGACCAGGCCGTGAATATTGCCGAGCGCGTGATGGACATGATCGAACTACCGGCGGTTGAATTGCCCGTAGACATCGCCCGCATGGCGACCGCGGTGAGCGCGATGGTGCGTCGGGCTTTGGAATCGTTTGTGGAAGGCAAAGCGGAACTCGCGCAGGCCGTGCTTGAGATGGATCACGTCGTCGACCGGATGCGCGACGAGGCCTTCATCGTGCTCGTGCGAAGCATGAACGAACAGCCGCAAAATACTCAGCAGGCGCTGGATGCCTTGTTGGTGGCGCGCAATCTGGAACGCGTGGCCGACCACGCGACCAATATCGCCGAGGACGTGATTTTCTGGGTTTTGGGAGCCGATGTTCGTCATCATGCTCAGGCCGCCGCCGCGCCGCGCCAGGATGCGCGCGAACAGTAACGGGCGAAGAGTAACGGGCGAAGTAACGTGCGAAAAGTAACGCAAAGCCGAGCATTTCCGCGCGATCTTCAATCCTAATTCTCGTTCTTAATTGTCGTTTCTAATTCTCCCTGCAATAATTCCGCGAGCGTTACACTAATCCGTCCGAGCGGTGGATGGTGCTTTGCAGCTCCGCATCACGCATGGGCAGGAAGCTCAGGAAGCTGACGACCAACAACCAACGACGAACGACCAACGACCGCCGACCAACGACCAATCATGCCCCATAAATTCCGCATTTTTGCGACCTGCGAAATTGGCGATGCCCTCAACATTCTTCGTAACAAGGGATACGATGTCGAGGTTTATCCCAATCCGGAGGCGCCGCCAAAGGCTCTCATTGTCGAAAAAGTGAAGTCCGGCGTGGACGCTCTGATCACCACCTTGCGCGACCAGATTGATGCTGAAGTTTTCACGGCCGGTGCCGGCACGCTGAAGGTTGTTGCCCAGTATGCTGTGGGCTTCGACAACATCAACCGGGCCGACGCCAATCGCTACCACATTCCGTTCACAAATACACCCGACGTGCTGACCGAGGCAACCGCCGAGTTTGCATTCTTCATGATGGGCGCGCTGGCGCGAAAACTCTGGTCAGCCGAGCATTTGACGCGCGAAAACCGTTGGGGCTACTGGCATCCGTTTCTTCCGTTTCTCGGCGACGAAGTGACAGGGAAGACCGTCGCCATCATCGGCACCGGACGCATCGGTCTCGCCATGATCAAAAAATGTGCGGGCTTCGACATGAACATCCTGTGCTTCGATCCAGCATACGAAAACCATGACTACATCCACGCCATTCAGGAGACGATGGATCTGCGTTTCGATCGCGGCATCAGCCGCGAGAACACGGCGATTCGCTATACAAGTTTGAACGAAGCTCTGAGCACGGCCGATTTCGTCAGCCTGCATCTTCCGCTGCTGCGCGAGGGAGAGAGCCCGACGCCGACTCACCATCTGATTAACGAAACCACGCTGCGCATGATGAAGCCCACCGCGATGATTATCAACACAGCGCGCGGGCTGGTGGTGGATGAAAATGCGCTGGCCAAAGCGCTGCGCGAAAATTGGATCGCAGGCGCGGCGCTCGATGTATACGAGAACGAACCACTGCCCGCCGATTCGCCCCTGCGCGATCCTGCAATTGCCGATCGCTGCCGCCTCTTCCCGCACTTCGCAAGCGCGGCGCGCATCACGCGTCTCTCCGCTGACCCCGACAAAGGCATGGCCGGACGCTGCGTGCAGGGCTTGATTGACGTGCTGGAAGGGAACTACGGCGGCGATGTTACTAAGATGCCCTACGTAGTCAACAAAGAAGCCTTCGTCTAGCAGGCTCTCAGAACGGAACGCGCATTCTCACGCTGGCGCAGGCTGTCCAAGAAAGGGCGGATGGCCCAGGTCTAGTACGCCATCGTTTTTTGTGCCGACGCCGCGCAACCGAGGGGTGCCCCATGTCTCGTGCTTTTCGAGACGTGGGTACCACGACCGCGCGGGTGCCCCATGTCTCGTGATTTTCGAGACATGGGTACCACGACCGTCAGCTCCACGGGCCTTACGCCGCCGGCGTTCGTATCTTCAACTTCAGGACTCCCCAGTCATTCACTCGCACCGCTCCGCCTTCTCCCAGAGCATAAGTGCGGTAACTGCTCCACCGCCACAACTCCGGCAACTCGACCAATCCCCGCTTCACCGGATTACGATGCATGTAGCGCAATTTTTCGACCCGCTTCCGCGCCGTCCAGACATTGAAATCGTAAAAACGCGCCTGCCACACGTGCCGCGGAATATGCTCGAACAAGCTGGCCTGCGCCCGGTTCCGGCGAGCCCGGAGCTGCGCCAGCACCCTTCGCGCGAATCCCAGTTTCACCGCCTGCATCACCGTGGCGGGTGTAACCTCCTGCGGCTCGCTCATAAGTAGATGGAAGTGCTCCGGCATGACAACATACCCCACCACCACAAACTGGTAGCGCTTGCGCATGCGTTCCAGCACGGATAAGAACAGATCGCGCCGCCGCGCGGTCGCCAGCCCCGCCTGCCGCTGGTAACAACTACAGGTAATAAAATGCAAATCTCCCGTTCCGTAGTAGCGTCGCAGACCGGCTGGCATGCGCAATCAGCATAGACACACACCAGCCCTCGATGCTGTGATGGAGACCACCGTTCACATGTGACGATTCATCTGAGGCGCTGACGTCCACGTCTCGAAACACGAGAGGAATCGCCCGCAGTTGGAAAGTTCGGTTGGGAAGTTCGGCAGTCGGATGGCCCAAGTCTCGTACACCGTCGCTTTGTTGTGGCGGGTGGCCCAGGTCTCGTAAGCCATCTTTTTTTGTGCCAGCACCGCCCAACCGCGGGTGCCCCATGTCTCGTGATTTTCGAGACATGGGTACCACGACCGTCAGCTCCACGGGCCTTACGCCGCCGGCGTTCGTATCTTCAACTTCAGGACTCCCCAGTCATTGAGCCGCAATGCTGTGTTGGAGACTACCCTTCGCATGTGACGATTTTCTCTGAACCGCAGCCACCCACGCTTCGAACCACGATAGGGGACACCTGCAGTTGGGAAGTTCTGGAGCTGAGATTAGACCGTCGGGTGGCCCAGGTCTCGTACGCCATCGATTTTTGTGCTGACACCGCCCAACCGAGGGGTGGCCCATGTCTCGCGCTTTTCGAGACGTGGGTCCACAACCGCTGGCACCATAGGCGGGTGGCCCAGGTCTCTTACGCCGTTTTCTTTTGTTCCGGCGCCGCTCAACCGCGGGTGCCCCATGTCTCGTGATTTTCGAGACGTGGGTACCACGATCGCCGACACCATAGCCTTTACGCCCGCGGCTATTCGAATCTTCAGCTTGAGAATTTCCCAATCGTTGACTCGCACCGGGGGGTGGCCCAGGTCTCGTACGCCATCGATTTTTGTGCCGACGCCGCCCAACCGCGGGGTGCCCCATGTCTCGCGCTTTTCGAGACGTGGGTACCGGACCGTCAGCACCATCGGCCTTACGCCGCTGCCATTCGTATCTTCAACTTCAGAACTCCCCAGTCATTGAGCCGCAATGCTGTGTTGGAGACTACCCTTCGCTTGTGACGAGTTTCTCTGAACTGCAGCCACCCCCGCTTCGAACCACGATCGGGGATACCTGCAGTTGGGAAGTTCTGGAGCTGAGATTAGAATGCCAGTGTCGTAGAGCTCATCGTACGGGCAGTCGTGGTACCCATGTCTCGAAAATCACGAGACGTGGGGCACCCGCAGTTGGGCGGCGCCAGCACAAAGAGGACGGCGTACGAGATCCGGGCCACCCGCCATGGTCGCTAGTTTACGCTCGCAACGGCAATTCAATATAGCGATGAACTATATTGAACGTAGGCAGGATTCAACTAGCCGGAAACGCGATCTTGATTACGTCCCACCTGTCCCTAAATTTATCAATGGTATCGGCTCCGAGATAGAAGGTAGGAGGCCATTGGATGTTGGACTCATTTGGAGGCCAAATGAGTACAGAGGCTTTGCCCCAATAATCGTCTTGCTGAAAGGAAAGCGGGGGTATCGTCGCCCTTCGTCTCTTATCATCCCATTTGGTAGCAAGAACTTGGAGAACGAGGTTCTGGAAATTCCAGGTACAAATGTAATTGCTAAAACTGTAGATTGGTTGTTTTTCAGTTTTCCCGTGAGCGGACTTCCAGAATCCGAAATATCTTCCAGCGTTTTCTCCCGGACAAGGCGGTAACGGCGTGGAACTTCTCGTAGCGCTCTTTTATGCGAATGCGACACGGAGAAGTTGATGGCGTCGTCGGTATAGGCGGGCACTTGGCGGGTTGCCATCCAAATTTGCACTCCTCTGGGGATGCTGAGATCGAGTCTGAACCTAGATCGCAAAGAATGAGGAAAAAACGGTGTAGTTGATAAATCTTTGTGATTGGGCGGGTGGCCCAGATCTCGTACGCCGTCCTCTTTGTGCTGGTGCCGTCCAACCGCGGGTGCCCCATGTCTCGTGATTTTCGAGACTTGGGTACTCCGACTGTCAGCACGATGGGCTTTTATACCACGGGTTTTTTAATCTTCAGCTGCCGAACTTCCCAACTGCGGGCGCTTCCTCTCGTGTTTCGAGACGTGGAGGTCTGCGGCTCAGAGGAATCGTCACAAGCGAAGGCTCTGGGAGAAGGCGGAGAGGTGCGGGTGAATGACTGGGGAGTCCTGAAGTTGAAGATACGAACGCCAGCGGCGTAAAGCCCAAGCGTCCCCGAGAGTCCCCGGGAATTAAAGACTAGCGTAAACTGTCCTGCTCCGCCGTGTTCTCGAACCGCACAAACTGGCATCTGGCTCCGAACGCTCTCTCCCGCGCGTTGCAGGAAGTCCGCGCTTCAGGCCAAGAGATCTTCGACCTTACCATCTCGAATCCGACCGAAGCCGGAGTTCGCCCCAACGCGGAAGCCGTGCTCGGCGCGCTGGTAAATCCCGAGGCGTTGAGCTACGATCCGCAACCTCGCGGACTGCTCGAAGCTCGCCGTGCCGTTTGTCGCTACTATCGCGAGGCACATCGCGTCTTTGACCTCGATACTGAGCGGATCGTCTTGACTACCAGTACCAGCGAAGCTTACTCGTACGTCTTTCGTCTGCTATGTAACCCAGGCGATGAGATTCTCGTCCCCAAGCCGAGTTACCCGCTCTTTGAATTTCTCGCCGATCTCTCCGACGTCAAGCTCGTTCCTTATCCGCTGATCTACGATCACGGATGGCAGATCGACTTCGATTCGCTCTACAAGGCAGCTACGCCGCGGTCGCGAGCCGTAATCATCGTCCATCCCAATAATCCCACCGGCTCTTATGTCTCGCTATCGGAGACCAAGGCGCTTAACGACTTTTGCCACGATTACGGCGCCGCACTCATCGTCGACGAAGTGTTTCTCGACTACGCGCACGACGGTGAATCCCGCCCCAGCTTCGCCGCCAATGTAGACGCGTTGACTTTTACCTTAAGCGGGATCTCGAAGATTTCCGCGCTGCCGCAAATGAAGCTCGCCTGGGTCGTCGCGACTGGTCCTGCCGAGACAGTGGCCGACGCGGGCGCGCGGCTCGAAGTGATCGCCGACACTTTTCTCTCGATGAACGCACCGGTACAACTCGCGGCTCCGGTGTTCCTCGAACTGCGCAAGCAAATCCAGCCCATACTTCTGGACCGCCTCCGCACCAACCTCGGGGAGCTCGATGGTCAACTCATCCAGCATCCGGCCTGCGTCAGATTGCAAGTCGAAGCGGGATGGTACGCCGTGCTGCGCGTCCCGGCTATCGAAAGCGATGAAGACCTCGCCATTCGATTGCTACGACAGGCGCAGGTCAGCGCGCATCCCGGGCACTTTTATGATTTCTCGACTGACGGTCATCTCGTACTGAGCCTGATCACGGAGCCCCATATTTTTCGCGAAGGCATGGCGCGTCTCCTGCGCCTGATTGGCAGCTGAGAACATGCGGGCCGCGAACTCCTGATACTACTCGTGATATTCTCGCCGTTTGATTCAAGGAGAAGACATGCCCATCACCCGCCGGGGATTCATCGAGTCCGCAGTCGTTGCTTCGCTCGCCACAGGCGTGGACGCGTCGAATGGCAATAGCAAGAACGACATTCAGGATGCCGCGCGCGCCGACGGGTCGCGCGCGGGCAAGCGGCCGATCATGATTTGCGCCCACAATGGACTCAACTATCTCGACGACGGGTTTGCATTCTTGAAGGCTGGCGGCGATACGCTCGATGCGGCAATCCGCGTCGTTAAGGGTCCAGAGAATGACCCAAACGATACCAGCGTTGGACTCGGCGGCCTGCCAAACGAGGAAGGGGTGGTCGAACTGGATGCCTGTTGCATGCACGGACCAACGCGCCGTGCCGGCTCGGTCGGTGGCGTTCGTAACATCAAGAATGTTTCAATGGTGGCCAAGGCCGTGATGGACCACACCGGCCACGTTATGTTGG
>JBAWBE010000432.1:0-1951 GCA_049589635.1 Terriglobales bacterium
GCCAAGCGCTGGCCGTAGAGTTCGCGTCAAGTCCTGCGGACTGCGCGCGGAGTTTGGCGAGCTAGAGTTGGCGCGCAGAGTTTGGCGAGCTTGGATATTTCAGTTTGCGCTTTACCGGCGCTCCCTGCCAGCCTGGGACCACGTCCCGGGCTGAAGTGTTTCTGGCGGCAAGATTTCTACGGCCGGGACCATGAAGGTTCAATAGTTTCTCTCAGCGCTGCCAGCAATCGATCCACTTCTTCGGTCGTGTTGTAGTGCACGAGGCCGATGCGCAGGAAGCCTCCGGATTTTTCGACGTCGAGGCGCTCGGTGAGGTTTAGTGCGTAGTAGTTTCCGTCCCAGGTGAAGAAGCCCTGCTCGCCGAGTTTCGTGGCAAGGGCCAGCGGAGTCTGCTCGGGGGTTTGATTTTCAACGCGTACGGCGAGGGTGGGACAGCGTTCATTGAAGCGAGCGGGATCGGTGATGCCGTAGATCTTCAAGTTTGGGATTTGCTTCAAACCGGTGATCAGGCGATTCATCAATCCGTGCTCGTAATGGTGGATGGCTTCGAAGGCGGCGACGATGGCGGCGCGACGGGTCGCGGGTCGCGCTGCGCTTGATTGACGGACGAGGCGTCCGTCGCTCCACGTTTTGTTACCCAGGTCGGAGATGTAATCCACGCAGGCGGTGATGCCGGCGATGCATTCATGGTTGAGCGTGCCCCACTCCCAGCGGTTCGGGACGGCATCGGTGAGCGGACGGACTTTATACGGGCGCAGGCGCTGCAGGTGCTCGCGCTTGCCGAAAAGAACTCCCATATGCGGGCCGAAGAATTTGTAGGTTGAGCAGACGAGAAAGTCGGAATCAAGATCTTTTACGTCGATGAGACCGTGCGGGCCGTAGTGGACGGCATCCACGTATGCGAGCGCCCCAGCGGCGTGGGCTAAGCTGACGATTTTCTTTACTGGATTGATAGTGCCGACAGCATTTGAGGCGTAGCCAACGGCGACGAGTTTGGTGCGTGAATTTATTTTGCTGGCCAGATCGTCGAGATCCAGAGTGCAATCTTCTTCGTGGATTTCGGCCCAGCGGATAGTGACGCCTTTTTCTTCGAGCGCGAGCCAGGGGGAAATATTGGCATCGTGATCGAGGCGTGTGACGAGGATTTCGTCGCCGGGGGCGAGATCTCGGCCGATGGCGCGGGACATCGTGTAGGTCAGCGTGGTCATGTTGGGGCCGAAGACGATTTCGTCGGACGCGCAGTTGAGGAAGTCAGCCATGGCGGCGCGGGCTTCGGCGAGCATGGCGTCGGTGTTGCGGCTGGTGGCGTAGGCTCCGCCGGTATTGGCGTTGTCGTGGCGAAGATAGTGGGAGATGGCGTCGATGACGCGTTGGGGGACTTGAGTGCCGCCGGGGCCATCGAGGAATGTAGCGAGGTGGGAGTTGACGGATTGAGAGAGTGAGGGGAATTGGGCGCGGATGGAAGTGAGGTCGAGGGTGGAGGTCGAGATATCGGGTTCAGTGAGAGGCATAGAGTTCGTGTTTTAGAATGATCCAGTCAGAAAGGCCCAAGGTCAATTTGCGGTTGCTCCCCCGAGTGCTTCGTTGTTCTTGATTTCTGCGTATAGCCGATTGATCCTGGGCTGCACGACCCAAACGCCGATTGGGAAGAACCAAAGAAGAAAGAAAGGCCCAGCGTAATCATAGAACGTCACTTCTTTGCCCGTCTCCGCTATTGCCAAGTTCTTTGAGACAAAGTTTAAGAGGTAAAACATGCAGATCATTGCAAGAATATGTAGCGGAAATATGATCGCAAACGATGCGGGCGGGGGCGAGAAAAGCGCCATGAAGACCGCCGCATAGCCAATTGGGTATATGATTGCAAAGCGAAAAAAACCCATGGTCGGCTTCAGGTCGGGCCGGACAATGGAATTGAAGAACGATCCAAGCGTCCAGAGCCAGACGTTAAAAC
>JBAWBE010000433.1:0-5828 GCA_049589635.1 Terriglobales bacterium
GCGCTTAAGCGCTGCGATAAGGCTTGCATTTATCCGTGGCTTTAGCCACTGAGGTTACTCGCCGGCTATTCCCCGTACGGCACCCAGATATTCTTCACCTGCACCGCATGCTCCAGGAACCAGCGCCCCTCGGCCACTTTGGAGTCGAACCAATCAATCGCACGCCCTTCGTTAGTAAACACCTGCTTCAAATTTCCCACCGACATCGCCTTAGCCGCAGCCGCACTAGCCTCATCGGCGAAGCTCCAGATCGCATCCACATCGTCATGCTCGGCCAGCGTCTTTAATAGTTGCGAGACGTATCCAGTAACAATGTTGACCGCGCCACCCGGCAAATCGCTGGTATCAAACACCGAATACAAATCACCGCCAATAAGCGGATAGGCCTCTGAAGGCACCGCAATCACGGTATTCCCCATCGCCAGCGCCGGCATCACGACGGAAATAAATCCCAGCAGTGGAGCCTCCCGCGGGCAAATCACGCCTACGGTGCCAATCGCCTCATTCATCGCAATCGCAATATTTCTAAATGGAGGATTGTGCACCGCCCCATCAAACTTATCCGCCCAGGCCGCATAAGAAAAAATGCGCTGAATTCCACGCTCCACTTCCTCCACGGCCTGCTTCTCGCCAACCGCCTCCGCGAGTCGCCCGACAATCTCCTCTCGCCGCTGTGCAAGATTTTCCGCGCAGTAATAAAGCACCTGCGCGCGAGTATGCGCCGTAGCCTTAGCCCACCCTGAGGCCTTCCGCGCCGCCTCAACCGCATTCCGAATATCTTTCCGATTTCCCAGCGGAGCCTCGCCCAGCAATTGCCCATCAGCCGCACGCACTTCCATGCTGTAACCGGAATCCGGCCGCGCCTGCTTACCGCCAATGTAAAGCTTCACGGTGCGATCAATCACGGGAGATGAGTCACTCAAGTCACTCATGCTCTCACTCTCATCAGTTTCAGCAGGCGAGCCGTCGACGGTCGTTGGTTTTTCTGAGAACTGAGAACTAGGAACTGAGAACTCTTTCAGCGCCGGTGCCTTCTTAAACCATGAGGGCTCCAGATACTCAATCAGCCCCTCGCGGCCACCCTCGCGTCCATACCCGCTCTCGCGATAGCCGCCAAATCCGCAAGCAGCGTCGAACATGTTCGTGCAGTTCACCCAAACCACGCCCGCCTTCAACTGCGCGGCCACATGCAGCGCCACGTTGATGCTCTCGCTCCAAACGCAAGCCGCGAGTCCATACGCGGTGTTGTTCGCCAGTTCCACAGCTTCACTCGGAGTGCGGAACGTCATCGCCGCCAGCACCGGCCCAAAAATTTCCTGCTGCGCCACAATCGACGTCGGATGCACGTTGCTCAAAAGCGTCGGCGGATAGTAGAACCCGCGCGCCGGCAACGTGATCTGGGGCTGCCAGCAAGTAGCGCCCTCGGCGACGCCCTGATCAACCAGCTTGCGGATGCGATCAAGCTGCACGCGCGCTACAATCGCGCCAATATCAATCGCCTTGTCCAGCGGTGGCCCAATTCGCAGACTGCTCATTCGTTGCTGTACTTTCGCAATCAGCGCCTCGGCAATACTCTCCTGCATCAAAAGCCGCGAGCCCGCACAACACACCTGTCCCTGGTTGAACCAGATGCCATCCACCAACCCCTCGACGGTGCTGTCGAGATCCGCATCTTCAAACACAATGAAAGGAGACTTGCCGCCCAGCTCCAGCGAAAGTTTTTTGTGGCTGGTCGCGGTAGCCGAACGAATCGCGCGTCCGACTTCGGTCGATCCCGTGAACGCAACCTTGTCCACGTCCGGATGCTTTACCAAAGCCTCGCCGGTCCGCCCATCGCCCGTGACGATGTTCACAACGCCCGGGGGCAATTCCGCTTCCTGGCAAAGTTCAGCGAAGGCAATCGCCGTCAACGGCGTGAACTCGGCGGGCTTCAATACGACCGTGTTACCGGTCGCCAGTGCAGGAGCAATTTTCCAAGCCAACATCAGTAATGGAAAATTCCACGGAATAATCTGCCCGGCAACTCCGTAAGGCACATACCAGGGAAATTCCTGCTCCAAAAGATGCGCCCACCCTGCATGATGATAAAAATGGCGCGCGACCAGCGGAATGTCAATGTCGCGACTCTCGCGAATCGGCTTGCCATTGTCCATCGTTTCGAGCACCGCCAGCCGCCGCGAATGCTTTTGCACCAGCCGAGCCAACGCATACAAATAGCGCGCCCGCGAATGCGGAGTGAGCGCCTGCCACGGAGAAGCCGCCGCCCGCGCGGCCTTCACTGCGGCATCGATGTCAGCCGCCGAGCCCTGGGCGACCGCCGCCAGCCTCTCACCATTCGAAGGATCGACCGTCTCAAAATATTCGCCTGCCGACGGCACCGACCACCCGCCATTAATAAAATGCGCGAACCGCCGCCCGTGACGATCGAGCCAGGTTAGGACCTCTTTCGAATCCTCCGGCGCCGGGCCATATTCCATGCTCGCAAATTTTTCAGCAATGCTCATTGGCGTTGCTCGATTCTATTTTCGCAATAAGTACTAATTTCAAGAGATGATTACTTTTAGAATTGTCATTCCGAGCAAAGCGAGGATCTGCATTTGGTGGCGCTATCCCAGCTCATACCTACGCCAGTGGATGCCGCCACTCCGCCGAATACCGCCCAGTAGCAAAGTGTTCCAACTGCCGTTCAATATCCCCCAGCAACCCGCTAGCTCCAAACCGAAACATCTCCGCCCGCATCCACGACTCGCCAAGCTCTTCCTTAATCATGGCCAGCCAATCCAGCGACTGCTTCGCCGTCCGAATTCCGCCCGCCGGCTTGAATCCCACCGCCATCCCAGTTTCCTGCGCGTACTCGCGAATTGCACGCGTCATCACGAGACCCACCGGCAGTGTCGCATTCGTCGGCTCTTTCCCGGTCGAAGTCTTAATAAAATCCGCACCCGCCATCATCGCCACCACGCTAGCCCGGGCCACATTCCTCAACGTCAGCAAATCGCCCGTCCCGAGAATCACCTTCATGTGTCTCGAGCCGCAAGCCTGCTTGAACGCAGCAACCTCGTCATAGAGCGCCTGCCAGCGTCCGCCAAAAACATGCGCTCTCGTAATTACAACATCGATCTCATGCGCGCCCGCTTCCACCGACCGTCGAATCTCCGCCACCCGCTCGGCCAGCGGAGACAAGCCTGCGGGAAATCCCGTCGACACCGCCGCCACATGAATCCCGCTGCCCTCCAGCGCCGACAGTGCAGTCTCGACAAACGTGTGATAAACGCAAATCGCGGCGACTCTAATGTCCAATTCCTCAATCCCCAACTTCTCTACGATTTCTTGCTGTAGAGGATGCCGCCCCTTCGCGCACAACCGCCGCACGCGCTCGTCGGTGTCATCTCCCGAAAGCGTCGTCAAGTCCATGCAGGTGATCGCGCGCAGCAGCCACGCCGCCTGCCATTCTTTTTTTACCGTCCGCCGCGCCACCATCGATTGCGCGCGCCGCTCCACGGCGCTCGTATTCACGCGCACGTCGCGCACCCAATCGAGATTTAAAGGAATGCCGGTATTCGGCAGCAGCGCCCGTCCATTAAGAACGGCAATCGCTCCGTCCCGCGTATCGCTACGACGCGTCACGTCAGCCAAGTTCCGACTCTGGTTCTTCTCAATGCTCATTACTGTCCCGCACTATCCCGCGGATGCTCTCATCCGCGCAGCCGCAATTGTACGGCAGCCTTCTACAAAACAGCACATTACTAATCAATCACCAATAACGGCACTTAATTACGCAGCCCTCCAATATGGATGCCCTCCAGGCCTCCAGCGAATCATTTGTCACCAACCGGCATCGCAAGTAGACTTCCCCAGACAGTTCGCGGCGCAATATTTCAAGGAGCCTTCATGTTCACCCCCAACTCCCTCGGCATTGCACTCTTCATGATGATCACGAGCGCCATCTGTTGGGGCTCCTGGGCCAACACTTACAAGGGCGTTAAAAATTATCGCTTCGAACTTTTCTACTGGGACTATGCCATCGGAATCTTCCTGATCTCGATGATTCTCGGCCACACCATGGGCATGACCAGCCACCACGATCCGTCGAGTCTGCCCCACAACATTCATTCCGCCGACGGGTCGAACATGATCTACACCATGGTCGGCGGCGCTATCTTCAATCTCGCTAATCTTCTCCTCGTCGCCGCCATCGATCTGGCCGGACTCGCCGTCGCTTTTCCACTATCCATCGGTATCGCGCTTGTCGTCGGCGTCATCTCCAGCTACATCATCCAGCCCAAAGGAAATCCCACTCTTCTTGGTGCAGGCGTTGCCTGCGCGCTCATCGCCGTCGTCCTGGTCGGCAAAGCCTACGGATGCCTCGCCGGCGGCGGCCGCTCGGCTTCCCGCAAGAGCATCATCGTCTGCGTCGTCTCCGGAGTCCTCATGGGCCTATGGGCGCCCTTCGTTACCCACGCCATGACCCACGGCAACACACTCGGGCCATATGCCGTAGCTATCTTTCTTACATTTGGTGCGCTTCTCTCCTGCCTCGTCTGGAATATTTATTTCATGAAGCATCCGCTCGTGGGAGAACCGGTCAACTTCTCCGGATTCTTTCGCGCCCCAGCCTCTGCTCATGCCCTAGGCCTTCTCGGCGGATTCATCTGGGGCACCGGCATGGTCTTCAATCTCGTCGCCGCCAGCTTCACGGGAGTCGCCATCTCCTACGCCATCGGCCAATCCGCCCCCATGGTCGCCGCGCTTTGGGGAGTCTTCGCCTGGAAAGAATTCGCCGGCGCGCCCGGCAAGGCGAAGCTTTATCTTTTCTTGATGTTCGTCTTTTATTGCGTGGGCATTCTGCTCGTAGCCAAAGCCAACGGCTAGCGCGAAGAAGAACCCATTGTAGAGACGGGGCCTGCCCCCGTCTCTTGGGAACGCAATCGTAAGAATCCGCGAATGCGCTCCCGATATGGAAAAGTGAATCATCTCAGCGCGCGCATCGTCCCCAACCGCTACAAAACTCTTGACTTTGCTCACCTAATCCATTTATATGACCCAATCAAAAATAAATGAACTCGCGCACTCGCAGATAACTCACTCGCTATGTTTTCATGATGGGCTGAAACTGCGCGGCCGAGTCCAATTCGCCATCGCTGCTAGTGGCTGAGGAACAAAATGCTGACAAGAAGACTGCTGGTTGTAGCGTCCGCCCTCATTTGCTTAACGCTGTCTCCGCTTGTTTATGGCCAAGCCAACGGAAGCCTCTCCGGCACCGTGGCCGACAAAACCGGCGGCGTCCTCACCGGCGCGACCGTTAAGATCACCTCGCAGGCCACCGGTCTCGAGCGCGACACCAAAACTGACGACTCGGGCCACTATCTCGTTCCTTTGCTCCCCGTCTCCATCTACACCATCCACGTCGAAGCGCAAGGCTTCCAGACGACCGAGCAGAAAGACATCCGTCTCCAGATCGACGAGCAACGCGAAATCGACTTCACGCTGAACCCCGCGTCAGTCAGCCAGACCGTCGAAGTCAATGCCACCGAGGTCGCCGTAGAAACCACCAACCCGAGTCTTGGACAAGTCATCACCGCCGAAGAAGTCGCCGACCTCCCACTCAACGGTCGCAACTTCGTTCAGCTCGCGACCCTGACTCCCGGCACAACGCAGTCCACCAGCCCCGTTAGCTTCTTCACCAACGCCGCCAGCAGCGAAGCGGCTACCCGCGGCGCTTTTTCCCTTTCAGTCGGCGGATCGCGCGAGCAGAGCACCGACTGGCTCCTCGATGGCAACGACAACAATCAGCTCGACGAAGGTGGCATTGCCATTTTCTCCGAAGT
>JBAWBE010000434.1:0-15386 GCA_049589635.1 Terriglobales bacterium
CGCCCGCCAGCGGACAGTTGGTTCGGGCGGCGGCGTTGTGCCTTCCGCATAAACCAGACGGCGGCGGTGGGCAAGGAATAGGGAGTAGTCGTAGGCGAGGATGCCAGCGGCGATTACGAACATTCCGATGCCGGCGCTTAACAGCAGGTACTTTACGAACAGCATGGTGTGCTCCTTTTCTAGTTCCTGGTTCTCAGTTCCCCGTTGTCAGTTCCCCGTTCTCAGTTTCTTGTTCTCGTTTGCTGAGAACCGAGGACTCGGAACCGAGAGCTGAGGTGGGCGGCGAGCGAAGGCTACTCGCACGATGCGCCCGAAGATCAGTTCTTCAATAAGCAACGAGGCGGCGAGCGAAAAAGTCAGGCCGCCGATGATGACCAGGCCTTGCAGCATTGTTTCCATGAGTTCCTCCTCGAAGTGGCGCACATGGACAAATTGCAGTTGGCTGGCCAGAAGGATTTCGCTGAAATGAGGGGGGTTACGGGAGGTTCAGCCCACTAAGACTGTGTGTAGATCGCGGGCCTGTGTTGCGGGCGACACGCGGCCATTCTCGCTGGAGACACAGGCCATCCAGGAGTGCGATAGCGCCGAGCAGCAATACTCGGGTGTTTGGGAATGTGTGGGCTTCTAGCGTTATTGCTTGCTGGTGTCTTCGCGCGCCAGCTTTACTTTTGCGGTATCAACCTTCTTCTGGACGCGCGCCACATCCGCCGGATCAACTTCGGCCGTTATCGTGCGATTCCACTCATTCAGCGCGCGATCCCAGTTCGTTACGGCCATCTTCAGCCGGCCCGTCTTCTGGTACAGATCGCCCAAGTGATCGTGAACAGTGGGATCGGTGTTGATCTTCTGCGATGCTTTCAGCAGATTCTCTTCCGCCAAATCATACTTTCCTAGCCGGAAGTAAACCCATCCCAGCGAATCCAGGTACGCGCCATTGGCCGGATCGAGATCGACCGCCTTCCTGATGTATTCGAGCGCCGCGTCGAGTTCCAGGTTCTGATCGGCCAGCATATAGCCCAGGTAGTTCAGCGCAGAGGCATGCTCGGGATCGCTCGCCAGCACTTTCTTGAACTGCACTTCGGCATCCGAGTAGCGCTTCTCGCGCTCAAACGTCGACCCGCGCAGGAACCACACATACTCTTTATCGTCGTCTTTTGTCGCGAGCTGCTCTGCCTTGTCGAGATCCTGTTCCGCATCGCCAAACCGACGCAGCCGAGTATTCATCTGTGCCAGCGTGATGTAAACCTGCCGGTCGTCCGGATTGCCCTTCAGCAGCGCGTGCACATCCTTGAGCGCTTCATCGGCCTTGCCCATATCGGCCTGCTGCGCGGCAAGCACCATTTTCAAGTCGCGACTGGACGGCAGCTTCTGCACCGCTTCTTTGGCAACGTCCGTCGCCTTCTGCCATTCCTTGGCTTCGCGCCAGGTGTCAATAATCTGCTGGTAAGCGCGTTCGACGTTGTCATCGCCGCCCAATGCAACCATCTGCCGGAAGGTCTCGTTGGCAGATTGATAATTTCCGGCATCGCGATAGATCAGTCCCAGTCGCTCCAGAAACACGGCCCGATTGCTCTTCGCGCTGCCGGAATAATTCCCATCGGCCTTCTCAGTCTTTTTGAGCAGATCCCGCATGATCGGGATTGCCTCGTCGTAGCGGCCCTCGGCCTGGTAGATGGAAGCGATGTTATAAGGCACTTCGATCGAGTCCGGCACCATGGTCGCAGCCTTCTTCAGATTCTCAAGCGCCAGGTCGAACTTTCCCTGCTTGCGATAAATCTCCGCGATCCGCACATAGGTCTGCGCGTCTTCCGGATTCGCATCGGCGATTACTTTGTACTGTTCGAGCGCCGCATCCGTCTGCCCGTCGCTCAGAAGATTTTCGGCCAGCCCACGAATCGCATCGAGATTGTCGCGATCAAGCTCAATCGCGTGCCGGTAGGAATCGATCGCATTTTTGTACTGCTTCTGCTGCTCGTAGGTGTATCCCAGCGCGGAATAAAGCTTCGCCGAGCGCCCATTCTTCGGCACCGAACTCAGCACTTCCGCTGCGCGTCCCGTGTCGCCCAATTCGTTGTAGAGGTAGGCCAGGGTCGTAACTGCTTCTTCGGAATCAGGCTGGAGCTTCACAGCGGTTTTGAACTCCGCTTCCGCCTTTTGTAAATCGTTGTTCAGGCGATAGAGCCGGCCGAGCAGCAGGTGATCGTCCATGCTGTCGGGCTCGAGCTTCACAATCTGCTCATACTGTTCAATCGCCAGCTTGAGCACGCTGTCGGAGCCGTTGCCCGCTTGCATGTCGCCGAGCGAACGCAGATAGATTCTTCCCAGCAGCCGACGCGCTTCGAGGTTATTCGGATTCTTCTTGATGATGTCCTGCGCCTCAACCACGGCGTCGCGGATGCGCCCGGTCTTCGCATACAGCTCAGCCAGTCCCGAAGTCAGGAACGCCGAGTTCGGATCCGCGTCGATGGCGGCACGGTATTCTTCAATCGCTTTGTTGGCGAGGTCGCTGCGGCCGTATGTTGCGACCTGCTCCTCGTACATGTGCGCGAGGCAGAAGTGGTAATAGGCGGCCGCCCGGTCAGGCCCTTTAGCCTTCGGGGCCAAAGCACTCGTGGCGGCCGAATCACCAGAAGAATTGGTGGCCTGATTTTCCGAAGAGTTAGCGCCCGACTTGGTCTGCGCCGGCGAGTCCGAGGCTGATGCGCTTAAGACCGGAGAATTCGCGACGCTAGCAAACGCGTTCTGACCCAGTAAGTGCGCCAGTAAAAATGAG
The DNA here is from genome assembly GCA_049589635.1 of Terriglobales bacterium. GTDB lineage: Bacteria > Acidobacteriota > Terriglobia > Terriglobales > Acidobacteriaceae > Acidiflorens. The sequence continues at coordinate 2,774 of JBAWBE010000434.1, forward strand.
ACCGTAAGAAGAACAACAAAGCAAAACTGTCTTTTCATGAACCGTCCTGCGGAGCTGCGCCGCCTCTTCCTTGGATGCCGAATCGCCATCCTCCGGATTTACATATTCTACCTTGGCTCGCCCCAAGCGGGAAGAAACGCAAGGCACGCCGGAATCCACAAGTACAGGGGCTTTGGGAGTAATGGAGGCACGGGCGCCCCGCCGTGCGAGCACAATTCCAGCTCAAGGAAGGAACGCGGAGGCCGCGTGTTCTTGCGAGGTACAGTGAGGCCGACAGGGAAGCAGCGTCCCCTTACCGTCCCCGAAGCTTAATGCCGGAAATGCCGCACTCCGGTAAGTATCATGGCCAGTCCAAGCCGGTCGGCGGCTTCGATGACCTCCTGGTCGCGCACCGAGCCTCCGGGCTGAATAATCGCGGTCGCTCCAGTCCTGGCAATCTCCTCCACTCCATCGGGGAATGGGAAGAACGCATCCGAAGCGGCGACCGTCCCTTTCAACGGAAGCTGCGCCTTCATCGCCCCGAGCTTGCAGGAATCCACGCGGCTCATCTGCCCCGCGCCGACGCCGACCGTCTGGCCGTCGCGCGCATACAAAATCGCATTCGACTTCACGTGCTTGCAGACCTTCCAGGCAAAGAGTAAAGCGCGCTTCTCTTCCGCAGTCGGCGCTCGCTTGGTTACGACTTTCAAATCGGACTCCGCCAGCTTATGCAAGTCCGCATCCTGCACCAGCATCCCGCCGGAAATATTCTTCAGAACCCAACTCTGCTGCCCAGCCGGAACCTCGACCAGCCGCAGATTCTTCTTCGCAGCGAAAACTTCTTTCGCCGTCGGATCAAATGACGGCGCGGCGATCACCTCTAAAAACAGCTTCGCCATTTCGCCAGCCGCAGCCGCGTCCACGGGCCGGTTCACGCCGATCACCCCGCCGAATGCCGAGACCGGATCGCACTCCAGCGCACGCACATACGCCTCGGCCAGCGTCTCCCCATTTGCCGCTCCGCAGGGATTCGTGTGCTTGATGATTCCGCAGAACGGCTCCTCAAACTCCTGCGCCAGATCCCACGCCGCCTGCAAATCGACGATGTTGTTAAACGAAAGCTCTTTGCCCTGCACCTGCACGCCATGAGCAACGCCCTCGCCCGAATCGTCGGCATACATCGCCGCCTTCTGATGGGGATTCTCGCCGTACCGCAAATCCATCTGCTTGCGGAACGACAACCGCAAATTCGCGGGGAAGCCGGCGGTTGGAGCCACCTCGAAGTTCGCAGCCACCCGCTCGAGTGTCGACGCAATTGCCGAGTCGTAGGCCGCGGTCGTCGCAAAAGCCTTCTGCGCCAGCCGCCATTTCGTCTCTTTCGAAAGCCCGCCGCCCGACCGGGCCATTTCCTCCGCGATCGCCTCATAATCCGACGGGGAAGTTACCACCGCCACATCCTGAAAATTCTTCGCCGCCGAGCGAATCATCGAAGGCCCGCCAATATCGATGTTCTCGATCAGTTCTTCGAAATGCACGCCCGGCTTAGCCGCAGTGTTCTCGAACGCGTAAAGGTTGACGACGACCATGTCGATCGCCGGAATGCCGTGCTCAGCCACAGCCGCGCGATGCCCAGCATCTTCCCGCCTATGAAGAATCCCGCCATGCACCTTGGGATGCAGGGTCTTGACGCGCCCATCCAGCATTTCCGGGAAGCCGGTCAGATCGGAGATATCTTTCACAGCAATGCCGGAATCGCGCAGAATCTTCGCAGTCCCGCCAGTTGAGACCAGTTCGACCCCAAGTCGCGATAGTTTGCCCGCAAAATCAACCAGTCCCGATTTATCCGTAACGCTAAGGATGGCACGTTGAACCCTCGACATGATGACCGCCTCAGTGAAGAAAAAATGAAAAGTAGAACAAGAATTCTAGCAGCAAGGGCGCGTGCAGCCCTCAATGCGAGGGCGTTTGAGGGAATTGGATCAAGCTGTGATCGAGGATTGAGAACTGAGAACTGAGAATTGAGAACTGAGAACTGAGAACTGACAGCTGAGAGCTGTCTTTTTACTTCTTGGCCTTAGCCTTAAGCTTGGGACGGCCATCCTGCACTTCGACTGAATAGACGACGCTATCGCAGCCATGCTGTTTGCGAATCTCGTTGGTTTTCTTTTTCACAAACGCCGCGAAAGAATCGAAACTCCCGCCCGCATCCTCGCCCGCCGTCTGCTTGGCGGCGCTCAACGCTTTGTAAAGCGACTCAACCTTCTCGCGCTCGCTCTCGACGTTCGAACACTGCACCGAAAAAGGTTCGTCAGGCTCCTTGGCTGCGCGACTCACGCCGTACACCGGCCGCACTTCACGATCGCTGCTGCTGGCTACGCCCTGCACCGAAAGGATCGCGTCCTGCGGTCGCCGATAGCCCTCCTCCCGGATCCGCGTCTTCTTCCGCCAAAGGTCAGCCTGAATCGCATAGCGTTGCGCCATTTCGTTGTAACGAAAGCGCTGCGCGAAATTCATGCGCGTGCCGTCGCTGAACTTGCGAATTATGTTCTGTACGCGCCATTCAACGTCCGCGGGAGGCCGTTTGGTGGGATTGCTGAAGAAAATCTCGTACTCGATCTTCAAACGGCGCAGTTGTTCGTTGAGATGATTCAACTCTTCATCGACGGACAAAGTTGCGGCCACGGACATTCCTCGAGGCATAGCTTAACCTTCGGCAGATCGTGGAAGTCAGATACCCTCCGGTCAGTTACTTGAGTAGTACGAAGGTCATGAACTGCCGGGTCTAAATGGGCAGAGTTTGCGATTCACGAAAGAGGGTGCTCCCACCGCGCGTTTGCGCGGTGCGTGAATACGTTGTTTCCGGACAAGTCTATCTACGGCGATAGACAGCCACGGCGATGAGACGCGCAGAAATCGGGTCCGGAAGCGGCAAAGGGACCCAAAAAGCTAGAGGCTAGAAGCTAAGAGCTAGAAGCTGTCTCACTTCCCACTCGACGCCATCTTCTTGACCATCGCCAGCACGAGCTTCCGGTCACTATCGTTCAAATTGGCCGAAGAGCGCCGCATCTGGCTCAGGAAGCGCACTTCGTCATCGGAGAGCTGCGGCAGCCCTTTATGACCGTTCGTATTTCCCTCAACGAAGAATTGCGACAGTGGCATATCCATCGCGCTGGCAATCTTGGCCAGCGTGTCGAGCGATGGAATGGTGTGGCCATTCTCCACGCGCGACAGGTAGCAGCGCAACAGGCCGGTGCGCTTTTCAATGTCGCCCTGCGACATACTTCTCTGCAAGCGGTTATTTCGGATGGTCTCGCCGATTTTCATAAAGGCCCGATGAACAAAACCCGGAGCTGAACCAAAAATTAAAAATCAGAACGGAGAAGATAGCGTGCATAGTAACCAGAAGGGCACCGTCTGGCAAGTGGAAATTAGAAGCCTCAAAATTGGCCCGGAATCCCAATAAATTTTGAACCAGGCAATATGGAACTTGCGAGGTTTTCACCTCTGAGTTCTGATGACGTCTGATGACGTCTGACCTTTGACCTCTAACCTCCGACCTCTCCTACTTCTTGAGCGTCCCCGTCAAAAATGTCACCGTCCTCTTCCAGGCATCGGCCGCATCCTCGGCCCGGTACCCGGTCTTGTTATTTGGATTTTCAAACGCGTGCCCGGCATTCGGATAAATCTTCACCTCAATCTTCTTTCCGAGCTTCTCCATCGCTGCCTGAAAGGCCTTCACATCCTCGGGCGTGATCCCGCGATCCTGTCCGCCAAACGACCCCAGAATCGGCGCCTGAATTTTCTTGAGCTCATCCGGATCGGTTGCCAGATGCCCGTAATTGATCACGTCAGCGGCGAGCCCCGGCTCCTCGAGCGCTACATCCAGCGCATACCCTCCGCCCATGCACCACCCAATTGCGCCGATGCGATCCTTCTTCACATTCGGCTGGGCCGCCAGGTACGCATAGGCCGCCTTCAAATCGCGCTTGGCCCGATCCTCGGGCACGCCGCGCATTAACTCGTGGGCCATACCCTCGTCCACCGCGACCTTCCCGCGATACAGATCGACCGCCAGCGCCACATAACCCTCATCGGCGAATTTTGCAGCCTGCCCCTTCACCCAATCATTCAATCCCCACCATTCATGAATCACGATCAGCGCCGGGAACGGCCCCTTGCCCGCAGGGGCATAGATCATCCCGCTAACCGTCTCATCGCCCGACTTGTAGGAGACCGCCTTACCTTCAGCCGAAAACCCCAACTCCGAAAACAAGAACACGCACGCAAACATCGCAATCATCAAGGAAACCGATTTCATAAATTCTCCTGCTTTCTTTCCACGGATCTACACAGATTTTCGCGGATATTTCTTTGTCTTTGCAATCTTTCGCTCTGCAATCTGTAGCTTTGGCGTTCATTCACGGATTTCGCGGTCCGTGGAGAATCTCGCATGATTTCCTCCGGGAGGAGAAATTGTAACCGTTTTTTGGATCACGGGTTTTGTGCGGCGCGACGGCCTAGAGGTCCCGGCAAGCCCTTCAACCGCAGAGGGCACGGGGGTGAGGAATGGTTACTGCGCCGCGAGCTCCGCCTGCAATGATTTTCCGAGGGCGGCCCGACGGTCGGCGGACAGCTTGGCGCCATTCGACGTCAGATAGAAAACGTCGATCGCCATCTGGCCTTCGGTTTCGATGAGCGCGATTTCGATGTTGCACTCGTGCTTCGACATCACTGAGCACATGCGATAGAGCAGCGCCGGACGATCCTGCGTGATCACTTGCAAGAGCGTGCTGTGGGCGGAGGAATGATCGTCGAATTCGATTTGAGTTGGAACTTTTACTTTTGTTGCATTGGCCTTTTCGGATTTCAGGCGATCGCGCAACATGCGGGCTACGTCGCCTTCTCCTTTAACGACGGCGGCGATGCTCTTTTTGAGGCGGTCCCATTCCTGGATGTTCATTTCGAGCGTGCGAAAACGGTCGGTGAAGTAAAACGTGTCGACTACGACGCCGGCCGCGTTCGAAAAAGCGTTGGCCTTGACAATGTTCATTCCCCAAGCGGCGAGCGCGCCGGAGACCGACGCGAAGAGAAATGGGCGGTCAGTGGTGAGCAGCGTCAATTCGTACCAGTGACGAACCTGTTTGAGGCTGCACTCGATGCCGTTTTGACCGAGGCGCGAGGCCATGTCTGCGTGCGCTAAGACATCGGTTGCACCGTGGATGCTGAGATAGCGCTGCGGCAGTCCTTCCAAAAAGATGTTGACCTTTTTGCCAGCAACCGCGGCGAGCGAGTGCAAGTGCGCGAGATTTGCGATACCCGCGCCGCCGGCGTCATTCGCGGAGCCGGTGTGAACGCGTTCGTCGGCGCTGCGACTCAGATAGTTCGCACTGGCGATATAGAGCTGCCACAGATTATCCGCTTTCCAGGGCGTCATGGCCTCCGGGTTGACGGCCTTAATGTCGGCGTAGGTCATGAGGCACAGCATTTTGAGGCGCTCGGGCGCGCCCACTTTTTCTGCGAACGACTTTACGTTGGCCGGGTCGAAGACATCGCGGCGCATGGCGGCCGACATTTCGAGATGGCTGGCTACCAGGTAGCGCACAGTCTCGCGGTCGGCGGCATCGAGATCGAGGCGTTCGGCGCAGCTTTCGGTGAATTGGAGGCTGGCTTCGACGTGATTGTCGCCAGCCACACCTTTGCCGGAATCGTGCAGAAGTAGGCTCAGGTAGAGAAGTTCGGGCTGTTCTAGTTCGGCGAGCAGCCCCGCGAAGCGCTGGTCCCACTCGGATTTCGATTCCTTCAGGCGATGGAGATGTTCGATGGCGAGGAAGGAATGCTCGTCAACCGTGTAGCGATGATAGAAGTCCCGGACCACGAGGGCTTCAATTCCCTTGAGCTCGGGCAGCAGCAGAGTGAGCAGGCGCAGCGCGTTCATCGCGCGCAGAGCGTCAGCGGCGTTGGGTTGGAGGAGCGTTTCCTGCAAATAGAGCCAGAGTTCGCCGCCTCGTGGTGGCGTGGAGGCGAGCGCGGGCAGAGCCTGCTCGATCTTGTATTCGGTAGTTGTGCTCAGCTTGAGACCGTGCTCGGCCATGAAGTGAAAAAGGCCAAGGAGCTTTTCCGGATCCTGCAGGGCGCTCGGCTGCTGAAGAAAGATGAGGCCGTCAACTACGGAATAGTCATTGCTGGGAATTTTGCTGCGCCATCCTTGGAACTGTCGGTACAAAGACGACCAAGCGGCCGGGATTTCTTCGATCAGTTGCGTGCAGACACGGTGCACGCCACGAACATGGCCGAAGTAGATGCGCATCCAGTCGGCGGCGCTCGTGATTTCGGAGTCGGGCGCGCCGATTCTGCGCGCGGCGGCTTCTTCCTGGGCGTCCCAACTGAGCGTGTTGTCGCCGCGACCGTGGCGAAAGTGGAGAAAGCAGCGCACCGACATCTGGAAATCGAGGGCGGCATCGAAGGCGCGGCGCGAGGAAACCGGCAAAAGCGTGGCCGGCTCGGGCCACATCTTGAGCTTCTCCATCGCCGAGATGAGAGCCAGCCAGTTTGCGACATTATAGTCGCGCAGGCCACCAGGGCCGTCTTTTACATTCGGTTCAAGATGGAAAACTGTATTAGCAAATTTGTGATGACGGGCGCGTGTCAGGTCGCCGAGATTCTGGATGAGGGCATGACACTCGCGTGCAACCAGACGCGGGATGGATTTTTCGCGCAGGCGATTGAAAAGCTCGCGATCGCCGGCGAGGTAACGGCAGTCAAGCAATGAGATGGCAAATTCGAGATTGTTCGGATCGAGGCGGTCGCATTCGGCGAGGCTGTGGGTTGCCGGGCTGAGCCTCAGGCGCAGGTCCCACAATTCCTGCGAGAAACGGCGGATCGGATCTTTGTATTCGGCTTCGGTGCTGTCGTCTGCGTGCAGGAAGAGCAGGTCGATATCGGAATGCGGAAAGAGCCACCCGCGTCCGTAGCCTCCGGTGGCGACGAGGGCGAAGTTCTGCGGGGAGCCGGATATTTCTTCGTCTCTCGTGCTGGCGGATGCGACGACATCCGGCGACGGGCCCGCTGGCGAAACGATGATTTCCTTCCAGAGAGTCTGGACGATGGAATCGACGAGCGCTGTACGGTGAGCGACGGCGCGGCGGCCGTCGGCGTTGAGGGAAAATTCTTCCTGGATCGCAGCCAATTCCCGCGCGTAGAGTTCTCGCAACTCGGGAATCATGGAAGCCGCGGCGGTCATAGGAACCGTGATGTTGTCATCGATATAAGTGAAACGATTCGGCACCGCTTAATCGTCCTGCAAATTCGCGCCTCTCGCAATCCGCGCCTTCATAAGACGCCTTCGCCACGTTCGTCGTTGCGAATCCGGATCGCCTCGTCGATGCGCGAAAGGAAAATCTTGCCGTCGCCGATTTTGCCGGTGCGTGCGGCGTTGGCAATCGCCTGCACAGCCTTTTCGACCACGTCGTCGGCAAGGACAATCTCAAGTTTCACCTTCGGGATGAGATCGACCGAGTATTCGCGTCCGCGATAGAACTCGGTGTGGCCCTTCTGGCGGCCGTGTCCGCGGGCTTCGAGAACTGTCATTCCCTCGACACCTACTTCGTGCAAGGCGTCCTTCACGGCATCGAGCTTAGAGACTTGAATAATCGCTTCAACCTTAGTCATCGTGTTTTTGCCCTGATTCCGAGCGGCATGATAACAGTAGCTGGCGCGCGGCCCTTTCGGAAATTGAAAGTATTTATGTTGGGGATTGGAAATGCTTATGCGAGCTTCGAGCCTCCAGCGACGAGCTTCTACCTAATCAGGCCGGCGGCGGAGCATAGGCCGCGCATCCGCTGATTGACGCCGACGCCTGTTGTGCGGTTGGATGGATGCTGCGTGGAATCTGCGCCTCCCATATTCGATCCCGAATCGCGTCGGTTGAACCGGCTCGATACGATCTGGCTAATCATCTGGCTGGTTTTTATTGGCGTGCTCGCCGCTCTGCCTCCTGAACTGGAATGGCATAAGCAGGTCATCCTGCTGGCGATTGGCCTTGTTCAGTTGCTGGAAACGAAGATGGTCGCGCGCTTTGAGCGACGCGGCGTAGTGTATGTCATCCTCCTGAAAATCCTGTTGGCCACGATTCTGATCGATCACACCGGCGAGATCAGTATCAACAGCAGCTACTGGCCGATCTACTTCCTTCCAGTCGTAACGGCAGCCCTCTATTGCGGGCCATGGATGACGCTCTTCTGGACGCTGATAGCTTCTGTTTCTTACTGCTCGTATCTGTACCCCGCGATGCAGGAATACGAAATCACGGCTGAGGCGATCGGCCACTTGATTCTGCGGATTATGTTCTTCTTTCTGGCGGCCATGGTGGTCAACCGGTTTTCCCAGCAGAGCCGGCATCAGACACGGCTTTATCGGGAGCTAGCTGAGCGGCTCGCGGAGACGAACCGGCGGTTGGAACAGGCGCAGGCAGAAGCGCGGCGTTCGGAGCGGTTGGCGGCGCTGGGACAACTTTCGGCAGGACTCGCGCACGAGATTCGGAATCCGCTGGGCGTTATCAAAGGATCAGCGGAGATGCTGACACAGAAATTGGCGGCGTCGGATGAACTGTCGCGCGAGCTGGCGGGCTATATTTCGACGGAGGTCAACCGGCTGAGTGCGCTGGTTACCGAGTTTCTGGATTTTGCGCGGCCGTTGCACGCGCAATTACAGCCTGGCGATGTAACGACTGTGATCGATCGGGCGCTGGAGATTGTGGCCTTCCGCTGGAAGGGCAAGCCGGTGCGCGTGGAGCGGCATTATGCCGATGGGCTGCCGAGGGTTCCGCTCGACGAAAGCTTGTGTGAACAGGCATTTCTGAATCTTGTGCAGAATGCTTATGAGGCGATGGAAGAGCATGGTGGCACGCTGCGCGTGGAAGCTCGGATCGCGACCGTGAATGGGCGCGAGGGAGTGCGGGTCTTTTTGGCGGACACTGGTCCCGGAATTCCGGATGCGCTGCGCGAGGAGATCTTCAATCCCTTTGTGACTACGAAGAAGACTGGGGTGGGGCTGGGGCTTTCGATCGTGTCGAAGATTATGGATGGACACCAGGGATCGATTCGAGTGGAGAATGCGGCAGAGGGCGGAGCGAGGTTTACGCTGTTCTTTCCGTTGGAAGAAACGGGCGAGCCACAGCCCCTCAGAACGTCTATGGTGGGATAGAAAACATCGCAAATGGAAGCGGCGCGAAGAGCGAACGACGAACAGCGAACGACGAGCGACGAAATGCCAACGATTCTCATCATCGAAGATGAAGCCAAAATGCGGCGGCTGCTGGAGCTGAACCTAGGCGAGGATGGGTTCAAAACGCTCTCGGCTGGCGACGCAGAAACTGGGTTGAAGCTGCTGGCGTCGGAGCCGGTGCATCTGGTGCTGACCGATCTCAAACTCCCGGGCATGAGCGGGCTGGAATTTTTGCAAGCAGCGAAGCGTCAGAACGCGGCACTGCCGATCGTGGTGATGACGGCGTTCGGGTCGGTCGAAACCGCGGTCGAGGCGATGAAGGCAGGCGCGAGCGACTACGTGCTCAAGCCATTTTCGCTGGCCGAAATGCGAATGGTGGTGCACAAGGAACTGGACCATTCGCGTTTGCAGGAGGAAAACCGGTCGCTGCGCGAGGCGCTGGGGCAGAAGTATAGCCATCCGAATATCGTGGCGCGGAGCCCGAAGATGCAGGAGGTGCTGGCGACCGTCGAACGCGTGGCGCCCACCAATTCGACGGTGCTGCTCGGCGGGGAAAGCGGAGTCGGCAAGGACTTGATCGCGCGCGCGATCCACGAGAAGTCGCGCCGGGCGTCAGGGCCGTTCGTCAAGATCAACAGCACGGCAATTCCCGAAAATTTGCTGGAGAGCGAACTGTTCGGCTATGAAAAGGGCGCGTTCACCGGGGCAGTCACGAGCAAGCCGGGAAAATTTGAGCTGGCGGATAAGGGCACGCTCTTTCTCGACGAGATTGGGGACGTGCCCGCCGCGATTCAGGTGAAACTTCTGCGTGTTCTTCAAGAGCGGGAATTCGAGCGGCTGGGAGGAACCCGCACCGTCAAAGTTGACGTGCGGCTAATCGCCGCAACCAATCGCGATTTGCGGGCCGCCCTTGAACAGGGGACTTTTCGTGAAGATCTTTATTACCGGTTGAACGTTGTGCCGATCGATATCGCGCCTCTGCGGGAACGCAAAGAAGACATTCCGGATCTGGCAAATCTTTTTCTGGCGCGCTTCGCGAAGGATTCCGGCAGGCAGCTGCGCGGGATTTCTTCGGCGGCGATGCAGGTTCTGGTTGGCCATTACTGGCCCGGGAACGTGCGCGAATTGCAGAATGTGATCGAACGCGCTTGCGCGCTGGCGGCGGGGCCAGAGCTTACCGTCGATGACGTGCAGCTTGATGTGCCGCGTCATCGCACCGGGGTGGGAGGCAACGAGCGATTTTTACCGGAGGGCATGACGCTCGATCAGTGGGAAGACGAGATGATTCGCGAGGCCTTGAAGCGCGCGGGTGGAAATAAGTCGCAGGCAGCACGGCTGCTGGGTCTGTCGCGGAATGCCCTGCGGTATCGGCTATCGAAGATTGGAATTGAGGACGAGAACGAGGCTGAGTAGAAGCTGAGACTCTGGAATTTCTGGATGCGACGGAAGTGACCACAATGCTGAGAATTGCCCTTGCCATTGTTGTTTTGATTGCGGCTGTCCTTGCCATCGCTGCCTTTCGGCCTAATACCTTCAGCATCCGGCGCTCACGGAGCATCGAGGCGCCTCCCGAAAAAATCTTTGCTTTGATCAACGACCTTCACAATTGGAATCAATGGGCGCCCCAGGACCGCGAAGATTCCACGATGAAGAGGACATTCAGCGGGCCCGAAAGCGGGATTGGCGCGATCTCGGAGTGGAAGAGTTCTGGCAGCGCAGGCGCAGGCAGGATGATGATCACGGAATCGACGATGCCCCGCAAAATCACCGTCAAGGTGGATTTCGTCAAGCCATTTGAGGCTCACAATGTAAATGAATTCACGCTAGAGCCTTCCGGAACATCGACCACGGTCACGTGGAGCATGCACGGGACGAATTTGTTCATCATGAAGCTCATGAGCATGGTGGTGAGTACGGACCGGATGGTTGGAAAGCACTTCGAAACGGGTCTCGATAATTTAAAGGTGGCCGCGGAAAAATAAACCGCAAACAAAAGGCCGGGCGATTTCGCCCGGCTCTTCGCACTGAGAAACTGTCCAATTGCTGGGTTAAGCGGGAGCAGTTTCCCTTTAAACTCTCAATCTCTCTTTTCTGTTTTCCCGGTGCGCCTCGCGTCTCTAACCTCTTCGCCTTGCGCCGGGTGGCCGCGGCGCTCCTTACATCACCAGCGCCAAGCCTTCCAATTCGCGCTCGAGAACCGGCAGTGAGCAGCCGGCCATTTCGACGCGACCGACGGCGTCAATCGCCGCTTCCGGCGAAACCCCATAGCCGCGCCCCATCAGGAAGACCTGTAATACTTCGGCAGCTTCCCGCGAGTCCATCATCCCGCTCTGAAGCAGGTCATTCCGCAGGGCTGACAGCTCCGTCACCGTAAATCGATCTCTCATGCTGTCTCTCATCGCCGTCCTCACCTTCGGCTACGTTCTAGCTCATTAGAGTCATCGGCAGCCTAGTTCGTTGCATGCAATCCAAATGCCGTAACGACGGTACGCCCCTATGAGGGTTTTCCTGATTCCTCTATACATTAGAACCCGAGGTTTTACAGAAGGTTGCGGGGCCATCAGGCTGCGAGCTCAAAATGTGGCGCTGAAACAAACTGTTGACAGAATGACGCAGCGCGTCGTTTTGGCGCGACAGAAAACGAGCATCTCCGCGCAGTGGGCGCACGACATAGCACTAAAGTCTGGTTCGGCCGGCTGACAATCTTTTACGATGCTTCAATTTTGGCGGCGTCGACGAGCATGATAGGAATATCGTCTTGAATGGGGTAAACACGGCGGCACTCGCCGCATTTGAGGCTCGTATTGTTGTTGACCAGGACAACCGGCTTCTTGCAAACCGGGCAGACGAGCATGTCGAGGAGATCCTGAGGAATCATGACAGGTTTATTGTAGCGCCACGTGGCGTTTTTCCTGTGACTCCGTTTTTTCCTGTGACTCTTTGACCGGTTCTTCCCCGCCCCATGGTCGATCGGTGCGATAGAATCGCAAGTTCAATTCCCATTCAAGCGGGGTGAAATGGCTGCGAGGATTCTGGACGGCACGAAATTGGCGGCTGAAATTCGCGCCGAAGTTGCCGCTGAGATGAAGGCGCTCGGCGCCGCGGGGATTCGGCCGGGGCTGGCGGTCGTACTGGTAGGCCACAATCCGGCGTCGGAAGTTTATGTCCGCGGAAAGGTTAAGAGCTCTGAAGAAGTTGGACTGTACAGCGAACAGCACACGCCTGCGGATACTGTGACGACCGAGGAATTGCTTGTGTTGATCGGATCGCTGAACCGGAGGGACGAGATCGACGGAATTCTTGTGCAGCTGCCGCTGCCGGCTCACGTGGATTCGAAAAGTGTGCTACTGGCAGTCGATTCCGCGAAGGATGTCGATGGATTTCATCCGATGAACGTTGGATACCTCTCAAC
>JBAWBE010000435.1:0-4532 GCA_049589635.1 Terriglobales bacterium
GAGGCGATCCTGAAAACATTCCGCCGGTTGCTCAAGCGCACGCCGTTTTACGGCGCCTACAAGGCGGCGGGCCACTATCCTGACTACTGGTACTGGATTCTTCGCGGACGTCCGGAGCGTTCTCCGCACCTGCTCAAGCAAAAAGTAGTGCGCGAGTATGGCGAGCGATATTCGCTGAAAACTCTAGTCGAAACCGGCACCTACTACGGGGAGATGGTCGCCGCTCAGAAGGGGCGCTTCGAACGCATCTATTCCATCGAATTCGCCCCAGAACTAGCGGAGCGGGCCAAGAAAAAGTTTGCCGGCGAGCCGCACATAAAAATCTTCTGCGGAGACAGCCGCGCCATCCTGCCTGAAGTTCTTGCGGAGCTTTCGGCTCCGGCGCTTTTCTGGCTCGATGGCGGCTACTTCATGTGGAGCGGCAAAGAGAGCGACCAGCAGCGTCTTTCAGTCGAACTGGACATGATACTCAGCCATCACTTCCCGCACATCGTTCTTCTCGACGACGCGCGTGGCCTGACCGGCCGCAATCGCATTCCATCGGTCGGTGAGATCAAATTGCACATAGAAGGAAAATTCCCCAACCGGCAGGTAAGGGTCGAATATGACATTTTGCGCGTGACGCCCCGCGCGTAGCAGCCGCTATCGATTCCTACTTAAGTGCTGTCATTCCGAAGTATTGTCATTCCGAGCGCAGCGAGGAATCTGCATTGGCCTTGGCCCGCGCCGCCTCCCAAGCCTTCGAATATTTCCACGAGACATAGCAAGAATGATAGAGATGGAAGACCAGTCCCTCGCGGCCATCAAGAAATCCCAGGCGGCAGAAATAATTGTAGAAAAACGTCGCCACCGGATTGACCACCACTCCAAACAAAAACCCAGGCAGCGACCGCCCGGTTTTTCCCTTGCGCAACACCAGCCGCACACTGGCGGTGCTGTACCGGTCCATGTGCTCGATATATCCGGCGATCGTCGGATACTGGTAATGCAGAAAGTCGCCCCGCAATTTGCCGGTCGGGCCCTCCCACTTGGGAGTCGTATGCGGCTCGGTATCCTCGGGCAGCCGCGCTGTGCCTTGCTGAAACAGACGCAGCTTGTAATCGGGATAGAGCCCGCCGTGCCGCATCCAGCGCCCAAAAATCAGGTTGACGCGCGGCACCCAGTACGCCCGATACTTTGGCTCACCGCCCAGCAGTTCGCGAATTTCCGCCGACAACTCAGGTGTCAAAACTTCATCGGCATCGAGCGAAAACACCCACGGCGATGTGCACTTGTCGATCGCTGAATTCATCTGCCCGCCGTATCCCTTCCACGGCTCAACGAAGATCCGCGCGTTGTAGCGGCGTGCGATTTCGACCGTGTTATCGGTCGACCCCGAATCGACCACCACCAACTCATCAGCCCATGCCACGCTTTCCAGCGTGCGCTCGATATTCGCGGCTTCGTTATGGGTGAGAATTGCGATGGATAGCTTCATGAGCGAAAGGCTTGTCTAGTCTTTATTCAGACGGTCTTTTTAAGATGCTAGCGTTAAGACCACATGCTAAGACGCTCGTGATTCTAACGGAACCGGAGCCTGGCCAGCGGTCTTCTCAGCCGAAGTCTTCGCGCGAGGCCTCGCCTCGCTAATCAGAAACACTCCAAGAATAAACAACTCCGGTTCGAGCGGATGCCGGAAGCGGGCATGCGCGAAAACAATGTAATAGATAGTCGGATAAGTCAGCAGCAGACCGGTGAAAAGCCATGCCCCGGGCCGCTTCTGGCGTATTGCACGTCCAAGCCCCCAGAGCGCCAGCACCGACGACGCAAGATAGGGCGACATGCGGAAATCAACGGGAGCGACACTGTCCGTATGTTTCGGCACTCCGTTCCAGTAGTAAAAAAATCTCTTCAGGCTGATGACCGCGAATCGGCCGGGATGGGCGCGAATCCACTCAGAAGCCCGCCGCTTGCAATCTGCCGAGTAGGCGAGTTCGCCCATGCGCTGAAAACGCTCCAGTTCCTGCGGACTCATATTGGGCTGAAAAGCGGCAACCAGCATTCCGTCTGACATCTCTCCATTGCCGATCCGGAAGATCAGTCCGAAGTCGTCGCGAATGAAAACAAACCGGCCGAAGACTTCGTAGTTGCGCACCAGCCAGGGCGTGATCACGAGAACGAAGACGCACGAGGCCAGCGCGATGCCACCCACCGCCGGCAATCCGCGCCGGTATCTGCGATACCAAACCCACAATCCACAAAAGGGCAAGAATGGCAGCATCGCGGAATTGATCAGCGCGCCCACGCCCCACAGCGCTCCCCACAAAAGCCATCCGCGCCAGCCCGGCCATTGCTCCAGTTCCAGCGACACCAGAAAAATCAGCGCGAGCACAAAGGGCGTGAACGTCGTATCCCAGATCCAATGCACCGACCAATACCAAACCCACGGATTCAGCGCCCAAACTCCCGCCGACCAGAGCGCGACGCGAGGGCTAAAGCAACGCTTCGCAATTAGAAAAACCGGAATGGTGGTGATTGCCGAAAAGACGCAATTGATGGTGAGCAGAACCCACGCCGAAGCCAGCGTGTAAATTCCAAATATTTTGAAGACTCCGGCGATTAAGAAAGGATAGAGCGGCGGCTCCCATGCAGTGGGGCCGGTATTGCCTTCATACGGGCTGCTGAAGCCCTGGCCCTGCACAATGGAGCGCCCGATGCGTCCCATCTCCCAGCCAAAGTTGAAGTGATCGTCATCGGTGCGAATGTGATATTGGCGGAAGAGCCCAATCACCGCGACCTGAAGAATGAACGAAAGAAGCACCATCCGCCAGACAGATTTTGGAATGGCACCGAGGCCGAATCGTTCCATCGCGCACCAGTTTATCAGGTGCGAATGCGCGGCCTGTTATCACGCGCAGGTCACCGTAGCGCCGAGTGCGCAAGGGAATTAGAACTTGAAAACAAACTTCGCCGCAACAACTACGGCCACCAACGCGATTCCGATCCCCCACCCGAGTACCAAGGCATTCTGCGTCTTCTTCTGCTCGTACATACGGCCTCCGTCGACATCCATACTATCGGCGACCCAACGATAAGGCAAAAGAAAAGGCCCCGCAATAAGCTACGAGGCCATTCTCCAAATCTTCGGGCGAACTTATTGTTGCGGAGGATTCACAGGCACCGATTGATCGGCCGGCCTGGCCACTACGTGCGGAATGGTCGGCATGTGTGAGACCTGGCCCCGCTCGGCATCCCCGATCAAAACACCAGAGTGATCGAGCAGTAGTCCGGTGGCCCGTTCCAGTTCGATCTGAGCTTTTTCATACGCCGCCTGCGCGGAAACGAGAGTGACCTCAGCGCTGGTCATGCCGGACTGATATTGCAGGACGAGAGTTGAAGTCGATGCCCCGAGCGCGTATTTCTTCTGCTCGGCATCGAGTGACTGCCGCGCCAAATCGACCGCCGCCTTTGCAGAAGCAACGCTGGCGCGGTTCTGCTGCACGCCAAACTGCGCGTTGCGCACCTCGATGCGCACTTGATTTTCGATCTGTTGAATGCGTAATTGTGCCTGCCGGTATTCGAACTCGGAGCGCACCTGAACCGATTGCGCGGCACGGTTGCGGAGCGGAATGTTAATGGAAATCCCTGCGCCCTTGTCGGGTGCGGTCGAATTGACAAGTTGGTTCAAAGTGCCATTGTAGCTTGTGGTCGGAGTGATGGGGATCAGTGTTTGGCCGCCGAACGCCTGATTTGGGCCCGCGCAAAATGCCTCACCTTGTTCGGCTAACGGTTGGTTGGCACACAGGTTTGATGGATTCTGCGATCCTCCGAGACCCGCGCCGCCATAATACGCAAACAGGTCTACCGAAGGTAAGAGATTATTCCGGATCGCTTTATTGCTGATGTCAGTATTGGTTAGGTTGATGCGAGCTTCAGACAATTCGGGGCGATGGCTGAGACCATCATTCACCAAATCTTGTATCGGGGTTACGGGCTCCTGCTCGGGGAGTTCCATAATCGAAGTTGGAATCACTTCGGCATCCGCCAGACTAGGATCGACCAGCGAGCGGCTAAGCGCATTTTTCATCAGCAGTTGCTGCAACTGAAGATTGGTGAGCGCGACCGTCAGGGTTTGCTGATCGCTCGCAACTGTGCTTTGTGCCCGAACCACCTCGATCGGTGCCAGGGTGCCGATCTCTACCTGTTTCTGAGTGTCGGAGAAAGTTTTCTGCGCGAATGCCAGTTGCTCCCTTTGTACTCGCACATTTTCATAGGCATAGACCAGATCCCAATACATATTTTCAATTTGGTCCACGGTAGTTGTAATTTGCAGGCGGAAGGCTACATCCGAAATTTCCCGATTGTTCTTAGCGATGCGAATGAATCGCTCATTGGGCGCAAACCCGAATCCCTGCAGTAAATGCTGCGTGAGGCGAAAATTGAAATTAGAGTTGAGCTGGGGGCTAAAGGGATTGAACGGAGCGTTCCCAACCGCCTGACGTGTATTGTTGAAGGCGAGTAGCATGTTAGTGCCCCAGGTAAAACCCTGTTGG
>JBAWBE010000436.1:0-29309 GCA_049589635.1 Terriglobales bacterium
GTGCGAGCTGCCGAAGACGCGGTTTACGGATTTCGCTGGGTTCCGGCGAGAGAGGAATCCAAAGAGCATGTGGAGATAAGATTCCGGCTAAGGTAAAGATCCTTTCCGATTCCCCACTCAGCTCGAAGAAGTGCACTCGCTGCTGTCCGCACATCGCAATGCTGGAAGCTTCCTGGACTCGGCGGTGGCAAGTCCTGCCGACATGCCGACGCAGACGATGGATTTCGTCGTAACTGGAACCAGCTTTCGTTCGATGGTCGGCCAGACTGTTTCTCACTATCGCGTGCTGAGCTGCTTAGGAAGCGGCGGGATGGTGTATGAGGCGGAGGACGTCAAACTGTGCCGGCGAGTCGCCATGAAGTTTCTGTCCGCCATCCTGCACATGAAAGAGTATCTGGAATTGGTCCCCGGGTCAGACGATGTGCGGGGGTCAAAGGGCGGCATTATTATCTGGAAAGACAAGTTGAACGCATATTTTCCAGAGGTGGCAAGGAGCGAGTCGACACCTCAATTGAAGAACGTGTCCGCGCCTCACTAGCCTGACTCCGCTAAAAGATCCTGTTATGCGGGCCTCTCCCTTTGTCGGCTCTTTTCCAATGGGGTAGATCGGTGCCACGACTATCGGCTTCATGGCTGTTGATCCTCAAGGGAACAACTCCAAGGCATGGCGCTCAATGAGGGCGTGCGCTTCAAGAAAGCTGTTGCGCCGGAACGCGGACGCCAGTCACTGAAGTCATTCCGATTGGCTTCGTGGACCAGCCTAGGGCAATCCGGGAGTATTTCGGTCCAGAAGTCAGCTTCGAGGAAATAATACGCTATCCCACAAGCCTTTCTGGATAACTTCCGAGTTGCCGACCGTTCGGGGTAAATGGCGAGAAAGCATTTCTCGCGGAAGTCATGTTCAGGCAGCGAACTACGACAGGCGACCCACTTTCGTTTGTTTCAACAGAGGGGTTCACCCCAATCGGTGACGCCGGCATGCGCTGAGTCCTCTGCCTGCCGACTGAGGGATCTATTCATTTTCGAGCGTGACTTTCAGGGGTGCGCGAAGGCGAGCGACGAATTGTCGCACGTAATTCTCCCAGTCTGTTTCCTCAGGAAAATCGCCGCTCTTGCTCCAACCGGCGCCGAAATAATATAGGAATGGTTTGCCGGCCTGCGCCGCCGAAATGGCCAGTAAATTGGCAACTGGCGGCAAGCCTTCGTCACTCGGCGTGGTGAAATCCGCTTGTGTCGGCTTGGGCAGCGTGGCGCTTTCGGTCGCGAATGCCTCGATTTTTCCTGGCATCACGATTGCACACCCGATGTTTCCACGGTCGCGATCAGCGGGCTGCCAGTAACTCATCCAACCCTCTTCTTGATTCTTGGCGATCACACCGTCGCCGGGACGTTGCGCTATGCCAATGCCGATGTCGAACCGCGGGTAACGGTCTGCGGCAAATACGCTTTCGGCGCGGGTCATGTTGGAACCGGCGTCTATGGTGATGCGCTTGGTTTCAGAAATTTTGTGTTTCCCAGCTTCCCAGACATCGTAGATGAGCTCGAATTCGGAGCGGATCGGCCCGGTCGCGATGATTCGCGCGCTGTTGTAATTGCTCGACACATAGTATGTATGATCCTCCCAAATACCGAGCCCGCCGCAACCCCGGCTCCGCCCAACGCGATAATCGTCCAATCCTTCGCCGTGATCGTTGTGATAATCGCCCTTCTTGTACCATTTATTGATCACCAGAGCGCGCGTGCTCTTGACCCATACATCCACGCCACTGCTCACGGTACCTTCGGCTTGAATCAAGTCCCGGTGGTAGACACGATGGGCGATGCGATCGCTCTCCCAGGCCATGTCGAGGTAGCGCTCGTCGATTTGCCGCGCGTACGTTTTCAAAATCGGCTGCGGCACCGCAGCCAGAGCTGAGGCGTCCAGGATGTAGTAGATCCGCGATTCCCCCGGCGCCAAATCCGCTTGGAAAAGGAATGTGTCCGGTGCCTGCCCTGACTCGGTGGTGTAAATCTGCGAATCTAGAATGTGGGGCGCCAAGCCATCCATCACTGCCAGGTGTGTCGCACGCAACCCCAAGCGGGCCAATCGAGAAAGGCTCAACTCCACCGTTTCGCAATGGCGGTACAGATGGATTGGATTGGTCACCCGGATCGCCAGCGGCTTGGCCTGTTCAAACACCGCCATCCGATACAACTCGCTGCCTGCCAGCAGAAACGCGCCAACACCATACACCTCGGTGGAATCGTCTGCGAACGTTTTCGGGTCGGAGCCGATGGGTTGAACATGCGTCAGTTTGCCCTCGGCGTCCACGCAATCAGCAAGGGCAATCCAAGCTCGGCGAATCGCGGGCTTGAAGTTTGCGCCATCGAGCAAACCTTGATTCACGCCCCAAGCTAGCGCGTAGGCGTAAAAACCCGAACCGCTCGTCTCGTTGAGGGGATAATTCTGCGGATCGAGCAAGCTTGAATGCCACAGACCATCAGGTTGCTGGGCTTTAAGAATCGACTCAGCCATTTCCTGGAATAATTGCTGGAAACGCGCGCGACTCGGATGGTTTGCCGGCAACAACTGCAGCATGCGGACAAGTCCGGCCATGACCCAGCCATTGCCCCGGCTCCAGAAGATTTTCTTGCCGTTGGCCTCGCGCCGGTCGAAGTAGGTGCTGTCGCGGAAATAGAGATGTTCGCCCGGATCGTAAAGATAGTCTGTCGTGCGCCACCAATTCTTCACCGCAAAATCGAGATAGCGCTCGTCGCCAGTAGCGGCGAAGACCTGCATCCATACCGGCGGGGCCATGAACAGCGAATCGCACCAGGACCACAGTTGGGAAACCTGGTCGTAAGGCTGATGGAAATCCAGGCCTTGAACTTCCGGCGGCGCGGAGAGGACAGCGTCGAGCCGCGCCCGCAAGGGCGCGATCATTTTCGGGTCACGGTAAAGAAAATAGAGACCTGCGTATGTCTGGCCGATGGCCAAATCGTCGGCATGATATATGCGTGGGCCGGGCTTCCAGCCGTTCGCTTCGCCCATCGCGAGCAGCGCGTCACGGTATTTCGGGTCTCCAGAGATGCCGGCCAGCGCTATTATCCCGGCGTCTCCGGCACTCTGCGTCCAATCGGTTGAGGAGTGCACGGAGGGATGCGCGAGCTGCCAATCCGCCACGCGTTCCATGATTGAAAGAACATCCTCCGGCGTGATTCGCTGGTTGGCAGAGTCCGCCGCGGCCATTGAAAATGGGATCGCGAAACCCAGAACGGCTATCACCAAAATATGGCGGCCATAAAAACCGCGCAGAAGCTGACGGGCTAAAAGCGGCATGAATTTGTATTCTTACTTCTGAGATTTTCCGCGGTTCACCAGAATGAATTTGTGAAGCCTTTTGCCAGTGTCAACTTCCCCTGTGTAGAGATCGCCCCGAGAATCAGAAGAGCCGAGCGCGGCTTACTCCTGGATGACGAGCTACCCTGTCCTAACCATTACCACGCGTTTGGTTTTCTCCTTCTGGTTGAACTGTCGCGCTGTGACGTCGTGCGCGAGACGATGAAAGAACTCTCACGTGACGATCCTGGTTGAAGATTCTACTTGCCTCGTCAGGTACAATCCACTGGGCAGTTCAAGGTCCCCGTAAGATTTTGTGCGGGAGGAGCAAGTCAAAATGGACATGACGCGCCGACAATTCGCCTTGGCTCTTGCCGCTGCCACCTCCCTTCGTCCCTCCTTGTTCGGGCCGCTCTCCCCTTCAGGAGTTCCCCGAGG
The DNA here is from genome assembly GCA_049589635.1 of Terriglobales bacterium. Taxonomy (GTDB): domain Bacteria; phylum Acidobacteriota; class Terriglobia; order Terriglobales; family Acidobacteriaceae; genus Acidiflorens. The sequence goes on from JBAWBE010000436.1 coordinate 3,758, forward strand.
CGTCGTTCCCGGCCGAGTCACTTGGGCGCACGATCCGGCGGCTGTGAGCTGGGATGGCACAGGTTCGTGGTGGACCGACGCCCACAATGATCAGTCTGTAATTGACCGCATGGTTTCCCGGTCCATTCGTGGTCTTACAAATCAAAAAAGTGACGCCCGGGCATGGACCTCCATCTTTCAATGGTTCAATCGCACCCACGGGCGCGCCAAAGCCGGATACAGAACTGGGGAGAAGATCGCGATCAAGGCGAACCTGAACAACACAACGGATCATGGCACTATCGAACGCCTGAACTCCTCGCCCCATTTGATCCTGTCGCTCGTCCGACAGTTGACCGGTCCGGGACAAGTGCCGGAATCAGCGATCACCGTCTTCGATTCCAGCCGGTGGATCCCGGGCAATCTCTACGACAAGATTCACCATGAATTTCCCGGCGTCAAGTTTGTGGACCATGTCGGAGGGGATGGTCGGATAAAGGCCGAGTTTAAACCCAACGCGATTCCTTTCTCAGTCGCAAGCCACAACGCCACAGGACTCGATACCACCGTGGTTGAGGCCTCGTACTTAATTGATGCTGCCGTGTTGAGAGGGCATGTGAGTTCAGGAGTGACACTGTGCGCGAAGAATCTCTTTGGCGCTGCGAGTATTAACACCGACTGGCGCAAGAACGCGCACGACGGTTTCCATCACAACAGCGATGGTTCGGCAAGTTACTCGGCGTTCACAGATTATTTGGGTCATAAAGACCTCGGCGAGAAAACCATCCTTTTTACTATTGATGGGCTCTATGGAAACGACAACGTGGATGGTCCGCCTCATCGCAAGTGGAAGATGCCGCCATTCAACGATGCTTGGCCGAACAGTATTTTTATGTCGCTTGACGGCGTAGCGATCGATTCCGTCGGCTTCGATTTTCTCACTTCGGAATGGCCCGATCTTCCGGATATCGCAAATGCCGATAACTACCTGCGCGAATCTGCCCTGGCGAATAATCCACCTTCGAAGACTTTCTATGATCCTGAACGCGACGGCATCCGATGCCGCAGCCTTGGCGTACACGAACATTGGAACAATGGGACAGACAAGAAGTACTCGCGCAATCTTGGAAAAGCGGGCGGGATCGAGCTTTTCCAAGTTTGAAGTGAGAGACGTACTTGAACCGTCGCTGCGATTGGCGGAGTTGCTCAACTGCAGATAGGTTATCGGTACTCGGGGCGAGGGATGAGCCGAAGAGCGTTTTTCTTATGCTTGGTAGCGGCATCGATGCTCCCGGCAATTGCGTTTTCGGAATCATTCTTGAGCCGGTATAAAGGCCTGCCTTATCACGACAGCCGCTACCAGGGCGGTCCACAAAAAATACCCGGAAAGGTCTTATGTGCTTACTATGACCTGGGCGGCGAGGGAGTCGCGTATCACGATAGCGATCCACAGAATCACGGCAGTGGAGAGTTGAACCCGGCCGATGGGACCTACCTCAACGAGTTTCGTATCCACGAGGGAGTGGATACTTCCTACACGAAGTTCAACCGGAAGCCGGATCCGATTGACGACAACCCCTTCGACAAGATTGTGCCTCCTGCAGACCTGCCATATGTTGGCTGGACCGAGCCTGGAGAGTGGTTCAACCTTACGGTAGATGTGGCACAGTCGGGTACATACGCGGCCGATTTCCTGTACACATTGAATCGCGGCGGCACGATATCCATCGATGTGAATGGAAAGGACCTGACGGGACGTCTCCAGATCACGACAACGGATGACCCGGCAGATCCGCTGGCTTGGCGTCAATGGCACCACTGGAATCTGGCTTCGCAACTTTTCAAAGTTCGTCTGAGCAAAGGGAAAAATGTTCTCACGGTACACATATTGACGAACGGAAACATGAATCTGGCTTATTTCGACTTCAAGCCGGTCCACAGGTGAATGGAATGTGCCAGCATGTCAACTCAGGGTCACGATGTTGCCTCTCGCTTGCTCGACGGAACTCTTAGCCAGAAGACTGCCGATCTCCTCTTATAGGCTCTTCAAATTGCCTCCTCAAATCTGAAGCACATGAAATCCGAAACGCCCGACCCGGAACACAATAAGCCCCAACTGAATCTTCTTAGCCGCCCGGAAAAAATCGCGTGGCACTCTGACCACCGGCAAATCCGCTTGCTAGTGTGTGCTGGCGCGCGTACCATGTCTTATGTACGACGTTCTTGTGGATTAGACCGAATCGGTCCTAAGCCGCTCTCGCTCAACAGCCAGTGCACTGTACAGGTTCTTCCGACTCCCCTCGAACCGCAAATTGCACTTGCAGGCGTCTCATTAGCATTTGTTTACTCATATTGAAATGGACTCTTTCTGACACGCGACGAACAAACTGGTTCCTACGCCATCATCCGGCACAACGTCAGGACGTACCTGTCCGCCGGCGTTGTCGAAGTCCTCAAAGGCAAGCAGAACGCCGAGTCGGAATTGAAAAATTTAGAGGAGTCGCAACCGCCGTCCGATCGTCACGAAGGCTGGCGTTATTTCATTGAACGAACCGATTTGAAAGTGGGCACCGATCCTGCCGAAGCCACCCACCGCCGTCAAGCCGCATTGGAAGTGAGAGAATCGAAAGCGCTTTCGGACATAAAAACTTCCATCATCCCTCCGCACGATTCGCACAGATAACAGCAAAGGTAACAACAAAGATAACAGCAAAGTCGAACCTTCCCAAAAGCCCCTCCGAAAAGCCTCACTAAAGAAGATGTACAAACGGCGACCGCGCAGAATTGACAGTCCGTTCGCGTAGCGCTTAACCTCGCCAAACGAAAGTAATGTCCAAACAGGCGCAAATAGGCGTCTCGAATCGTCGTCGCGACTGGCCAGTTGTCGTTTTCGTGGTGCCCTTTTGGAACCTTACCGTAAGCCAAACGGCCGATTAGACTCGTCCTTTCATAGCAAGCAAAACTTGTCTCTGGCGGGCGAATCTTGAAGCGATTGTTTCCCTCATCCAACACTAGAGAGAACTGCTGCAAAGCATTGCTGGTAATTGCCAGTCTGGTCGGCCTCGCAGGTTGCGGAGCGATCGGCGGAAAGCAACAGGATCAATCACCTGGAGTGCTGACTCCCTCGCCTTCCAGCCTGAGCTTTGGCAACGTCCAGACCGGAACCAGTCAAAGCAAGAACGACACGGTTACGAATACCGGTCAATCTACCCTCACGATCTCCCAGATTACGGTGACAGGCGCAGGTTACGGAATTACCGGCATCACTGCGCCCGTGACGCTCGCGGCGGGAGACAGCGCGAACTTCACCGTGCAGTTTGCGCCCACTGCAACTGGCGCAGTGAGCGGCAATGTCGCCTTCACAACTGATAACGGCGAAGTGGATATTCCACTCTCCGGAACTGGAGTTGAGGCGCAAGACCTGACGGCGAATCCGACCAGCGTTAATTTCGGTGGGGTCGTTATCGGAAGCGCAGCCTCGCAAACCATCACCCTGAAGAACACCGGCAGCGCGAATGTAACGGTCACCGCGGGCGCGGTTTCTGGTGCGGGCTTCAGCGATAGCGGATTGACCTTGCCGCTGACTCTCACGCCCAATCAGACATCTACTTTCAGTGTCAGCTTCGCGCCGACCGTTTCGGGCGCAGTCAATGGTAATGTGGCGTTGACGGTCAGCGGAGAACCGGAGCTCGACATCCCGCTGTCTGGCACTGGAATGACGCCGGCAACCTTGACGGCGAATCCGACCAGCCTGACCTTTACCAACATTCTGGTGGGCCAGAGTTCAACCCAGACGGAAACGATCCAGAACACCGGCGGATCGAGCGCGCAGATCACGGCGGTGACGGCGAGCGGAACCGGATTCAGCGTTTCAGGCATCACCTTGCCGGCAACAGTTGGAGCCGGTCAGAGCGTTACGTTTACTGTGAAGTTCGCCCCGCAGTCCGCGGGAACATTCAATGGCAATGTCACCGTTACCTCGAACGCGCACAACCCGACCCTGACGATTCCGGTCACGGGCGTCGCCGTCACAGCCGGAGACCTGACAGCCAATCCAACAAGCATCAGCTTCGGCAACGTAACAACCGGGACCACTTCATCGCAGACGGTCACTCTTAAGAACACCGGCGGCGAGAACGTAACGGTTACGGCAGGCTCAGCGTCAGGCACAGGCTTCGGATTCACGGGATTGACGGTGCCGCTCACGCTGATGCCGAACCAAACCTCCACCTTCAACGTCACGTTCACGCCGACAGCAACTGGCGCGGCGACAGGCACGATGTCGCTCACAGTGAGCGGATCGGCAAACATCGCCATTCCGTTGTCAGGAACCGGCGTCACACCGGCAAACCTGACGGCAAACCCAACCAGCATAACCTTCACCAACGTGACAGCCGGACAGAGTTCGACTCAATCGGAGACGATCAAGAATACAGGTGGCACAAGTGCGCAGGTGACTGCGGTGACGCCGAGCGGAGTCGGATTCAGCGTTTCAGGAATCACCGTACCGTTGACCCTCACGTCCGGACAGAGCGTTACCTTCGACGTGACGTTTACTCCGCCGTCAGCAGGCACCTTTACTGGCAGCGTTACGGTGACGTCGAACGCGCAGGATCCGAGCCTCGGAATTCCAGTCTCGGGAACGGCAGTCACGGCCGGGAACTTGACGGCTAATCCGACGACCATCAACTTCGGCAACATTCTCTTGGGCGATGCGACCTCGCAGATCGTGACGCTAAAGAACACCGGCGGCGAGAATGTAACGGTTACAGCGGCGGCAGCCTCGGGCGCGGGCTTCAGCTTCGGTGGATTGACCGTGCCACTCACGCTTACGCCCAATCAGAGCACGACATTCAGTGTGACGTTTGATCCCTCGGCCGCGGGTCTTGTGAACGGCACGATGTCGCTAACTGTGAGCGGATCGGCGAATATTGCGATTCCGCTGTCGGGAACGGGAGTCACGCCGGCGAACTTGACGGCGAATCCGACAAGCTTGAGCTTCACCAATGTGACGGTTGGACAGACTTCGACTCAATCGGAGACGATAAAGAATACCGGCGGCTCGGACGCGCACATTACGGCGGTTGCTGCGAGCGGAACCGGTTTCAGCGTTTCGGGGATCACCCCTCCGCTGACGTTGACCTCGGGGCAAAGTGTTACGTTCACTGTGGCGTTTACGCCGCAGTCCGCAGGGACCTTCAGCGGCAGTGTGACGGTCACATCGGATGCGCAAGACCCGAGCCTCGCGATTCCTCTATCCGGAACCAGTGTCGGTGCCCAGGGAACCTTGAGCGTGACCAACCCGATCGCTGTCGGGAATGTGGTTGTTGGCACAAGCGGCACAGCAACCGGAACCTTGACGGCCAGCGGCGCGAATGTGTTGGTATCGTCGGTTGGCTTGAGCGGCGCGAATCCTACCGAGTTTTCCATTACAGGCGTGTCACTTCCTGTCACCGTCATCGTCGGCACGCCGGTATCGTTTACCGTCACGTTCACTCCGACGGCAACGGGCGCTGCATCAGCAAGCGCGGGGTTTGCCAGCAATGCCTCGAATTCGCCAACCTCGACCACCTTGACGGGCAGCGGCACACCCGCACCCGTACACACGGTGCAGCTAACCTGGGTAGCAAGCCCGACGTCAGGAGTCACTAGCTACAACGTCTATCGTGCGGTTTATGTGAATTCCTGCGGCACGTATTCGAGTATCGGTTCCACTTCGAGCCCAACTACTACGTTTACGGATAACAATGTGACTGACGGAACGGATTACTGCTATGCGACCACGGCGGTTGACCCATCAGGCGAGAGCTCATATTCAAACATCGCCCAGGCGCAGATTCCGGCACCCTAAATTGCGGAGTAGTTGCGCAGCGTTTTGTTCGTTGCATTCTCCGCACTTCTCGCCCCGTAGCTAAGTTAGTACGCCGTGGAAATGCTGCGATCATTTTCATGCGCGTTCTCGACGCGCGGGTGTACAATCGCGCGTTAACGAAGATCATCGTTAGCAATTTCGGTTCAGTGAGACGGTAGCTGTCCGACACACCGCGGGGGTCGCGATGTGCTGGCGCCCCGATGCAACGGGGAAGCGGCAAGGAGACCGCGATGGACATGATTCTGGTGATTTCATTTGGATCCGTGTTGTGCGCCATGACTGCGTTGAGCTTTATGGAGCTCCGGCGCATCCGCAAGAAGCTGGGCTCGAATAACTCAGCAGAACCGCCCTCAAGATGATTTGAGCTGGGCGAGCTGCTTTTTCGCGTCAGTCGCATTGGGATTCAGTTTTATCGCCCGCTCGAACTGCTGACGGGCAAGGGCCGTCTGGCCGCTCTTCGCGTACGCCATTCCCAGGTGGTAATGAATGTAGGGATCGTCGGGCGCGCGAACCTTATCCTGCAAACTCAAAGCTTCCTGAAGAAGGCCGATGGCCGACTGGTACGCGCCTCTCTGATAATCGATCCACGCCAGAGTGTCGGCAGCGGCAGGGGAATTCGGCATACCGCGACGCGCGGTTTGTGCGAGAGATAACGCGACATCGAGGTTGCCGCCGGTCTGGAGCATCAGCCTGGCAAGGTTGTTCGATGCGAGCGGATGCTGCGGATTGAGATTCAAAGCGCTCCGGTAGGAAGCTTCCGCCTGTTGCGCGTCGGACTTCGATTCATAGAATCTTCCCAGCAAAACATATAGATCGGCGTTGCGCGGATTGTCACTGAGTCCTTCCTTAGCGGTCGCAATGGCCTGATCGATGTCTCCTTTGGTGGCTTGCACCTCGCATAGTTTGACGAGCGCGTCGGAGTTGCGTCGATCGAGACTGACGGATTTGGCGAGAGCTGCCTGCGCCGCGGGCAGGTCCTTTTTGTTGAAGAACAGGGCGGTGCCGAGCAGATCATAGAAGCCGCTGTTGTTGGGCGATTTCGAGATTTGGATGTTGGCGGCGGCAATCGCTTTGTCGGGCTGGTTTTGGGCGACACGGGTATTCATGAGGCCGCGAAGAGCGTCGACCGAGTCGGGATTTCGATTCAGCGCGTCCTGATAAGCCCGGGCTGCGTCGTCATATTGTTTCTGCGTAAGTTTTAGATTTCCGAGCTGCACGTATCCGAAGGCGCTGTTTGGAGCGATGGCGATGGCCTTACGAATGTCGGATTCCGCCTCGCCGTAGTGCTTGCGATTGAGGTTGGCGAGCGCGCGCAGCGCATAGCCTTCGGGCGAACCTGGTTGTAAAACGATGAGTTGAGTCGAAGCTTCATCTAGAGTATTGGCGTCGCCCTGACGCATGGCGGCCGCGGCGAGAGCGCGGGCGGCGTCGAGCATATCGGGCTTGAGTCGCAGAGCCTCACGCCATTCGCTTTCGGCGCGCTCGACATATCCTAATTTTTCGTAGGCGACGCCCAAAGCGTAGTGCCCCTCGCTGTTCTTGGGGCTGTTCTTGATGACGGTCTCCAGTTTTTGGGCGGCGTCGTTTACGTCGCCGTCGCTAATCTGCATTTGCGCCTGATAGACGAGGGCATCGTCGTCGTTGGCGTTGACCTTAAGAATTTCATCGTCGAGTTTGCGAGCTTCGGGGAAGCGCTTCGTCTGAATCAGAAGTTCGATGTAGTTTTTCTTAAGCTGGAGATCTTCCGGGTGTTGCTGGTAGAGCGCGGCGTATTCGTTCGTGGCTTTGTCGAGCTGTCCGCTTGTGAAGTAAAACTCTCCGAGCAGGCGATAGGCGTCCGGATTATTCGGGAGGTCGTGCTTGGCTTGTGTCAAAAGCTGTTCGGCGTCGGCTGTCTTGCCTTCGGCTAGATACAAGCGCGCTATGGCTGCGCGGGGGGCGGCGCTGGTGGAATCGAGTGCAGAGGCAGCCTGGAATTGCTGCTCGGCCTCAGGGAAGCGGTTGTGGGCCTGGTAATAGTTGCCGAGCAATAGGTGCGCTTGCATGGTCTTCGGATTCAGGTCGATGACTTTTTTGAAGTTTGCCTCGGCAGCTTCCAATTGATTATTGGATGATTGCAAGAGCGCGAGGCTCAGGTAGGCTTCCCACCGGTCGGGGCTGAGGGCGACGGTTTTTTGCATTTCCGCGATGGCGCCGGGAATGTCGCCCTGGGCAGCCAGCAGGCTCGATTGGGTGGTGTGGACGGCCGGATCATCCGGACGCTTCTGGAGCAGCACGTCGAGTTCTTGCTTGGCCGGCTGAAACTGACGGTTGACGATGAGCAGATTAGTGAGTTCGAGCTGGGCCCGGTAGTTCTCGGGCTGCAATTCGACAGTACGAGCGAGTTCGCGGAAGGCGCGGTCTCCCTCGTGCAATTGCAGGTAGGCGTCGGCCAGTTGAAGATGCGCCTCGGCGTACGAGGGATCGATCTTGATGGCGTTGGAGAACTCGACCACGGCCTCCTTGTATTTGCCTTGCTCAACATAGCGCTGTCCGCTCTCAAAGAACTTCTGCTTGCGAACGCTCGGATCGCGGGAACATCCTGCGAGAAGAAGGACGATCAGACCAGAACCAATTATCAGGTACCGGCGCGATGGAGACCTCAACGCGAACCTCCTGCGGATTGTCGGACGGGAGGAGCCATTCTCTTCTTCATGTAAGTCCATCCTACGTCGGTTGGAGCCTGGCGGCAAAGCTCTTGAGAGAGTCCTTTGAATAGGAGTGTTGAGAGACGACGGCTCGGGTTGTTCTGAGGTCGTTCCTATCAAAGCACTGCTTAGCAATCGGGTTGTAGGAGATTTTTTCGCGAGATTATTTTCGAGGTAAGTATGAATTGTGGTTCGTGATCTGATTGACATCAAAGCGGTTAGAGAATGGTTGCAAGGGCTTGCAACCATCGCAGAAATTATCAATCTTGACAGCGTTAGGCATCCGGTTAGAATCCAACGGTAAGCAATGGCTCGATTCATTGCGGAATGATAGAAGTTTCTCCCCTTGTAGGTTATGTGGTGAGGAGAAGATAAATGAAGAGTAAAGCGGGAATTTTGGCGGGAGCGATTTTCGGAGTGTTGCTATGCTTCGCGCTGCCTGCATTTGGTCAGAATTCCAACTTGTCGTTCAACGGCGGCTACCAGGGCGACGTTTGGTGCGGCGGGTCGGAAGGCTGCGTCGCAACTGGCTATTATGATGGCACCATCAATGGTCAGCAGGTTGGGCCGGGTGGGGCTGGCGGCCTGGGAATGATCTGCGACGATTATGCCCACAACATCTATGCCGGGGAGAGCTGGACGGCCAACGGCATCAACGTCTCAAATCTGAATTCGACAAACATAGGCGCAACACAGTTTGGGAACGCGATTGGTCTTACCGGGTATACCGAGTTGGCGTATGTGGTGAACCTCATGTTCACCAACAATCCGAGCACAGCCCAACAGGCAATCTATTCGCAGGTCATCTGGGCGCTCACGGGGGGGGTTAGCTCGAATCAACTCAGCGCGGCTGCACTCACTCTGTACAACTGGGTGATGACGAACTGCAAGACGCTTCCGAGTTTGAGCACCTATGTCAACCTGATGCTCTATACGCCCACCAACCAAACCGGAAGCGGACCGCAGGAAATGTGGGGTCAAAATATGCAGGCTTCCGAGGGCGGTGCCGCGCTGCTGTATATGCTAATGGGCGGGATCGCTTGTTTTGCCGCGATGTACGGTTCTCGAAGCCAGCGCAGCAAGCGCGTCTTGGTTTGATTCGCAATTAAGATCAGAAGTAATTCAGGATCCGTGCGGCCAAGGCCGCGCGGATTTTGTTTTTCGGGCGCTTTTTGGTACTAGTTCGGCTACCAGGGATCGAACGGCTCTTCAGATTCCTTCGCGATCCGGCATCGGATGCGAAGATCGATTTTCGCCTTCCTCGGTCACTCCCGGGCGCGCCGCCATTGCTGGCTGAACATAGTCGATCGACCTCGGGCGGGAAGCGGGCCGCTCGATTTCTCGCGATCCTTCAAGCCATTCCCGCACGTGACGTTCGGCTGCGGCTGCGTCGGAGGGGTTCATGTCTTCTTTTAACGCGTTCTTGGTGCGAGTAATCAAACCTGCGGCGATCCCAAACCACGCGTAGGCTTTGGCCAAGTCACGGTCGCCCTTACGTCCCATGGAGAACATACGTGCCAGGGCCAGCTGGGCTGCGATCACACCGTTTTCCGCGTGCTTCTGACATGAGACAAAAGTGGCTTCGTCATAGCCGTCCGCAGGATCCATGAGCAGGCCCTGCAAGAGAAGGGGAGCGGCGCTGCCCTGGCTGAGGGTCATGAAGAGCAGCTCGATGCGGTTGGAAACGCCGAGCTTGTCGAAGATGCGAAAAAGATAATTCTTGATGGTGTGCTGGCTCAGACCGATCCGCTGAGCGATTTCGCGATTCGTCATACCCTCGGCGAGACAGCTCACTACTTCCGCCTCGCGCTTGGTGAGGAGATTCATGCCTTTTCGATCGACTGCTTTGATCTTGGGCGTTAAGACCAAAGCCTCGAGCAGCAGCGTCATCTGCTCCCGGCTGACCCAAGCCTGGCCCTCGTGAACGCGGCGGATACAGCGGCGAAGGACATCGGAATCTTCCTGGATATGGAAAACGCCGCGGGCGCCGGCGCGAAAAGCCTCAAGAATGGAATCTGAAGTTGAGGAATTCAGAAGCATCACGGCCCGGGCGTTTGGATTCGACGCGCGGAGTTCCTCCAGGATTTTCAGCCCGACCTGCGCGTCCCCCTCGGCAAAAGCGCTGAGCACAAACACATCAATCGGTTGCTGGCGCGAGGCGGATGCCACGCTGACGGCGCACAGATTGGAACTGATGACCTGGAAATCGGGATCGCGTGTTAGAGCGCCCGCAAGCAATTCGGTATGAAAGGGCGAATTGTCAGCGACGAGCACGCGAATGGTGCTATCGAGCTGTTTAATTTCCGGTTCCATTGGCGACTCCCTCCAACGTGCTTAGGGCTTGCGGCTCTGGGATAACCCTGGACCAAAGAGCACGAACATCACAGAGTCTGGTTTCTAACGAGGCTGACGGAAGGGGCGTCAGGAACGATCTACTCGAACAGAAACCGAGGGGAGGTGTTCCAGTCGGGGCTGCGATTTCTCTGGCAGCTTCCGACCCGGAGGCTGAATGCTACCAAAAACCTCCTCCTGTGGCAAGGAATTAACACTATGCCCCAAAGTCAATGTTGCAGGCGTCTGCAACTTATTGCAGGTGGGTGCATAGTTTTGGGGCGAAGGGACACCGACTTTCGGGTCCGAAGCGTTGCGTTTCGCGCTGACATTGAAGGATCTACGGAGTATTCTTGCAGAATGTTGGTGAAATCGAGCTATTTGGAATGACTGTCAATGGCACGAATCGGTGGTGAGGTTGAGAAGCAAGTGGGCCAATTTTATGTAACTCGTATAAGCGATGGATGTTACCTCTCCCTCCCGATCGCCCGAGAAGAATGTCTCTAAGAGTATGTTCCCGATGGTAGTAAGTCCGACCCTTGAAAGCGAGGAACCACTTCTCCGGGTATGCGTACCACTTGCAACGGCCTGCATCTAGGAATAGATTCTGTCCAACGTGAGAAGTGTAGCGAGGGTCTTCCCCGGACCTAGTACTCGGTTTTCCCCCAAATCGTTGTAGTTTCACGTTATTACGTCCAACTTAGTGTTTTTGGGCCAAAAAGATATGTGGCTCAGAGGGCGAAGCTATGGCTGCCAGTACCACTCTTTGTGAAAATCCGAGCGTTGTACTAGCGACCGGCAGCACCGCCGAAAGTTGGTATGCGGTGCAAACTCGCGCCCGGCACGAGAGAGTTGTGATGCAGCGGTTCCAAGATAAGAGGCTAACGGCATTCCTGCCGGTCGTGACCGAAAAGCGGCGTTGGAGCGACCGTTGGAAAGAGGTTGAGCTGCCGTTATTCAGTTGTTATGTGTTCGTCAAGATCATGGCGACGAACGAAGATCGTCTTCGTGTGCTTTGCACGGACAGCGTTTTCGATTTTGTAGGTGCTTCGCGGCAGGGCACCCCGATCCCCGATGAACAGATCGAGGCCGTACAGACCATTGTCAACGAGCGCATGAACTGGGAGACTTACCCCTTCCTGAAGATCGGCCAGCGCGTGCGCATCCGCAGCGGTTCGTTGACTGGAGTAGAAGGAATTCTCGTGTCCCGGAATGGAAAGCGCTCTGTTGTTGTGTCCGTGGATGCCATTCAGCGATCTCTGGCCGTTCGCGTAGAAGGTTACGAGATCGAAGCTGTCTAGATTCTTCTGCAAGTTGACCCTTACCTCTCTCTGATTCTTCTCTGTTTTCGATTAATCAATTCAAGGACCGATCCGTGGCCAAAACCGCAATTGAAACCGTGCATCTTCTGGTTGTAAGCCGAGAACCGGCAGTACTCCGCCCATTGTGGTCGATTGGCGAGTCGAACAGCTGGCACTTGGAAACGGCGGGGAGTGGATGGGACGCGCTGGAGCGTCTGCAAAGTGGCGCAATGCCCGACCTGTTGCTACTCGAATTATCGAGCGGCGATGGCGACGGCTTGCACGTGCTGCGCTGGCTGCGTCGGGTACGTCCGGATGTGCCGATTATTTTGATTTGTCCGCACGATGACGCAGAACATAAGCGCGAAGCCATCCAGATCGGAGCCCAGGCAATCCTGGTGCGGCCATTGGACGAGCAGCAAGTGGAATTTGTAATCCGGCGTCACCTTGGTTCGACTTCCACGGAGATGGAGAGCGACATCTCTAGCGATGATGTAGAGCCGATCGGGAACGGATCGTTCTTTGTCGCGGCCAGTCCGGCGATGCGCAAACTGCGAACTCAGGCCGAGCTGTTGGCGGAGACGCAGGTTCCGGTATTGATTGTCGGAGAAAGCGGAAGCGGAAAGACCAGCGCGGCGCAACTGATTCACGGTTTGTCGGTGCGATCGGGACTGAAACTCGTCAAGGTGAATTGCGGAGCGCTGCCGGGACGGCTGCTCGAAGAAGAACTGTTCGGATGCGACCGCGAAATGGAGAGTGGTTTTGGCCGCGCCCGTACCGGCAAGCTGGAATGGTGCGAGAAGGGAACTCTGCTGCTCGACGAAATCGTCGAGATGCCGCTGGATCTGCAGCACACACTGCTGCAGGTTCTGCAAAACAAGCAGCTCACGCGCAAGGGCAAGGGCAGTGGCAATGATCGTCCGGTGGACCTGGACGTGAGAATACTCGCAACCACGAGCGCCAACATCGAGCAGGCCGTTGCCGCCAGGAAGTTTCGCGAAGACCTCTACTATTGTTTGAGCGCTTTTACGCTCCATGTTCCACCGTTGCGGCAGCGGAGGGACGAAATTCCCCTGCTGATGCACCACTTCATGCAGCAACTGGCAAAACACTACAATCTGCCGGCGCGGAAGTTCACGCCGGAGGTGCTGGACGCCTGCCAGCATTACGGTTGGCCGGGAAACTTGAGCGAACTGGAACGGTTCGTGAAGCGTTACCTGGTGATGCCGGATCATGAGCTCACATCGGGCGAGGAGTTCTTGCCCTCTGGGACTGATGCGAGTCACTCAGTTTCTCAATTGAAAGGGCTTGTTCCGGTTGCCGTCGACTCCAAGGAAGAGCAAAGCTCGGTGCCGGATTCGCTGAAGACGCTGGTGCAGAGCGTACGAGTTGCCGCGGAGAGAAACGCAATTGTGGCGGCGCTGCAAAAGACAGGGTGGAATCGGAAGGCAGCGGCGCGCATGATCAAAGTGAGTTATCGAACGTTGCTCTATAAGATTGACCAATACCACCTAAGACCGGATGGCGGAATGGAATTTCCGGAGGGACATCCCTCCAACGGAAATGGCAATGGCAAGGGCTACAACGGGAATGGGACGTTAGGCTAAGAGGACCGTTTGATCAATTCAAGACATGAATCGTCAGGAGACCCTATGACATTGACGATGGTGAAGGATGCGTCGCGGTGGATGGCCGTAGTACTCGGTGGCTGTGCGCTAGTCACTAGCTCCGTTGTTGCACAAACAACTTCGGCAAATCCCGCGCCGGCAAAGACTGCAAACGAGGCAAAGCTCGTTGACCCCGGGCCAGCTCAGCCGGCTTCGGCCGTGGAAGGTGCCACCAAGCCACACGACGACAGTTTTGTGATCGGCAACGATGACGTGCTTTCAATCAATGTTTGGAAGGAGCCGGATGTTTCAAAGGCATCAATTCCGGTTCGGTCGGATGGAAGAATCTCGCTGCCACTGGCTGGGGAGATTCAAGCGGCGGGCCGGACACCGCTGGCACTCGAGCGCGAGATCGCCGACAAACTGAAGAGCTACATCTCGGAGCCCGAAGTCACCGTGATGGTGCAGCAGATCAACAGTCAGAAGTACAACATTCTGGGACAAGTGAACAAGCCTGGGGCTTTCCCGCTGACGAACTCTGCAACTGTGCTCGACGCGATTGCGGTCGCCGGCGGCTTTCGAGATTTCGCCAAGAAGAAGTCCGTTTATGTTCTGCGACAAAATCCGGATGGCAGCCAGACACGCATTCCTTTCAACTATAAGGAAGTGCTAAAGGGCGAGAACCCGGCACAGAATATCAAGCTGCAGCCGCGCGATACGATCGTTGTTCCCTAAGAGCGATTTATGCCGACTCGCCTGTGCCTGACCCTAGCACTGCTAATCGCCGCCCCTTTGTGGGCGCAGACGGACTCGAATGGGAATGAGCCCGCCGCCCCGTTGATTGACACGAACATGCTTACGCCGCCTCCGGTGAGCGGACAGTCTTACCCGACGGCGTTGGGCTCAGAAGAACGCTCGAATTTTCTTCGATATGGCCTTAGCTTTAATTCCGCTTATAGCGACAATACACTCGGCGGGTCGACTCCGGTGAGTGATGTGAGCTATTCAATCTGGCCGACGATTGCGATAGATCAGAAGACATCGACACTGCACACCGTTCTAACGTACGCTCCGGGCTTCACGTTCTATCAGCGGAGCTCATCGCGAGATGAGGCAGACCAGAATTTCTCCATCAGCGTCACTGATCGACTGAGCCCACACGTGACATTAACTGCGCGCGACGGCCTGCAAAAGAGCTCGAGCGTATTCAATCAACTGGATTACGGATCGGGAGGGGTATCGGGCGGAGCGGGCGGAGGAAATTCTTTGGTGATTGCGCCGGTTTCGCCGTTCCTGAATAATTCGGGAAATGTAGGCGTTTCTTATCAATTTGCACTCAACGGGATGGTGGGAGCAAGCGGGAGCTTCACAAACGTACACTACTTCAATTCTGGAGAGGTTACTGGGCTGGCTGATTCGAGTTCGCAAGGCGGATCGGTTTTCTACTCGTTGCGCGCCTCACGCTTGCACTACTTCGGCGTGACGTACCAATATCAGAGGCTCGTGTCATCATCTGCGACGGAAGGGGAAAGCGAAACGCAAACTCACGCCCTGCTTTTTTATTACACTCTCTATCCGACGTCGACGCTAACCCTTTCTGTCTTCGGTGGCCCGCAACACTCGAATACGGTCCAAGGCGCGCTCGGCGGTTTGCCGCTGCCTCCCGCAGTGGCCTGGAACCCTTCGATTGGAGGCAGCCTTAGTTGGCAGGGGCAACGGACGAACGTGGCCATCAGTTACTCACACGCCATCTCGGGCGGTGGAGGGTTGTCGGGGGCGGTAAACTCGGATAGTGCAAACCTGTCTCTACGGCGACAGCTTGCGCGCACCTTTGATGCGTCCCTTTCGGGCGGGTATTCACAGAATAAGGTCCTGGGCTCTCCTCTGTTCGGTGGAAGCAACGACGGCCATACTATTTCGGGGACCGCGTCGGTCTCAAAGCAACTCGGGGAGCACCTGAGCTTCCAGCTTGGTTATTCCAGATTGCACCAGGATTACAGCAACGTAGCTGTGCTGGCGGCGACGCCGGACACGAACCGGGAATTCCTGTCTCTGTCCTATACTTTTTCAAGGCCGCTCGGAAGATAATGCAATGGTAGAAGAACGCGACGAACAAGCTCCTCAAGCTTTCGACATGGAGCGCTGGCTGGGCGCCGCGCGGCGTCGCCACCTGCATTTCCTGGTGCCACTATTTTTCGGGTGGCTGGCGGTCTGGGGCGCGAGCTGGTTCATCCAGCCGGTTTACCGCTCCGGCACGCTGATTCTGGTGGAGCAGCCGACCATGCCGAAAGACTATGTCACGCCCAACGTGAGCGATGACCTCCAGGAGAGGCTGCAGAGCATCACTCAGCAAATTCTTAGCCGCACCCGCCTCCTGCAAATCATCGACCAGGTAAAGATCTACGCCGATGAGCGCAAGCCGATGTCGCCCGATGAAAAAGTCGAGCGCATGCGAAAGAATATCGAGATCGAGCTGGTGCATGACGCGCACAACGACAAGATCACCGCGTTTAACGTTTACTATTCGGCGCGCGATCCGCATCTGGCGCAGAAGGTCACGAGCGAGCTGACCAATTTGTTTATCAACGAGAATGTGGAAGTGCGGCAGCAGATGTCCGAAGACACCACCCAGTTTCTCCAGAGCCAATTGGAAACGGCCCGCAACGCCTTGACTGAGCAAGAAGAGAAGATCCGGGTTTTCAAAGGGCAGCATGTCGGCGAAATGCCCACCCAGCAGCAGAGCAATCTCGCGATTCTGAACGGCCTGCAATCGCAACTTCAGAACGCCGAGGATGCGCTGAACACGGCGAAGCAGCAGCGCATTTATCTCCAGACGCTGATCGATCAGTATCGGGCCATGCAAGGAACAGTGTCGACCGGCGGCGGTAATGCTCCCGAGAGCCTGCCTGCGATCGACAAAGAACTCGAAAGATTGAAGACGCAACTAGCGGAACTGAGCTCCCGCTACACAGACCGCCATCCCGACCTTCGCAAACTGAAGGAACAGATTGCGCAGACGGAAAAAACCAGAGGCGCGCTCATCGCCGACCTGGCGGCGAAGAGTGCCTCGGCGTCGACGGATGACAGCACTAAGAGCCACATCACCAGCGACCTTGCCCCGAACTCGCCGAATATGCAGCTGCAAGGTCAGTTGCACGCAAATCAGATCGAGATTGCGAGTCGCGAGCGGGCGATTGCCGAGTTGAAGACGAGCATCGGCGAATATCAGACGCGGCTGAACCAGGAACCGGTGCGGGAGCAGCAGTTGGCGGACCTGACGCGTGGGTATGATCAATCGAAGTCCAGCTACGACGAACTGCTCAAGAAGAAAAATCAGTCGGAGATGGCTACCAGCATGGAGCGGCTGCAACAGGGCGAGCGCTTTCGGGTTCTTGATCCCCCGGGGTTGCCCGGGAAACCGGATTTTCCCAACCGTCTCAAGTTTTGCGGAATGGGGTTGGGCGTTGGTTTGATGTTGGGCCTGGTGGTGGCGGGCGGGTTTGAATTGCTGGACGACCGCATGCATAGCGAGAAGGAAATCAAAGATCTGATGCCGGTTGGCATCATGGTGGAGATTCCAGAAGTGTTGAATTTTTCGGATGAACAACGCACCAAGAGAAAGATTCGCTTCGACTGGGCGATGACAGGAGTCGTGGTGATTGTGATCCTGGCGGGTTCGGCGGTCAGCTTTCTCTACGGTTAAGTTTTTTCTTTCATGTACAAGGCCTATTTCAATCTGACGCGTAACCCGTTCGAGCTCACGCCCGATCCGGACTTTCTGTTTGTGACCAAACGGCACAACGAAGCACTGGCCGCTTTGTACTATGGAGTACGCCGGCATAAGGGTTTTGTCGTTCTTACAGGTGAAGTGGGCACGGGAAAAACCTTACTCCTGCGGTGCCTGCTGCAGCTGTTCAAGCAGAGTAAAGACGTAGCCTACGCGTATGTGTTCAATAGCCTGCTGGGGCCGAACGAGTTTCTACAATACATTCTCAGCGACCTCGGACTGTCGACCGCTGGCAAGAACAAGAGCCAGCTGTTGCTCGAGCTTGGGCAATTCCTGATTTCGCGCAGCGCAAAGAAGCAGACCACGGTGCTGATCATTGATGAAGCACACCATCTGTCGGCCGAGCTTCTGGAAGAAGTTCGGTTGTTGACGAACCTCGAGACTACCGACGACAAGCTGTTACAGATCCTGCTTGTCGGGCAGCCGGAACTGGATCAAAAACTGGATTCCATCGGGCTGCGGCAGCTCAAGCAGAGAATTGCCTTGCGCTCGCATCTCGATCCCTTGGATCTGGAAGAGACGCGGGGATACATCGAACGGCGCCTACAAATCGCCGGCGCGACCGCAAATGCGGGAACTCTGTTTCCCGCACCGACCGTGGCCGCCGTGTACCGGCACTCGCGCGGTTTTCCACGGTTGATCAATACCATCTGCGAGAACGCTCTCGTGACCGCCTATGCGAAGCAGATGCGCAGCGTGACTCCGGAGATCATTCAGGGAATCGCCGAGGACTTTCGCCTGGACGTGGTGCAACCGCCGGCCATCGAAAGTAGCGACGCGATTGGTGAAAAAGATGTCAGGCGCGCGGCCAAGACTTTGCTCGAGATGTTTGCCGCGCTGAATAGGGCCGCGCCGCAAGAACAAGAGGCGGAAGTGCGTGTGCCTCTGGAATTTCGGGGACGCGACCTATGAGTTACCTATTCGACGCGCTCCAAAAATCGCAGGCCGAACGCTCTGGGATCGACCGGAAAGCGCTGGCCGCCGCGACCGAGGTATTGAAGGTCGCGGAGCGTCAAGCCGCCGCCCAGCGCGAATCTGCTCTTAATGAAGGAAGCGACGAACAGGCTGCGGCGGTTGCCGACATGGACGGGGCGTTCTTGCCCGAGGCGGCATCCGCGCTCGAAGACGCGTCGCATCTCTCCGTAGAGGCAGGCGGAGCCGCGACCAAGCCCCACGTCGACCAGTTCCGCCAGTTTCAACCGCTGCGAGTCATGGTTCCACTCCAGAGCCGCCTGGTTTGCGTGACCGACAAGGAAAGCCTGGCGGCGGAGAAATTCCGATTTCTGGCAGTGCGGTTGCGTCAGCTGCGGCAAAGCCGCCCACTCAAGAGGATCCTGATTACAAGTTCGGTTCCGCAGGAAGGGAAGAGCACGGTAGCCGCTAACCTCGCCTGCACGCTCGCGCGGAGAACCAATCAAAGAACGCTTTTGTTGGATGGAGACTTGCGACGGCCGTCGGTTGCGAATCTGTTTGGATTGGGCCACGTTCCAGGCATCTGCGAGTGGCTGCAAGGTGACAGCGGCCCCGCCGAGAGTATCTATCACCTGGAAGACGCTGGGCTTTGGATTTTGCCGGCCGGCAGTACGCCGCGCAACGCTCTTGAACTCATGCAATCGGGCAGACTCTCTGCCTTGATGGATCAGCTGACGGCGTGGTTCGATTGGATCGTGATCGATACGCCGCCTGTACTGCCTCTGGCCGATACCAGCGTGTGGATGCGATTGGCCGACGGCGTTCTTCTGGTGGCGCGCCAGGGCACAGGACAAAAGCGCCAGTTGCAGAGAGCGCTGGAAGCGATCGACCGGTCGAAGCTGATCGGCGGTCTGCTCAACTGCTCTACGAATACCTCGCACAACGATTATTACTACCACTACAAACCGGGTTCCACCGGACAGCCGGGAAGCACTCCTCAGAAGTAAGTCATTTTCCTAGACAGCCCTCAATAGATTTCGCCGCCACGCCGATATGTTCTTCGGTTGTAGCAGCACTGAATTCTAAGGTCCCCAGCCCCTTGACCACTCGCACCATAAAGCAGAACGAACAAGGAGAAAACACATTGACTTTGCGAAACTCGGTTCCCGAAGCTGAACGCCGATCGTTCGTAGAGCGCCCGGGTGCGGAGAGCGAACGCACCATCCTTGGTGAAGAAGCTTTCCGTCGGATGATCTCGATTGAGCGAAAACGGACGGAGCGGTCTCAAAAACCTTTTCTGTTGATGTTGTTGGACGGCGGCAATCGACAGAGTTCGAAAAAGGGCAGTAAAGCGCTGCACAACGTTGTATCCGCGTTGGTGGCATCCACCAGAGAGACCGATATCACTGGATGGTACGAGAACGGCACAACCGTCGGTGTAATGTTCACGGACCTGGAGTTCGATGACAAGAGCATGGTCTTGAGCACGATGCTGACGCGGGTCAGCGCCACCTTGCGGGATAATGTACCCTTTGAGCACTTCAATCAAATCAGCATTTCGTTTCACTTCTTTCCCGACGATTGGGACCATGACGGCCCGGAGCGTCCCAGCAATCCGACCTTATATCCCGACCTCGCTCGTCACCACAGCAACCGGCGGTTGTTATCGAGCATGAAGCGGTCCATCGATATCGTTGGCAGCCTATTAGCTTTAATCGCTTTCTCGCCGATCTTGGCCATCATTGCTTTAGCGGTCAAGTTGACCTCGAAGGGACCGGTATTCTTCAAGCAACAAAGGGTTGGGCAAAATGGAAAATGTTTCACCTTTCTCAAATTCCGCTCGATGAAGGTCGGCAACGATTCGGGCGTTCACGAGGAGTATGTGAAGAAATTGATCGCCGGCCAGGCGGAACGCAAATCTGCGGACGGCAACGGCGAGGGCGTGTTCAAGCTCACGAACGACCATAGAATTACGCGTGTAGGGGCGTTCTTGCGGAGAACCAGCCTGGACGAAATGCCGCAGTTTGTAAATGTTCTTACAGGGGACATGTCGTTGGTGGGGCCACGCCCGGCAATTCCCTACGAAGTGGCGGCTTATCGGACGTGGCATCGCCGCCGTGTTCTGGAAGTGAAGCCCGGCATCACGGGCTTGTGGCAGGTGAACGGTCGAAGCCGGGTTACCTTCGACGAGATGGTGCGGCTCGACTTGCGATATGCGAGAGCCTGGTCGCCCTGGATGGACATAAAAATCCTGTTGCTTACCCCTCGCGCCGTGTTGATGGGTGAAGGCGCGCACTAGCCTCCCCGCAAATCGCTTCCGCTTCCGGCCTCCCCAAAACCCAAAGTCAAAAGAGGTTCACATGGCTACCTATCTGGCAAAACCTGACAAACTACAAATCAAAACCACCGCAAGCGACGTCATAAAGTTCGGCGTCATCGGCTACGGGTATTGGGGACCGAACGTTGTCAGGAATCTTGACCACATCGAGGGGTCCAAAGTGGTGGCCGTTAGCGATAAAAGCCCCGCCGCGCTGAAACGAGTCGCGAAGACCTACCCCAGTGTTGTGGTCTCAGAGGACAGCTCCGATATCATCTCCTCTCCGGACGTTGACGCAATTGCGGTCGTCACGCCGGTATGGACGCACTACGAACTCACCAAGGCCGCGCTCGAAAATGGCAAGCATGTTTTCGTCGAGAAGCCATTCACCAGCAATGCGGCTCAGGCGGAAGAACTCATCAATCTGGCGGCACGAAAAAACTTGAAGATCATGGTGGACCACACATTTCTGTTCACCGGGGCGGTCAAGAAAATCGGGCAGTTGCTGGAGGATGGAACGCTCGGAAAGATCTACTACTACGATTCGACACGCGTTAACCTGGGACTTTTTCAGCACGACATCAATGTCATTTGGGACTTGGCGACCCACGATCTGGCGATCATCGATCATCTTATCAAGGAAGCACCGGAGGCGATCTCAGCTACTGGACAGCATCACCTGAACGGCTACGAGGATATCGCTTTCATTACCATCTACTTTCCAAACAAGGTGATCGCTCACATCAATGTGAATTGGATCTCGCCGGTCAAGATTCGCACCACGCTGATCGGCGGTGAAAAGAAGATGTTGGTCTGGAATGATCTCGAAGCCGACGAGAAACTAAAGATCTATGACAAGGGTGTCGACGTGAAGAGCCAAGAAGGCATGTACAACCTGTTGGTCAGCTATCGCACCGGTGACATGTGGGCCCCTCAGGTCGAGCAGGTTGAAGCCCTGAAGATGGAACTGAATTACTTCATTGAATGCATCCGGGAAGACACGACGCCTTTCAACGACGGACACGCAGGGCTGAAGGTAGTGCGGATGCTTGAGGCGGCAAATGAGTCCCTCTCCAAAAGAGGAGAGCTCGTTTATCTATAGATCTGCAGGTCTGTCGGTCTATCGATCTGCGGACTAATAAATTTCGATTCGACGTATTCGCATCGTCTCTCCAACCCAAAATCACCCTTCCTGCCAACCAGCTGCAAGCCCGCTTGAGCATAGATAGTTCTCCGCGAGGCACCGTTGTCCAATCAAGAAAATCAGGGAAGTCAGCGAGAACAAGTTATGGATCCCTATGTATGCATTGCTCCGAGCGTGAAGCTGGGGCGCGACGTCAAGCTCTCAAAGTTCATCAATTTGTACGGCTGCGAAATTGGCGATGAGGCGAAGATCGGCGCCTTTGTGGAAATTCAGAAGAACGCCAGCGTGGGCAAGCGCTGCAAGATTTCCAGCCACACCTTCATCTGCGAAGGCGTGACGATTGAAGACAATGTATTCGTCGGGCACGGCGTGATGTTTATCAACGATTCCTACCCTCGCGCCACGGTCGCAGACGGGGGTCTGCAGACCGAAGCCGATTGGAAAGTTGAGAAGACCGTCATCAAGAAGGGCGCCTCGATTGGGTCGGGCGCGACGATCCTCGCCAACGTCTGCGTGGGTGAAAACGCCATCGTCGGAGCGGGCGCAGTGGTCACAAAAGACGTTCCTCCGAATACTATCGTCGCCGGCAACCCGGCAAAAATCTTTCGCCAAATTTAATTACTGGAGGCAATCCTAATGAGTCAGTCACACGGCATTCCATTTCTCGATCTGGTTACACCCCACGTCGAACTGGAGGAGGAACTAACCGCAGTTTTCCAGAAGGCATTGCGCACGGCGGGCTTTATCGGCGGCGCGATGGTTGAGGGTTTTGAGCGCGAGTTCGCGGCCTTCTGCCAAACGGAACATTCTGTCGCGGTTAACAGCGGCACGGATGCTCTGCGTTTTGCGCTGGTTGCCGCCGGGGTCACGCCGGGCGATGTCGCGATTACCGTTTCGCACACGTTTATCGCCACAACCGAGGCCATATCGCAGGCGGGCGCGCAACCCGAGTTCGTCGATATCGATGAGCACACGTACAACATGGATCCCGAGAAGCTGCGCGTCTACCTCGAGACTCAGTGCAAGCTGATCGATGGCCGCCTTGTCAGCAAGCGCAGCGGTCGCCCGGTAACGGCAATCGTACCCGTTCACCTCTACGGACAGATGGTTGACATGGACGCGATCCTTGAATTGGCGGAGCGTTATCACCTGATCGTTATTGAAGACGCGTGCCAGGCCCACGGTGCTGAATATTTTTCGAAGAAACATAATCGCTGGTTTAGGGCAGGATCGATGGGACAAGCCGCCGGTTTCAGTTTTTATCCCGGCAAGAACCTAGGTGCTTGTGGAGAGGGTGGTGCCATTACCACCAACGATCCGAAGATTGCCAAGGCCTGCAAGATGCTACGCGATCATGGCCAGGCCAAGAAGTATTACCACGATATCGAGGGCTACAACGGTCGACTGGATTCGATTCAGACGGGAATCCTGAGCGTGAAACTCAAGCATCTTGCCGGCTGGAACGAAAAGCGCCGTGAGCGTGCCGCTGAGTACAAGGGGCTGTTTGTGAAGAGTGGCAGCGAAGTGCGTATCCCGTTTGAGCCTTCATGGTCGAAGGCGGTCTACCATCTTTACGTTGTGCGGGCGGCCGACCGTGAAGCGTATATGGCTCACTTGAGCGGGGCGGGGATCGGAACCGGAATTCACTATCCGATTCCGTTGCACCTGCAGAAGGCATACGAATCTCTGGGTTATGAGGCGGGAGATTTTCCGGTAACCGAGAAAATTGCCAAGGAGATTGTTTCTCTACCGATGTTCCCGCAACTTAAGAGAGAGCAGCAGGAGCGTGTGGTCGGAGAGATCTGCAAATTCGAGTCGGCGCTCTATTCTGCCGTGAAATAGGCACATGAGGTGTCAAAACGCGGAGAGGTCGCCGTTGGCTAAGGCAGCGGCCGGCTTGCTGGCTGCGGTGGGTAAAACCATCCGGGGGTTCAAATCCTTCCCTCTCCGCCAATTTTTCCTAGCAGTAGTTCGCTAATAGAGGTCATTCGAGATTATGAGTTCAGTGGTGGTTTGCGGACGGAAGATCGAGGTTCGTGGGCAAGTGCTGCGCATCGCGGCGGTCGATGGAGATTGTTTCCGCTTTCTTGAGGATCCGGCGGCGGTCATCGCGGGGCTCCGGGAATGCGGCACGCGCGTCGATCTCTTCACCTTCATTCAAAGGCTGCCGGAGACAAAGCCCAATTACTCCTATCCGGTGGAGTGGGACAACCTGGCCGTTCTGCCGGTGACTACGTTCGATCATTGGTGGACCAAGGTGCTCGGATTTAAGGCCAGAAATAAGGCCAAGCAGGCGGAGAAAAAAAGTGTGGTCGTACGAGAGGTACCTTTCGATGACGGGATGATCGAAGGAATGTGGAAGGTCTATAACGAGACGCCGATTCGACAGGGGAAGCGCTTCCCGCACTACGGAATGACTCTGGAGAGAATGCGCGTGTATGCCGGAACATTTCTGGATAGCAGCGTCTTTATCGGGGCATTTTTTGAAAATGAACTGATCGGCTTCGTAAAGCTCACCATCGACGAAACCGGCACCCAGGCCGGGCTGATGCATATCATTTCCATGGTGCGGCACCGCGACAAGGCTCCCACGAACGCGTTGATCGCACATTCCGTGCGAGCTTGTGCGGATAGAAATGTTCCATATCTCGTCTATTCGAGCTTTGCGTATGGCAACAAAGAACGGGATAGTCTTAGCGATTTCAAGGAACGCAACGGCTTTGCGCGCGTCGATATCCCGCGCTACTACATTCCTCTCACGGGAGTGGGGCAACTCGCGTTGCGGATGGGGCTGCACCGCAAATTGATCGACCGCCTGCCTGAGCCGCTGATCGCCCGGCTCCGCGAATACCGGGCAGGATGGTATAGCCGGAGACACCAGTTGTCGGGCGAAGCGGGCTAGGACAGAAATGCCTGGTATTGTCGGCCTTATTACTCGATTACCTCGCGCTTCCGCCGAGCCGCAGCTGCGCTTAATGCTGAAGGCCATCTCCTACGAGCCGTTTTACAAAACCGACGTTTATATCGATGAATCGCTGGGCGTGTATGTCGGATGGACGGTGTTGCAAGGCTCGTTTTCGGATGGCATGCCTCTGAGAAGCAAAAGCGGGGGCGTTTGCATGGTCTTCTCGGGTGAAGAGTACTCCGTTGACCGCGTCACCTATGGCGCACGAAACGGGAATGGATCGCACGGTTCGAGTGGAGCTGGCTATCTGTTACCGCGCTATGAACAGGACCGGGATTTCTTTCAGAATCTTAATGGGATGTTCCACGGACTGATCGCGGATCGCGCTCGCGGAGTCGTCACTGTTTTCAACGACCGTTATAGCATGCACCGGCTGTGCTACCACGAGGCGGGGGACACGTTTTACTTCGGTAGTGAGGCAAAGGCGATTCTGGCTGCGCGTCACGGACTGCGCAGCATTGACCAGCGCTCTTTGGGAGAGTTCGTCTCGCTCAGTTGCGTTCTCGAAAATCGCACGATCTTTAAGGACGTTCAGGTGTTACCGGCCGCTTCCGCCTGGGAATTCAAGAACGCTGCACTGACGAACCAATCCACATACTTCGAGCCCCGGCAGTGGGAAGATCAGACTCCACTCTCGTCGGAGTCGTTTT
>JBAWBE010000437.1:0-3861 GCA_049589635.1 Terriglobales bacterium
ATATGAAAGAAACCCTGGAATCCATACCAGCCGAGCGTTCCGCCGACCAAACCGCCGATCAGGACGGCTTCGCAAACCGCAAGCTGATTCGGCCGTCGCTCAGCCGCAACAATGACAACGGCCATAACAGTCACGGCCACAACCACAGCTCCAATCACGGGCCGAATCATGCCCCCAACCATGTGACGAATCATGTTACGAACCATACTTCGAACCATGGCTCCTCCGAGCGCAGGGAACCGCGCGAGCGTTCCGAACGCTCCAGCGCACCCGCCAAGAAACTTGCTCCCTCGGAGCAGACCAACGCCGAGAATTTTTATTATCAGAAGCAGATGCAGACCAAGACGCCCATGGTGGTCGTGCTCCGCGATGGCGAAGAGGTGCACGGCTACATCGAGTGGTACGACAAGAGCTGCATCAAGCTGAACCGCAGCGGCGCACCCAATCTGATGATCTATAAGCCGGCCATCAAGTACATGTTTAAGGAAGGCGAAGTGCGGCGCTAGGCCGCGGAACTGCCCTGATCAGGCCTTCGTATCTATGCGAGAGGGCTTGACTCCATCGCTTCATCTACCCAACTCGCGGCACCCGCCAGGTCAAAGTCCATTCTCTATCGCATCGTTCGGGCGGTCTTCTTCGTTCTGGCTTTTTTCTATGTTGCTGGAATGGTGATTGGCGGCATGGGATTGGGATGGATTGCTGTCCATCCTTACCGTCATCCCATCACCCCTCGAGAGACACAAAACGCCGAGGCGTGGGCGCAAAGACACTCGGTCGACTTTCGGGATGTCACTCTTACAGCGCCCGATGGAACCGCCTTGCATGCCTGGTACATGCGTCCTGCGCAGGCTAACGGCGACGCTGTAATTCTTCTGCACGGAGTTTCCGACAATCTGCTCGGCATGTATGGATTCGGACGGTGGCTGGTGGAGAACCACTACAGTGTTCTTATGACGGACGCGCGCGGCCATGGCAACAGCGCAGGCATCGCGAGCTACGGTGTTCGGGAAGCCGACGACATTCACCGCTGGGTCGATTGGATCGAGGCGCGCGATCCGGCGCATTGCGTGTACGGCCTCGGCGAATCCATGGGAGCAGCGCAATTGTTGGAGGCTCTGCCAATCGAGCCTCGCTTTTGCGCGATCGTCGCCGAATCACCCTTCTCCAGCTTTCGCGAAGTTGCTTATGTGCGCATGGGCCAGCCGTTTAACATTGGACCATGGATTGGTCGAACATTCTTCCGCCCGGCCGTGGATGTTGGATTTCTCTATGTTCGCCTGAGATATGGCTTAGACATGGAAACAGCGTCACCGGAAGAGGCGGTTGCGAAAGTGAAAACTCCAGTGCTGCTCATCCACGGCCTCGACGACAAAAACATTCCGCCTTACCATTCGGACATGGTCCAAGCCAGGAATCCGGCAGCCATCGTGGTGTGGAAAGTACCAGGCGCGGCTCACACGGGAGCACACAGCGCCGCGCCGGAAGAATTCGACCGAAGAGTCTTGCGCTGGTTTTCAGAGCATTCGTCGGCAGTCAAGCCAATGAATGACCCAGGCTTGAACTGAGAGTTCAGAACGTACAGCCGAGAGCCGACAACTGTCAGCCTCTCACAACTTCGGCAGCACAATTCCCTTCTGCGATTGATACTTCCCCTTGCGATCCTTATAGCTGGTCTCGCAGACTTCATCCGACTGGAAGAAGAGAATCTGGCACAGCCCTTCATTGGCATAGATCTTCGCCGGCAGCGGCGTAGTGTTTGAGATCTCCAGCGTGACGAAACCTTCCCACTCGGGCTCAAACGGCGTGACGTTTACGATAATGCCGCAGCGCGCATAGGTAGATTTGCCGACGCAGACTGTCAGCACATCACGCGGAATCTTGAAGTATTCAACCGAGCGCGCGAGCGCAAAAGAATTCGGCGGAATGATGGCGACATCGGCGTTCACAGTAACAAACGACCGCTCGTCGAAATTTTTCGGGTCGACGATGGTGCTGTTGACGTTGGTAAAAATCTTGAACTCGTCGGAGACGCGCAGGTCGTATCCATAGCTCGACACACCGTAGGAAATCACACCCTGGCTCACCTGCTTTTCCGAGTAGGGATTAATCATGTCGTGCTCTTGCGCCATGCGGCGGATCCAGCGGTCGCTCTTGATGCTCATGGAACTCCTTGAATTTGTAATGGGTAATTTGTGATCGGTAATTTCATTTGAATTGGAGACCGAGGATGGGCAAGCGGGTCTGCAATTACAAATTACAAATTACCAATTGCAAATGTCTCGGCTGGTGCTGTCATATTACGAGAATGGTCCCCCGGTTGACAATCAAACCTATCTCCCATAGCATCAATGACTTGAGGATTGCTAGCCAGATCACCAAATCCTCGGGAGACGGGGGCAACCCTTGATTAAGCTCGACATCATCAACGAAGTGGTCAACCGCACCGGAATCACCAAGACGAAAGCGGAATTGGCCGTAGAGACCGTGTTTGAGAGCATGAAGAAAGCGCTTTCAACCGGCGACCGCATCGAACTGCGCGGGTTTGGAGTCTTCAACGTGCGCCCGCGCAAGACCGGCATTGGCCGCAATCCGCGTACCGGCGCCGAAGTTTCGATCCCGCCCGGCAAAGCCGTGCGCTTCAAACCCGGCAAGGAGTTGCAGTCGATCGACTGAGCTTTGCCGTGAGCGCCGTGTGCGGGCTGCCGCAATTGCAGATTGCAGGAGTCGAGTGCGGATTTTCAACCCTTGGGCTTTTACTCTGCAATCTGACATCTAATAGTCTGACATCTAACCTCTGACCCCGTTTTTCCCATGTCTGATTCCACGCCGACTTTTCCCATCCTCGCTCATGATCGGCCTCTGAACGCGCCTCCGCAAGAGGTGTGGGTGATTGAGCAACCACGGCCGCGGTGGTGGTTGTATGTTTTGTTTTTCCTGCTGACCATCTTCAGCACAACCGTGGTGGGTGCACGAATGGAGTTCAACTACCTGCATCGGCAATCGGTCTTTTCGCTGAATGACGACACGATGTCGCTCTTTCCGATGACGTGGGCTTTACATCCAGTGTCGAATCTGCTGCTCGGCCTGCCCTTTTCGCTGACGCTGATGTTCATTCTCTTCTCGCACGAGATGGGACACTATCTTTACGCGCGCCATTATCGCGTCTACGCTACGCCGCCGTTCTTTGTGCCGTTCCCCAGCCTGATTGGAACGCTGGGCGCGTTCATCCGCATCAAGAGTCCGATCCCTTCGCGGGCCGCGCTCTTTGATATTGGAATTGCCGGACCCATCGCTGGATTTATTCCGGGATGCGCCGCTCTGTTGGTGGGATTGTCGCTCTCGCATCCGATGCCTCGGCCTGTGGCATCGGAATTTCAGCTCGGCTTCCCGCTGATTTTCGATATTGCTCGAAGGCTGCTGGATATCCATGCGCCGCTCGCGGCGCTGTCGCTGCATCCGATCGCCGCGGCCGCGTGGGTCGGGATGTTTGCGACCGCTCTCAACCTGCTGCCGGGCGGGCAACTCGACGGCGGCCACATTCTGAATTCGCTGTCGCCGAGCCTGCATCGCGGGGCCACCATCTTGACCGTGCTGGCTCTCGTCCCGCTTGGGAAATATTTTTGGACCGGCTGGTTTTTGTGGGCCGTGTTGTTGGCCATTACCGGCAAGCACCCCAGAGTGCCGCGCTATCCGCAGGTTGAGGGACGAAGGCTCGGAATTGCACTTTGCGGATTGCTGATGCTGGTTTTGAGTTTCACGCCCGCACCGTTTACGCACAGCTCGGGCAAGGAAGTCTGGCCGGAACTTCGGGACGATACCCGAGATTCCCTACGCGGTCTTGGCCGGGAAGTGCGCCATCTC
>JBAWBE010000438.1:0-5874 GCA_049589635.1 Terriglobales bacterium
CGTCGCCGCGCGCCCCGCACCTGCTCCTGCCGCCATCCCCGGCGATTTGGTTCCGATGTCGCAGATGCGAAAAATCATCGCGCAGCGCATGGTCGAATCGCGCCGCACCAGCGCCCACGTCCACGCCATGTTCGAGGTTGACCTGACTCGCATCGTCAACCTCCGTAACAAACTAAAGAACGGATTCGAGCAGCGCCACGGCGCGCGCCTTACCTTCATGCCGTTCTTCGTTCGGGCCGCCATCATCGCCATCCAGCAGTTCCCGATCGTTAACGCCTCGCTCGAGGGCGACACTATCCGCTATCACCAGCACGTCAACGCGGGCATCGCCGTAGCCCTCGACTGGGGGCTGATCGTCCCCGTCCTGAAAAGCGCCGACGACCTGAACTTCCTCGGTCTCCAGCGCGGCATAACCGGCCTGGGCGAGCGCGCTCGCACCAAAAAGTTAATGCCCACCGACATCGAAGGCTCAACCTTCACCATCACCAATCCCGGCCAGTTCGGCGCAGTCTTTGGCCTGCCCATCATCAATCAGCCCAACGTAGCCATCATGGGCGTTGGCGGAATCACCAAGCAGCCCATGGTAATCACCGACAAAGATGGAAACGACTCGATTGCCATCCGTTCCGTGGTCCATCTGACTCTCGGCTACGACCACCGAATAATTGACGGCGCTGTAGCCGATCAATTCATGGCCCTTGTAAAGAAGACGCTCGAAAACTGGAGCGAAGAGGTAGGCTAGAAACTACGAATGTGTGGCGCGGACGCCCCGCCCGCACCCGCCGGAGAACGATAACCGGATTAGCCATGCCGCCTTTCCTGATGGCTGACGGCTGATCGCTAACATCTGTCTCTTACCACTTCGTCGTTACCCGCAGCCCCTCCAGCTGCGCAAACGTCACCGGCGTCCCCTGCACCGCCATCAGTTTGGCGACCGCTCCTTCGATATTCGCAATGACCTCCGGCGCCACGCCGCCGACCTGCGCCGACGCCAGAATCGATTGCAGCAATGTAAGTACTAAGCTGACAAGAGTCGTTGCACCCATTAGATTGCTCCTTTGATCTGAAGTGCCAGCGTGGCCGCATTCGCAATTGCCGCTTGCAATGCCGCTTGGGCTGACTTCACCGGCACACACGTCGCTGTTGGATCCGGCGGCGCAAGCGTCGGCGTCCAACCGCAATAAGTTTCGACTGCAGTGATCAGGGCGTTTTCTCCCGAGATTCCCTGGTCAATAATCTGGCACACCTGCTGGCTCGGAGTCGCCGTGCAACTCGCCTGATACTTACTCTGCGCCGCCACAACCAATCCCGAAAGCGCCGCCGCCGTGTCTCGCGCCTGGCTCTCCAGCGGCGAACAACCGAGCATTGGAAGCACAATCGCAACCGTCAACACCATCATTAGTTTCTTCATAGTTAGTTCTCCCTCGTTTGAAAGATTGATGGCAACGTGGCATGTAACAACTGAGCCATTGCATTCACCCATGCAAAGGCCATCGGATGCCCTGCGATGAAAGCAGGCGTAAATATCGCCACCCCAACCGTTCCGGCGATTGTCACTAGCAAAGGTCCGTATTGCGCTAACAATTTCATCATTGCTCCTTATGATTTCCTTTCTGATCGTGACTCCATCCCGCCAGAGTGAAAGCTCCGCAAGACGGACGCTTCACCGCTTTCGCCAGGCACCTACTTCGGCACGAGATGCTCGTGGAACGCGATGACCGCGCTGACCGCAAACGCGATGACCGCTGCTACCATGCGGTCGTACACGGTTCTCCTGATGTCGTTCCTCTCGAGCGTCGTCACTCTGTCCTCTGCAAGCCGCATGCGGCCGGGCTGGCCATTGCCCACGAGCATGTTGACCTTCGCTTCGAGCCGCCCCAGTTTTTCCAGTACATCGAGTTGGAAGTCGCTGCTGGTCTGCACAACCACTGGTATGCGATTCCTGCCTTCGCGTCTGTCGCCCTCTTCGTTGTTTTTCATAATGGATAATCGACATACAGCGCCGTTGAATACCTGGAATACTTCGCCGGCGAACTGTTGTCATAATTCCGCAAGAAGTAACTTTGTCCTCGCCCATATCTCGGCAATGCAAAACTGCTGGTGGTAAAGCGTCCAATCAGATTCCGGCTATTCCCCGCTCCCCAGCCCGTGTCCGAATAACGCACTTCGATTCCCCAGCCCGCCGGAGGTGTAAACCCAGCATCGATCGTGACCGTCGTCGAAGTGATAGCCGTGAATTCCGCATTCGTCAGATCCGCCAGATAAGTTGCGCCCACCCGTGTGACATCGATCGGTGTAAGAACCTGAGATTCCTTAACCAATGCCATTGCAAACGCAAAATCAAGCGAAGGATCGCCCGCGTCGACAAAGTTAAGCGTGTAGCGCACCGTCTCACCCGCAAGGTCAAGCACGGCGAGACTCGCCTCGCGAACAATCGCCAGAAACGATGCGCCACGCGATGGCACATTCACGGCCAGTCCGTCTCCCGGAAAAATATCTTCCGTGCCGCCCGGCAGAAACCTGCTCCACGCCAGGTACTCCCCGGCCCAGCCCCGACCGGCATCGTCGAGCAACGCCAACGCCGCCGTCTCACAATCCGCCGACGTTCTCGGAACCGGAATCGCGATCTGTCGCACACTTCCGCGCACGCCGTTGTCGGCGCCATTTTGGTGCGCCGCAATGCTCGCGGAATTGACCACACGCGCTGCGGCGTGCCCACTGCTCCTATACGTGACTTCAATCGCTTCGTTGGCCGGCGGAATGTATTCCGGATAAAATTCGAGCGTTGGTGAATCAGAGACTCTGCATTCCGCTCCGCTAATCAGTGTCCCTGCTTGTGCAGTAACCGGGTTTTCGCCAGGCAATGTAGTTCGCACCACCGCGTCGATCGCGAGAAATATATATGTGAAGGCCACCGAGCACTGCATTGTCGCCGCATTAATGAGCGCATAAGTGCAAAAGCCCGGCGCACTACTAATAACTCCGTCATAGAGCACCGTCGCCGCCGCGACTTGCGTCGCAGGGTTAGCCGGATCGATATCCTGCACCTGCATCACAACCCGCACATCGCAAGCCACCGCCGCCCCACCCCGCGCACTCCCGCTGGGGTGCAACGACGAATGAAACACCTGCTGCATCCGGTAAATCTCCGTTGGATACAGATACGTCGTGAATACATAGTGATGTCCGGCCTGAGTCACGAGTGGTGTCCCGGTCAATACTCCACCCACCAGAGCCTGAATACTGCTGTTAATTCCCGATGGCGCAATTCGAAATCCAGCCACGCAATTCGCGATCGCAATCGCTCCCGTATAGAGGCCGCCGATTACGCCCGTCGACGCCGCATTGAACACCACATCGCCGTGTTCCAGGACTGTCGCCCCGCCAAGTTCCATCTGTTCCACGAACTCGAGACAGGTTTGCCCATCCAACCCATTCCCACCACTCACTTGTAATTGTCCGTTCGTGACCGAGAAAGCATTAGTCGGGTCGATGGCCGTCCAATGAGTGGGATCAAGCTCCGTGTACTCTTCGTTCAGAATCGTCCGGTTGTAGATTGGAATCTGGTTACTACGCGTAAATGGAATCTGTGACATATAAAACGTTGTCGTGAATCCGTCTCCGACAAAGTAATCTTTCACGTGCGCGGCCGGCTCCAGTTGTCCCAGCACGGTCAAGTCGTTAATCAGCCGGTTCACGCTCTCTAGTTGCAGATTGTCGGGAGAAAACGTCGGATCTGTTTCCGCCAGCGGATAAGTATTCTGCGCCAGCGGAGCGAAGACCAGCTTCCCCGCCGCATCTCGAGCGCTGAACCGCGCAGCCAGCGCGATCTCCGCGGCCGAAGCGGTCCAGCTCTTCGATGGGTCAACGCTGAAATATGGAATCTGATCCCCAGCCTGCACGCCCGTCAAATCAAACCAGCCCGGCATCGCATCGAGAGTCAACCGGCCAAATGCTCCCCCCGCGGTCTGTGCCGCAAAAGGCGGCTCTGGGGGAGGCGCCTTCTGATTTAGCAGCATGGCATCACTCAACGCCACGACGTCGTACTCATATTGCAAACCTTTGTCTCCCCACCCCAAATATTGATAGGATGGTGCCGTCGTGAGATAGCCGGTAAACACATTACTGCCATCGCTACGGACTAATAGGATTCGCGCTGCCTGAACTGGAACTATAAAGCTACCGTTCGCGGACACAAGGCTGAACTTGAATTCGCTCGGACTATTCAACTTCCGAACAATGGTCAGACCTTTGCTCATCTCCACAGACTCGGAGTAGTCGACCGGTCCATGCCCATCGAGATTGTCTATCAAGAGCTTCATAGTGTGATCCAGGCAGCATCGCGTCTAATGTCGAGGGTTGATACTTAAGGAGCGCCGGAGGGACCTTTGAAAATAGCTCGGCGTTTCCAGCGCCGGGACAGGTCACAGGCCGAAGCAAGTCCCGGAGGGACGACTGAATTTGTGCTGCATTCTTTCGAATCGCTGAGAAAGTTGGGAAGCGTCAGGGCGTGGGTATCATGTGGTCCACGCCCTCACCGAAGGTCATTCAGAATCTGCCTAATACACATCCGCCCCATTTGCCGGAAAGTAACTCCGATAACACAACACCACCGCCGCATCATTTCCATCGATAGTCGGTAGGGCCGTAAAGGCCGCCTGTAGCACCATCTCACCAATCGGCTTCTGAATCTGCACCAGGCTCTCCCGCTGCCACGCCGGTTTCACCGTGCACGGACTAAGGATCGGATAGTAATAGCAGACCCGCCCACCCGACTCTTCTTCCATCACGAACAGCCCCGACCACTGCTGGAAGAACGAACCGCCCTCGCGATCCACCAGCGCCATGACCTGTTGTACCGAAGCCCCCGTTGCTGGCGTCCCCCCCGGCAAAGCTTGCGCCAGCACTAATGAAGTGCCGGTAATCTCAACTACTCTCCCAACGTTGAACGTAACTCGTCGCACATAGTTGGCATCCTCTCGTACGTCAGCTGGGTTCTTGACATAAGCTGCCGCGATCCCAGTGCCGACATATCCAATCTGCTGCGCGTAATCGACATCGCAGGCCACAAGATTGCCCGCCGCAAATCCCGCGACCGCGCCCGCTCCAACCACTAACTCTTCCGCCGTCGATCCCGTCAGCAATGGAACCGCAGGCAGCGGTACTCCACCCGATCCCGCCCGTGATGCGCTAGGATCGGTCGCGAGCACATTCATGTGCTCGGCTCCTCCCGCCAGCGCCATCTGCAACTTACCCCAGTCGCGGAACTCGAACTCGACTCGCGCTCCTAATCCCCGCCGCGCCTGTCCGGAGACCGCTCCCGCAGTCCCTCCAGGCAGCGCCTCGATCTGCGAAGTGCTCGTGCGCGAGAAATTCTCGATCCACCCCAAATCGATCCACGGCGCCGGAGGCGCATCCAGCTGAAACCCGTTGTCCTTCGATGGATCGAAGATTGCAGTCGGCCCATTCACTGGATCGACCGCTGCAAAATACGCGCGCGTCTGCCGCGCGACGGGTCTGAGTCCTGTTCGCGTCATGCCACCACTTCCGGCAAAAAGAAATACAGCTTCAGTTGCGCATAATGCGCAATCCGCGCTGTCCCGGCACTCCATTCTTGCTTTGCAATCGGCGTGTCTCCCGGATCGTTCCCTAGTTCCGGCACAGTCCAGAAAACTCCCGTACCCAAGTCGGCGCCCGGCGTCTGGCTATAATCAATCATCTCGGTGTGTGGAGGATCGCAAATGTTCAGCAGCTCCACATCCATCTCCGCCAGCACTCGCCCTCGATCCACCCCACTTCCGCCGCCACTCCCCTCGCTCGCATACCAGATCGCACATTCGATCCCCAGCATCGGCCGCGAACTCTCGGCAATCA
>JBAWBE010000439.1:0-2052 GCA_049589635.1 Terriglobales bacterium
GATGAGTTGAACGATGCCTCCGATCGCCTCCGGACGAGGACGGAGGTGCACGAACCATTTCTGGTACCAGACAGCATTCAGAGCCTTGACCGCCACTTCGGCGAGGGTCGCGGCGAAATCGGGCCCACCGAACGTGCCGAAGCCGTTTTCCTTGTGCGAGCCGATATAAGGATTGCCGGGATTCAGCGGCGCGCCAATCGTGTTGAGTACCAGAAACGCCGTGAAGTAGGCTTGGTAGAGCACATCGACGTGGGTGAATGCAGCGAGATCCCGGCCGTTATGCTGATAGCGAAGGTCCGGATCGATCTGATTTTGATCGCCGGTGACATTGCCGTTCTGCACCGTCAGCCAGTCGGCGAAGCTGGTCATGTAGTCGATGCCCGGCAGATAGCTCACCATCTGCTGGCTGATCGGTTGGGCGCCTAGGGCGGTCGGCCTAATGAAAAATTGAGAGATGTAAGGGCCCAGCGTCTCGCCGGGGAAACCGCCCCGGAACAGCAAGTTCGGCGTTACGTGGCCGGTGTTGTCCCTCGGCCCAAAATACGTGGGCTGCGATCCAAGTTCCAATGCCGCCGCCGCGGCAACTGCGTTCGAGCCATAGTCGGTGAAGGCGACGTCGCGAAGCAGAGAAGCCCAGTAATGTTCGAGCAGCTCGGTGGCGTTCTGGTCGCTTGCAGTTTTGGGAGCGGGAGGCACCTGCGGCTGGCCGAACTGCACGTCATCGAGCCGCGCCAGATCGAAGGCCAGACCACCTTGTGGTCCGTTTTGCGTGCGCGTGCCGCCCACCACAATCTTTTCGAAATCCGAAAACTTTCCGGTCTTCAAGGCTTTCGCGAAGGACGCGAACGCGGTCAGATCCACCCGACCGAAGTTGTCGTGCGGAAGGCCCTTGGTATACGTGCCGCCCTTGTCGGCGTAAAGGGCAGTGTCGCCGTTGTTGACGTTAACCGCGGGCGGAACCACCGCATCCTGACCCGCTTCACTGACCCGCAGCATGAAAGCCTGGATTACCCTATTGTTGGTGACACTCGCCGGTAGTGCGGTGCCGGAAGCAGCGGCGCCGGACCCGGACTGCGTCGATGCGTTAGCGGCGGATGCGGCGACGATCGGAGCGAGGGCTCCAGTAGATACGGCAGCGGTAGCCGCGCCGAGTCCGGCGATGAAGCGTCGGCGTCCCAGAGGCCTCGGCGCGCCGGTCGATTCAGGAGCCTCCTCAGAAGTGTTAGAGTGCGTACCCGCCTGAATGGTAGCGGAAATTTGATCAGCCATAAAACCCACCCCATGGCTGCTGCGAGGATTTACCCGCAGGTTGAGAACGTGTTGCCAGCTTGTAGCAATTCGCAGACTTATCGGCTAGTCGGGCGAGTGTGAAAATTTACCGCGATTGCGGTTCATGAAGATCGTTGGGAG
The DNA here is from genome assembly GCA_049589635.1 of Terriglobales bacterium. Classification (GTDB taxonomy): domain Bacteria; phylum Acidobacteriota; class Terriglobia; order Terriglobales; family Acidobacteriaceae; genus Acidiflorens. The sequence continues at coordinate 1,411 of JBAWBE010000439.1, forward strand.
CGCGAGGGCGAGAGGCCCCGGGGCAGTACAGACACCTTGTCGATACCGAAAACCTGATCCAGGTGACCGGTCAGTCGGACGGTGATACACGAACGCCCGATGGTCGAGTTTCTGATCAAGCTCCTGCTCGTAGCGCGATCCCGAAATCACGCAAGACTCGAGGCCGAAAACATTGTCCGGCGTTAGCGCCCTCGCGTACGTCGTAGCGAACGCCGCTGCGTACAAAATCCAAGTGACAAAGCTGAGTTGCTGATTGCCCGCCCGGTGAGGTGGAGAGTCGAACTTAGAGTTTTCGTCTGATGTTTGGAGTCACTGAATTCCTCGCATCAGCCCAGCGAACGAAGGAAACCGGAGAGATCCGAAGCGCTGAATCCAAGGCGAACAGATTCTCTCCAGCGCGGATGCTTTTATTCGGGCCAAATAGTGCGCCAAACTGGGGTTGAATTCCGCCGCTCGAATCCCAAAGGGTCTCGGGGGTTCGAATCCACCCCTCTCCGCCACACAGTTTGTAGGATTCACATACAATTCGGAGAAGGCAGCAAATCGGCGCGTGGACGAGCCGATTCGCTCAATTCGTGGCACCGGAGAGAGCGAGCAATCCTCGAAATAGCCAATTCAGCGCAATTCCTCTCTGTTTGGAAA
>JBAWBE010000440.1:0-6518 GCA_049589635.1 Terriglobales bacterium
GCGCTGTTGAAGGCGGTGGAAGAGGTTCCGGATCTGCTGATCAGCGACTATCGCATGCCGGGGATGGATGGACGGCAGCTGCTCGAAAAGCTGAAGAGCCGGCCGGGGACGGCGGCAATCGCGGTGCTCCTCATGGCGAGCAAAGGAGACATCAGCGAACGACTGTCGCTGCAAGAGGGGATTGAAGATCTCATCGAGAAGCCGTTTTTTCTGAAAGACGCGGTGCGCAGAATCAAGCGCGTTGTGGACCGGATTGCGCTGGAGAAATTGGCGAAGGAACAGAAGACGGCGGACGGCGTGTTGCGCGGCAGCCTGGCGCAGATGAATGTGATCGATCTGGTGCAGTCGCTCGAAATGGGGCGTAAAAGCTGTTTGTTGACGATGACTAACGCCGACGACAAGTGCGAGATTTACTTCACGCAAGGTCAGGCGAAGCATGCGGCGTACGGTTCGACGATGGGGGATGAGGCGGTCTTTAAGGTGCTGCGCTGGACGGACGGGAACTTTCAGATTGATTTTACGAAGAACACGGATAAAGAGACGACGACGCTGAATACGCAGGGCCTGCTGATGGAGGGATTGCGTCTGCTCGACGAAGCGCAGCGCGATGCGGCTGAGGGTGGCGCAGAGAGTAGCGCTGAAAGCGATGCTGAGGGCGAAGATGTCTTGCTCGACAGCTGATGCGATGGCGGATGCTACGAGGATGTCTGACGCCAAGGGAATGACGGCGGCGGTAGTCACGGTCAGCGATTCTTGTTCGCGCGGCGAGAAAGTTGATCTCTCCGGGCCAGCGGTGGTGGAAGCGCTGGAGCGGCGCGGGTTCCGGGTTGCGGAGCGCGCGCTTGTCGCGGACGAACGCGGCATCATTCAGGAAAAGTTAATTGAGTTGTGCGCGACGGCCCGCTTGGTTGTCACGACCGGCGGGACCGGCATCTCTCCGCGCGACGTGACACCTGAAGCTACGCGTGCGGTGTGCGAGCGGCTGATTGAAGGCATCGCGGAGCGGATGCGCGCCGAGGGAATGCGAAAGACCCGGTTTGCAGCTCTGAGCCGCGCGGTCTGCGGAGTTCGTGGGACGAGCGTGATTCTGAATCTGCCGGGGAGCCCGTCGGGTGCAGTGGAGTCGCTGGAGGCGGTGATCGATTTGCTTCCGCATGCGCTGGAGTTGATTGCGGGGAGGACGGAGCATGAAGAGCGTCATTAGTCTTCAGTCGTTGGTCGTTGGGTGTCCGGAATTCCGGCGTGGCTTCTGCGAATGAAGGTCGACCCGGCCCGAGGGACGACCAACGACTAACAACCGACGACGACACATCCCTCGCGTAAACTAATTCATTGAACAAACTCAAACATTTTCTTCAGGCTTATGGTGAGTGGATCAAACATGCGCTTGCTCCGCTTGGGCCTTGGGGGATGCTGGCATTCGCCGCGGTGGATGGGTCATTTCTCGGCATGCCGCTGGATGCGATCTTCTGCGGTTACGTTTATACCGACCGTTCGCGATTCCTCTTGTATGTGGTGCTCGGGGCGGTGGGATCGGCGGTGGGAAGCATTGTCTGGTATGTGATCGGATACACGGGCGGCGAGGTGCTTCTGCGGAAGCGGATGAGCCCCGCAAAGTTCGAGAAAGTTCACGCCTCGTTTGAGAAGCATGAATTCTGGGCGCTGATGTTTCCCGCGATGCTGCCGCCGCCGACTCCTTTCAAGATTGTGGTGCTCGCGGCGGCGGGCTTTGAGATGAACTTCTGGCATTTTCTCCTGGCAATCTTTGCGGGCCGGTTCGTGCGCTTTCTGATTGAGGCTTTGCTGACGCTGTGGTTCGGACCTGAAGTAGTTACGCTGACGGCGAACCTGTTCGCGCATCATTATTGGGGACTGCTGATTGGCATCGCGATGGTTGCGGCAGGGTGGCTGGCGTGGCGGCGGATTACTCGCAGAAGATCTCGCCAAATAAGAAGCGCAGCGTGAGAACTGTCACACTGCGCCAAAAAACTCCAGAACTCGCTGGTTACGCGATCAAGCCGCGGCCGCTCCGTGCGTTTCTCCCGAATTCGCCAGGGCATTGGCCAATGCCGGCAGGCCAAATATCGCCGCCGCAAAGAGCAGGTCGCCGGTGAGCGTGTGGCGGAAGAACGGGATGCCGGCAGCGTAGCAGGTCATTAGTCCGGCAAAGCTCTTGGGGTAGGTTGGCCAGTAGGCCCAGACGCCAAAATTACTGACAATAAAAAATGAAAGGGACGCGGCGAGGGTGGCTCCGCCGACACGCAGCCAGTCCTTCATCTCGCGCAGGCTGGTGTTGTCGTGCAGGTTGGTGCCCAGCCACAGAATGGCGGCATACCAGACCCAGACGATGTATTGATCCCACGAGAAGTGGTAGGCGTAAACGAACTTGTTGAGCACGAGATCAGACGCGGCGAGCATGGCAAAGGGAATCCAAAGCTGGCGGCGCGAACTTCCCGCGGCGTGGCGGGCACCAAAATAGAGCAGGGCGGCTGCTACCGGAGTGAAGTTCCAGGGATGCGGCATGAACGGCATGCGCGTTGCAACCGCGAAGATAACAAATAGATAGGCCAGCATGATTCCCTCACAAAGTCGACATTAAGATTGTTGCGCGTGGGATGGGTGTTGGTCAAGGGAAGGTGTAAAAACCTGCGTGATCGGGAGCGCTCGTCATTGTTTGCTGCCGTCGCTGTCGCCGCGCATTCCCATTTGCTCGCTGATCACTTTGAGATCTTCGGTTAGCAGGACGCTGCCTCCGAGTGGAGCTTTTGCGCCTTGGCCCGGATACATGTAGCGCAGATCGCGGAAGCGGACGCGATAGGCGGCGTGATTGTTTGCGAGTCCGGCGGAGAGCTGTTCTGTCTCCGTGATCGGATACTGCGCCCAGCTCAGATAGACATGGCCGAGGTAGCTGCGTTTGGCGGCTAGCGTGATGGGTGTCTCTTCGGGCTTATAGCGGATTTGCATTTCGCCTGCGGGATCGACTTCCGGAATGAGGGAATTGACATCCATCGTGGCGAAGAACGCGGGAGTTTCGGCGACGGCATACCAGCGAAACGGGTCGAACGGGTATGAGTACGCGGAAATGCGGATCGCATCGACACCCTGATAGTTTCTTGCCCCGAGCGCGGCGATGGCGCGGCGATGTTCGTAATCGCGGAATCCCCAGAGCGCAAAGACGGCCAGCAGCGCTAGTGACGCGGCCACGCGGCCCGGCGGCGCTTTGTCTCCCGTGCGGCGCGAGCTGATCTCCTGATTAATGAGCGAGAACAGCGCGGGCACTATGAGGCCGAGAATCAGCACGACGAGGATGACGGGCTCGTAGATGTAGACGATGTCCCATGAGTACCAGCGCTCGGAGAACGGCCAGAACGGACGTATGCCGTAGCTGTTCGTGTAGTCGAGCAGAATATGGCTGATGCCGGCGAGGCAGGCGTAGGCGTAGAGCAACCCCCAACGCGGCGGAAGATTCGGATTGCGCGTTTTGCGACCGCGCAGGCGCCAGATTCCATACATGAACGCGACCACGGCTGCGGCCACGATCGGAATGCCGAGGAACGAATGCGTGAAGCCGCGATGGTGATTGAGGGCGAAGGCCGATCCGCCGAAACGGCTGAAGACATCGAGGTCAGGGGCTTCGGCGGCGAGCGTGAGCACGGCGGTGGCGAGCGCGGTCTTGCGGTTCAGACCAGCGCGGCCCATATTAGCGCCAAATAGGAAATGGGTGACGGGTTCCAAGTGGAGAGTGTAGCTGATTGGAGGGCGGGGGTTCGAGGTCGGAGATGAAAGTCCGCGACCGAAAGACAGGCAATTGCTGCACGAAATAAACGGCAGCCGTGGCGCTTGCATCAAAGGGATGACCGTAGAGATCGTGAGGATGACGTTTATGAATGATCGTGAATCCGATGGCAAGGTGGGCGGCGAGTTGCTGGACGAATTATTCTCCGCTTTCGAAGACCTGGAAACGCAAAGTGCAGGCATTCTCCAATTCCTAAAAGAAAAAGGCTTGGCCACAGATGAGGAGCTCGCGCCTTACTTGAAGCAGGCGGGTGATGCAAGCGAGGTTCGATGGCGCGCCGCGCGGCTCAGGATGGATGCATTGCTGGCCGCCGCCATCAGGGACGCTGAAGAAGAGTTTGCGCGGAAAGCTGGAGAACGCGCTCGTGCTCAGGAAGAATCGAATACCCAAAAGGAGGAAGGACAGCGCGCGGCTCAGCAGAAGCCAGCGAGCAACGAAGGCCTAGATGTTCCAAAAGCGGACGCTCGCAAAGAAGACGCTGCTGAGCAAGACCAAGCGCCAAGCGCAGGCTCGGTGGAGAACGTCGGGAAGGGTATGAAGGAGACGGTGGTAGCAAAGAAGGACGAATTGGAAACCAACTCTGACGTACCGGCGGCAAAGGCGGGAGCGGAGTCGGAAAAGAAGCAATCCGATGCCGCGGGAAAAAACACCAATCAAGATGCCGCGTGAGCGCTCGACAGTCCATAGGAAGAGAAGGTCGTGTACTTCGACTGCGATCAGCGATCGGCTTTCAGATCGGCTAGCGTCCTTGTGAAGTGAACCTTGCGCCTGAATTGGCGGAGCCGAGCGTAAGTCTCGGATGCTGCCACGAGTTCAAGACCGGTAGTAACTGTCTGGGTGATGCCGGTGCCCGTGGCTCTCTGGGCTCTTTCAAGAAGGCCGGCAGGTAGCTTGACAGTGATTCTGCGCCCCGTCTTCATATGCTCTTTTACCAGATTCCGTGCCTGCATCAGACCTGGCAATTGGTCCGGTTCTAATTTCCAGAGTCCGGAACGACCAGTGACAAGGCGTCTGGCGCGATCGACATGCGCGCGGGCAATCGTCCCAGCAACTCGCCATCGGCCTCTACATACACGCGCTCGGCGGCATCTCCTTGGGCGGGCAAGTGGCAGGTGATTTCCGAGCAACTGACGAGATCGATTCCCGAGATTTTGCGCCGCCATCCAAGGAGCGCGCCCGCCACATATTGCAGATAGGCATTGCGGCTGCTCGTATGGCACATGACCGCGCGAAGGTCGGGGCAATCGAGATGAGCTCCAGGGACAAGCTCGCGCAAAACATTGCCGAAGAAGCGGATGCGGACGGCGAGAAGTTCGGTCAGGAGCGCGGTTTGCTTGTGGCCGCTGCCATTTGAGTATTCGGCTTCAAAATGGCGCATGTCATACGTCGCCCACAGCTGCCAGGCTTTTAAGTAGTAGGCGGCCATGCCCGAACGGTTTTTGAGCTCGGCGGTAAGCTTATAAAAGAGATGGGCGTCGACGCCGATTCCTGCTGCGACCGTGAAATAACGCGCAGCCTGCTTGCCCTGAAAATCCTCGTACTCAACGCGGCCGAGCGGAATGCGGCGAACGGAGCCATTTACGGCGGCGCGTGCGGCCTCGCTCGGCCGAAACGGAAGTTTGAGATCATGGGCGAGCGCATTGGCTGTGCCGAACGGCAGAATGGCTAGCGCGACGGGCGTGCCTGCCAGTCCTTGAATTATGTCGTGGATGGTGCCGTCGCCGCCGCAGGCAAAGACGGTGTCGCTGCCTGCGGCCACCGCGTAACGCGCATGGATCGTGGCTTCCTGGCTGGAGCGGCATATGGTGAGATCGGTGTGAACGCCGGCCGATTGGACGATGCCGATAGCGATGTCGAGTTCGCGGTCGCGGCTTTTGCCTTTGCGGCCGGAATTCGGATTAAACAGAATGGTGGCTTTGCGCATGCACGTTGTTTCAGTGACACTGTTTCGGCGATACCGTCCCGGCGTCATTTCAGTTTAGCGTATGAAAAATAGCCGCTTTGTAGACCGCATGTTAAAAGCGGGCATGTGCCGAGTCGATAAACCGCCGACGATTTGCAACTTCGCTTTTCATTCGCTCCGTGCTAAACTGAACGAAATTGATGTGACAGCCAACACTTTTCGCTCCAGCCCGCGGGTGTAGGCTACGTTGGATGTAGGCTACACAGGTTTTGTACTCCGCAAGTCAGAAGAGAAAATCAGGAGCAGCCATCATGGCCGAGAGCAGGACGGACGAGCGCAGCAAAGCGATTGAACTGGCGTTTTCACAGATTGAAAAACAGTTTGGCAAAGGTTCGATCATGCGGCTCGGATCGAAAGAGGCGATCGTTCCGATCGCGGTGATCTCGACGGGTGCCATCTCGTTCGATGCAGCGCTGGGTGTGGGCGGCGTGCCGCGCGGGCGCGTAATTGAGATTTTTGGGCCGGAGTCGTCGGGCAAAACGACCATTGCCTTGCAGGTGATTGCCGAAGCGCAGAAGAATGGCGGCATGGCGGCGTTCGTGGACGCCGAGCACGCGCTCGATCCGGGCTATGCAAAGAAGCTGGGCGTCGATGTGGACAACCTGCTGGTTTCACAACCGGACTATGGCGAGCAGGCGCTTGAAATCACGGAAGCGCTGGTGCGCTCAAATGCGATTGACGTGCTGGTAGTCGACTCGGTGGCGGCGCTGGTGCCGAAGGCTGAGCTCGACGGCGAGATGGGCGACAGCCACATGGGCC
>JBAWBE010000441.1:0-20155 GCA_049589635.1 Terriglobales bacterium
CAGCTCAACTGCGCATTCAGCGGGCTGGCTGTCGCCATAGCCTGGAAGATGGGCGTCTCGGTGTTTCCGACATACATGACGAGGCTGGAAAGATTCGGCGCCATGCCGAGGGCCTGTGTCATGTCGAGTGTTTGTTCGGTGTCGTCGCAGCCCTGGGCTACTGAGCAAGACGCCCTGGCTCCGTCGACGGAGAAGAGGGTGATCGGGACGTTCAACGTCTGATGAGCATTTTGGTAATAGGTGGTCAAGTCGGCAAGATCGGTGCCTTCAAGTTCGAACAGTCCGACGCTCTGTCCGGCGCCCGTGAGAGCCGTTCCTTCGTAGTAGGCCGCACGCATGTCGCTGCCGCAGAAAGACGCTGACGGGCAGGAACCGGTGACGGCATTAGCATGTACGCCGGCTGGCTGATGCTTGACCGCCGGACGCGGGATCGAATAGTTATCCATGTCCGCGATGTGCCAGAGCTGGACTCCGAGGTCGACGGTGGGCTCGCGATCGGGAGCGAAGAAGGTGCGGTTTTCAGTGGGATGCTGGTAGACACCCATCTGGACGTGGAAGGTTTTTTCGACGCTGGCGACCGTGCCCGTGATCGGGACCATCATGCGGTTGCGCGCAGCCGCACCGACTTTGAAGCCGTTGCCTTTTGCGAATTGAACGACCGCGTCGTAATCTTCCTTGCTCGCGCCAAACCGTGCGGTGAATTCTTCAACGGTGAGGAAGTGGCGGTAGGAGGGGCTGGAAGGATCGTAGAGGTCTTTAAGGAAGTTCTCGAGTTCGGGTTGATGACGAAGCTGGAGCATGATGTAGAGCTGCATCGTTTGCGTGGAGGGAAGGCGGCCGAGGGATTGCGCTTCCCCGTGAATCACCGCGTCGCGCGTGTGACGCGTGGGCAGCGACTGCGATTGTGCCTGGCAGAAACTCACTACCGACAGAATTGCGACGGCGGTGAGCAAGGGTACACTTACTCTTCGAATCATGACTTCTCCTTTTAGGTGGCGACCCTGGAAGTTCGTCCTGGATGCGAGCCTTGATCCAGAACCCACAGAGCGGATCTGCTGCGCGAGTTTACACCGGATTTACGGCGCGCGATAGTGTGAAAGAACTTGCATCTTTCAAAGGACCGATTCGATTGCGCCGTAGAGTTCGCGGCGCGGCTAAAAAAGGGCGATATCGTGTGAAAACGGCACGGGAAGCCGGAAGTGGCGGAGAAATGCTTGCACCTAAAGTGGTGCAATCGGGGTCGCGCCCCGCGGATATCAACGCGCTGTCGGGAAGATGCGATGAAGAATTAAATGCTTCTCAACGGGTTTACACCGAGGCACGCGGATTAGAATTTTCTGGGGACTAGTGGGGACGATGGTTGGCGCTTTTTTGGCAATGTGCACGATCTTATTCGCGGCCTGAGATACAAATAGAAACCCCGATCCTTGCGGATCGGGGTCTGTGAATACCAAACGATCGTCTGGCTAATACGTACGCGCCGTAAACAGCTGTCGGTAGCCCAGCGTCTCGACGTCCTTGAATAGCGGCGTTCCGGGGGGCAGGCCGTAGGGCGTGGTGAAGTCCGGGTCGAAATAGTAGTCACGGGGGTGTGGCGGCTGATAGACCGAGTAGGTGCAGCACTTGAACGCCCCGGTGTTATAGGTGTTGTAGTACATTTCCACCATCGAGCCTCCGTAGTGCATCGTTGAGGGCGCATTCTGCCAGTCTTCCAGGAAACGCAGAAAGTTGCCGATTCCTCCGTCGGTACCCTCGGGATAGTTGTTACCGTTTGTCTCCCATGATGGGAAGGGCCACGTCAGAGTCTTTCCGGCGGCGACGGCCACCCGATAGTAAGTGTCAGAAGCCGCCTGCCTGTTGCCTTGCGGCTGCGAGGGCGAGAGAACCATGCTGTTGTTGTCGTTCCAGGCATTGGACAGGAAAGTCACCGTGTCGGCAACGATTGAGGCCGGAGAATGCAATGGTGAAGTCATGTCCGCGCCGGGAATGCCGTTAGCTTCGTTCTTAAAGAAAGTATCGTTTGCGTTGCTGTTGTAGTTGCCCTGGATGTACACCGGATTCTCCGAGGCCACCGTGAATCCGCCGTAATAATTGACACCGCCAACGACCACAGGGACGGGGCTGATTGGCAGACTGCCCAGCGCCCCATCGACCAGTTTCAAAGCGTGGCGCGCTCCGCTCACCCAGTTCTTGCGTCCGGTGGTGCCGCACGAAGTGATGCGCGGACTGTACGGATTGTCCGGACTCGCGGCGGTGGTCTGCTGATTTAGGTTGTGAGTGCTGTCGTTCCACTGGCCTAATCCCAGGTTTGCCGTGCCGAAGCTGTCCAGGTAGCCATTCCCATTGACGTCCTCGGCGGTATCCAGTGTTCCATTGGCAGTATTCGAGGTGCTGTTGGGGTTAATCACATCCTCAAATCCCGAGTCCCCGGATTTTTGCGCTGTACCTGTGGGGGTCATGGGTGGATGCGGATTCAGCAACATTCCCCGCCGGTCCGAAAAATACAGTACGTATCCATTCTGCTGGACATAGTCCACACTGGGGCCGCTGCCGCTGGTGTTCTTCAGCCATGCCGCCAGGTTGCCCACATCGATTTCGACGGCGTTCATCACTCCGAGGGTCGAGCAGGTATCGTCCGACTGGTGAGTCGTGACATCCCGCGGCTCGCCTTCGCGCGCATCGTAGAAGTTGATGGGATACCAGTTGTATTGAGTCAAGCTCTGTGGTGTCGCGGAGGCCTGAGGGCTTACGACCGGGGTTGTAGGCGTAAGGCCAAACGCCCAGTCCGCATAGCTTCCCGAGGCCGCTACCTGCGGCAGATCCGCTATCACCTCCGGCACCAGGCCGCTCCATGCGGTGCATTTTCCGCCGCTGGTATGCGTGCAAGTCGGGGCAGTCCCGGTAGCACTGACCGTGCCTGAAGCATCACGGTCCGCCGGTTGCTGCAGTAGGATGATCGCGTTTGGCGTGATCGGGTTCGTGCCCGGGGACGTTGGTGGTTGCAGGCCGCGCGCAAATCCCAGTTGCAGCCATTCGTTTGTGACCGGGTGCCAGACGCCCGAAGAGTCAATGTATTCCACGCGCAGATAGCCGTCTATCATGCTCCACGATGTCGTAGACCCAGAGCTGTAGGTTGTCAGGCCGACGGGGTTCGGAGGCGCGAAAAATGGATATGCCGGCACCAACGGGCAACCCGTAGGATCGATAACACCTGTCCCCAGGGTGACATTGGGTGGACAAAGACCCACTTGCAATGCGGGTGCGCCGCTGGGCGGCGCCTGGTAGTCGGGAGCATTGACCGCTCCAGCTGCCGCGGGCGTGGGGTTCACAGGCTGAAGTCCCTGGAGCGTGGGCGACGGATTTGTCCATACATAGGGTCCGAGCGGCCAGTCCGTGGTGCACGAAGCCGAGGTAGTGCATTGCGACGAAGTCGGAATTACGTTTGACGCCGAGGCGAAGTACAGGTTATAGGTACCGCTCGCCGGCGTCCCGAAGGTCGTCGAGTTGAAGTTGCCCGAGGGTATCGTGATTCCAAATTGATTCGTGGCGGTGGCGGTCGTATTGCCCGCCTGTGCCTGCGCCTGTACCGCCGACAGGTTTGCCAGCCGCACGTTGTTCGCATCCGATGCTCCGCCCGGCAAGTCTGCCGGGTCGTCACTCAGTAGCACGCGAATCTGCGCCATGTTGTATTCGCGCGACTGGGCGAGAGCGGTCGAGTCGGCCACGCCTGCCATTGGACGGCGAATCAGTTCGTAATTGTGAACGCTTCCAGAAACAAACGGCAAGGAGAGCTGTTTGGCGCCCGTTCCAATCTGGCCGGAAGTCTTATTTCCGTAGTCTCCGTTGATGAGCTCGTGGTTCACGCTCGAGGAAAACGTATTGAACGTTGAGCTATAGCTCGAAGCATAGCTGGCGATATTGAAGGCAGTGTTATAGATCGAGGCAGGCGGCGCTCCGCCTGCTCCTGAGACGCTGCCGGTTCCCGCAAGGAGCACGCAAGTACCAGATGCAGCCCCGGGATACGGACAATCACCTTCGGCGGTCGGAATGTACACGTTGCCGGTGTCGCTGACCGAACTAGCCGTCAAGCCGTTCGGGAGGTTGTTGGTGACAACATTCCCGAAAGCCTCAAGTTTGTTGTGAAAGGTCAGCGCGTAGCCCGCCCCGACGCCCAGGTAGAGATCGCCGTTGGCATGCAGGCGCCCCGCAAAATCGATGGTTGGGTTGTTGAAGAAGGAGCAATCGCCGTCGCAAAATACTCCGAACTGAAACACCGGAATCAGCGCCACCTGCGCGCTTCGCGTCATGCTCACCTGCTGCCCGCCCAGCATGGCTGCCGTGGCTTGCAAGTTCACCGGGATGACCTGCGCATACAAATTGGCTTCCGGCCCGCCACTGATCTGTCCCCACACTGGTTTGGGAAGAACTGAGGGACACGGGTAGCCGACTTGTCCCGGCGTTACCTGGTAGTCGGTCCATGCGACTCCCACCATCGCCGGCTCGTTGGAAGCTGAGCCACCAGTGGACGGTCCTCCCGCGCTGCAGATGTCGGCTGACGTGGGAGATTGCGCGTTCTGAAAGACCGCCGCCAGGTCGGAAGACATCTTTTCGATGCCGCCCTCGGCAGCGTGGTAGGCGAGGTTATTCTGCAGATCGGTTCCACCCACCTTGCCCTCGGTGTTGACCATCATCAACAGACCGATCGCGACCCCTGACAGCAGCAGCATTATCAGCAGGGCTGCAACCAGCGTGAATCCCTGGCTGCCCCGTTGCGCCATTTTCGTGCCTAGAGTTCTCGTGCGATGAATTCCCATGTTTTCACTCCACATCGACTTTGTCCCTTCACCCGCCCTCACCCTTAGTTGTTATAAGTATTGATGTAGGTGAGGTTCCGTGCGCTTACCGAGGTCTGCAAATCCATACTTTGAAAGCCCTTATTCAGTCCGAATTGAGAGCCCTTCTGGGTGGCGTCAATCGCCATGTTCAGAATGTTGATCTTGGTGATCTGGTTCGGGAGAAGGCCGTTCGAAGCGGTATCATTGGCATCGCCGGAGCCCGGGTTAGGTTGGTTTACCGCCGGTGTCCCCGTCGAAGAATTGAAAAGGTCATAGCTGAACTTCAAGTAGGCAATGTTCTCCGCCACCGGCATGGGGCTGTGCCCACTGATTTGCCGCATCAGTCGCGCCGTAAGCGGCGTGGCGGTGCTACAGGGCTGAATGGCTCCGTTTGTGTCTACGCAATCGATGTAATAAGTGATCACCATAAGGCGGCATGGCCCGGTGCCTCCGCAAGGTGCCGGGGAGGGCGAACCGGCATTCCCCACCGCCGCGGTGTTCAGCCCGCCGCCAGTGGGTGTCTGGTTCATCTTCAGCGGATCGCTGTTTGCGAAGGGAACGATGTAAGTGGTATTTCCGCTCGCATCCGTGCCGGTGGTGGTGGCGCCGGTAACTTCGCCGACGATTGTCTTGCCACCCAGCGTCATCAACACAAGGTCGCCCGCTGTCAACCCCGCCGCCGCGTCGTTTACATGTTGCGGCGCTGTCGCGTTGCTGGGCAAACAACCGGTCCAGGGTGTAGCTCCCGAGGGCTGCGAAAAGGTCACTACGCCCTTGGCAGTAACTGTGGGTATGTAGCAATTCAAATAGAAGGCGGAATCTGAATACACAGTTGTGACCACATCAGTGGCGCCTGAAGTGGTATTGAGCGTCTGACCCTTGCCATATCCGGTGATAAGCCCATACAGATAAGGTGTTCCACCCTGTACCGGATATGTTCCGGCTACATATGTATCGCCAGCCCCGGTGAGATAGCACGTGCCCGACTGATCGCACCCATACTGTGGAGTAGTTCCGGAGGGCAGGGCGATCGCTGCGCCGTTGACCAAGCCGGCGCCCGCCAGACTAAGATCCTTCGTCAACATGTTCGAGGCGGCTCGAAAGTCCTGCTGCATCTCGGCGCGCTGTCCGACCAGCCAGGTGGCGCCCAGACTCGGGGTGTACATCTGCACCGAGGCGGCCAACACGATCGACCCCAAGGCCATGGCGACCATCATCTCCACCAGGCTGAATCCACGTTCGCGTGTTGCTCGAAGATTGTTCATGCCGCCCTCATTAATTGAACTGTGAAATGTAGGAATTCACGACATACGATTTCTGCTGAGACTGCGGGGTCGAATACTGTATGGTGATGTTCACATTGCGAATCGAAGTGATGACCGCGCCGTCCGGGTCGAGCAATGGAGTGATGGCGATAGTGCGCTGGTAGCCAGTCAGCGGAATCGAGATATCGTCGGCGGTTCCAAAAATACCATCCGGCCCCGGATCCACCAGTGTTTGCCGAAGGCCGGAGAGTACATCGTCCGCTGTCCCATAGATTCCATCCGCTCCCGCCCCGTAGAGTGGTTCGGCTCCGACCAGAAAAATGCCGCAACTGGAGGCGCCACTGACGGGACAGTTTGGGGAGCCAACGTTGTTGATCTGATCCCAGTTGATTTGCGTAGTATTGCGCGCCGTGACGATGCTTTCGTACTCCTCATCGGCCAGTTGTTTGGCGATCATGTCCTGCTGCGACGTTTGCGTTGACGCCATGGCCAGCCCGAACACGCCCAGAAGGCTGACCAATCCCGTGGTCAGCACCAACATAGAGACCATGACTTCAATCAGCGAGAAGCCTGACTGTGCGGCCTTTGTGCGGCGAGAGAAGCGCGCGGAATTTTTTTGAATAGTTAGTTTCGGAACCATTGGTATCCCCCTCCGCTCTTGGTGTACAACCGCCATCCGCGGAGGCGCCCGGTGCCACCCCAGACGGTGACGGCTCGGAAGCTGAGCACGTCGGTGCCGCGAGCCAGGTAAACTACGCCGCCGCTCCAATAATTCATACCCGAACAATTGCCGGCCCCCGTGCTGTTCTGGGACGAGCCATCGGGGCAGAAGTAGGCAACTGTCTGTCCGGCGACAGTTGTCGACGGAGCGGGATAGCCAAAATCAATGGCCGCCGTTCCATTGCCATAGCCATCGGGAGCGGTGACCGAGGTCAGCACTGATTGCACCTGAAATGTGACATCGGGTGGCAGCTGATAAGTCGCAGCCGGCAAACTGCCCTGGAAAGCGGTGTTGGTGGGGGCGACAACGATGGTGTTTGGCACCGTGCCGTTAGCAAACGTGACGGAATAAGACGTACGCTGCGAGATCGCGTTGTCACGCGCCTGCCGCATGGCGGAGATCGTCGTGTTGTACGCGTTGGTGACATGTTGCTGATTCACAACCGGAACCAGGCTCATGACGGCGAACACGGTCACTGTAAGGCTGATCGCAATCACAGCCATGATCTCCAGCAAGCTGAAGCCGCTGGCCGCGCTGCGCCGATTTTGGAAACTGTTTGTTAGTCGCATGTGGTGGCGCCAAGTAACGATGCTGCGCGATTCGCGGTGACCCCAAAAGGGTCAGCCTCTGAATACACAGTCGTGTAGCTTGATGTTAGGAAGTGCAGTGGGTAACGTCAAAGTACCGGGGTACACCGGCCATCCGGACAGTGGCCTTTAGTAAGTAATCGCGGGGTAAGTTACGGATGGGCGACTTGGGCTGCGAGCCCCGAGCTCCGAGTTAGAAAAAACATCGCCCTTTGCGAAGATCGGAAACGAATCGGACCGCTGAAGTTAACAAGGCGAAACGGAGACGGCGTGGCCGCTGTGCCGGCGCATTGTCGCTGCGCCCGTACACGATGCAATCGGTGCTCGTCGCTATGTATACTGCCAGTACGAATTTGGTATCGGGCACCGAGGGCACTGGGGCGCCTCGGGAACAATCGGAATCAAAAATAACGCAGGAACTTTTCGCAATGAACTCAGCAATTCGGACGCGCGAACTGCGCAAAGTCTACAACTCACCTCCACCCGCAGCCGCGGGTGGCACTCCCGCCGGGATGGGCAAACGGAGCAAGGGTCCGAAGGCCGAAATCAAGGCGCTGGACGGAATCGATCTGGATGTCGCGCCCGGACAAATTTTCGGATTGCTTGGGCCGAACGGGGCGGGGAAGTCGACGACGGTCGGAATCCTGACCACGCGCGTCCGCCCTACGAGCGGGTCCGCATGGATTGGCGAATATGATGTGTGGCGCGATCAGACGGCTGCCAAGCGGAGGATTGGAGTGGTGGCGCAGCGGCCGAATCTGGACTTCTCGCTCACGGCCCGCGAGATTCTGACCTTTCACGGGGCATACTTCGGACTCAATTCGCAGGAGCGTTCGGAGCGTGCGACAACTCTGCTGGAGCGTTTCAAGCTGACGGATCGCGCGGATCAACTGGTGCGTGGATTTTCCGGTGGCATGATGCAGCGCATGTCGATCGCGCGGGCCATGATGCACGATCCGCAAGTTTTGTTTCTTGATGAACCGAGCGTGGGGCTTGATCCGCAAACCCGCCTGCTGCTTTGGGAGATCATCCGCGAATACAACCAGAAGGGCCGGACGATATTGCTGACTACGCACAACATGGAAGAGGCCGACACTTTGTGCCAGCAACTGGCGATCATCGACCACGGAAAGATTATTGCGCAGGGGACGCCGGAGGAGTTGAAGGCGTCGATTCCCGGGGGATATTTGTTGCGGCTGCGATTTGGACGTTACCCTGCGGAGTTGTTGGAGAGGCTTGGAGTACTGTCGGGGGTAACCGAAGTTAGGGCAGTCGGCGAGAACGGAGTGGATGTTTATGCCGGGCGCGGAGGTTCGCTGATCCCTGAAATTGTGAATGCAGCGGCGGCGCTTGGAGTCGAGTTGTCGGACGTACACATCTCGGAGCCGAGCCTGGAAAACCTGTTTTTGCACCACACGGGTAGGAGTTTGCGCGAATGAACTGGAAGGCATTTTTTGCATTGCTCGGTCGCGACGCGCATGTGGCGCGGCGGAATGTGGTTCCACTCATTCTGCAAACATTCTTGCAGCCGCTGTTGTTCGTCTTTATTTTTGGGCGCGTGATGGTGGGCAGCGGCTATATGCCGGCCGCTTACAAGAGCCTGCTGCTGCCCGGAATCATGGCCATCAGCATGGTGTTCACGGGAGTGTGGGCAGTAGCAATGCCGCTGATTGCGGAGTTCCAGTTCACGCGCGAGATTGAAGACCGGCTGCTGGCGCCGATCGATATTTCATGGGTCGCGATCGAGAAGGTTGTGGCCGGACTGATTCAGGCGGTGGTGGCAGGATTGTTGGTGATTCCGCTGGCATGGATCATTCTGCGGCCCGGTCTGGAATTGCACATCGCGAGTCCGCTTTTGTTCTTCGTTATCACGTTGCTGGTTGCTGGCTTTTCATCGTGCGGTGGCCTCGCGCTCGGATGTAGCGTTAATCAGCAGCACATCGGGTTGATGTTCAGCATGGTGATGACGCCGATGATATTTTTCGGCTGTACGTATTATCCCTGGAGCGCGCTCGCCAAGTTTCCGATCCTGGCGAAGATTGTCCTTATTAATCCGCTGGTGTATGCGAGCGAGGGCTTGCGAGCCACGCTGGTGCCGCAGTTTCCGCATCTGTGGCTTCCGGCAGTGCTGGTGGCGTTGACGGTGTTCGATATCTTGCTGCTTTTTGTGGGGCTGCGGCAGTTTCGGAATAAGGCGGTGAGCTAAAAGGCGCTGTTCGCAATTCGTCGTTCGCTGTTCACCAAACTTTAAGGGCGGCGTTTATAGAAACGAAGCTCCATAAAAACAAAGTTCGATAAGAACGAATCTTCCTCCCAGATCTTCAGACCGCTTCAGATTGCTTCAGTCTGGCTCCATGGACTTGTGTCGCGATTCGACGCACAATCGCGAGCATGTTGTTGAGTTCGAGGAGGAAGTCCAATGATGCAATCTAATTCTAGTCCGCGTTTTTCTAGTCCGAATTCTTCTAGACCACGCAAGCCTTTGATATTCATCGCGATGTCATTTGCCATGATGTTCGGGACATTCCTGCTCCCCGCTTACGGGCAGCAGGAAATGGATCCGACGTGGTACGACCCGTGGGCTCCTGCAACCGCGCAAACGGCTCACTCGGCCCAGCCGCAGGCAGCCAAGAGCCAGCATCAACGGCAAGCGAAGTTGAAACCAGCCTCGACCACCCGGACTGCGAAAGGTCGCGCATCGAAGAACACCAAGCAGAAGCCTTCGTAGGCGAAATCTGCGCCCGATGCCAGTAGTTTCCAGCGCCGATTACTTCGCGATGGAAAACTTTGTCCACGGATAGGCGTCCATGTCGCGGAGGACGCCTTCCTCCCAGCTGAATTCGGGATGCTCCCGCAACTGCTCTCCGGCACTGAAGTTCATGCCGCAGGCGTGTCCGGCGTGGGCGGCAAATGACATGTGCGCGATCATCTTGGCGTCGGCGACTTTGTTTTGCACGGCGCCGGCGTTGCCGTGCGGCGGCTGCCAGGGCAGAGAGCCGCGCGGTGAGAGATCGATGTGGCCGTCGAGCGTGCGCTCGTCGGCCTCGTCTTTTTTGGTGTACGTATCGTAATGGTCGGCCATAAAACGTTCGGCTGCCGAGATATCGATCTTGCCTTTATTTTCGGCCATCAACTGTTCCCAGCGCACATGGCGAGCGTTGGCGCTGATGCTCAGATCTTTCGGGTCAAAGTCGGTTTCGTCGCGGATCAGATTTTCGTTGACCGGAAAATTTGAGCCAACAAAATAACCGTCTGTCTTCTTTTCAAGCGTCACATTCTTAAGACCAAGCTCCAGGCTGGCGATTTCGTTGGTTTTGATGTCGGCGAGCAGCCAGTTGTTGGCGTAGCCGCCGTTGTTGCCGTCTTTCATGATGCGGGCGAAGTCGTCGATCGAGTTGGAGTATTGCGCGGCTTTGCGGGCACGCACGAACTCCGGAATGCCGTTCGGATCGTAGCCATTGAAGTGGCCGATTGTTGTTTCCGTGATCACGATGCCGCCGGAGTTTTCGACGAAATCGTCGCCGCTGTGAATGAAGCCGGGCAGGCCATCCATAAACATGCGATACCCCTTCTCGGGAACGATGTCGAAGACGATCGTCCAGCGCGCGCCGTCTATGTAGTTTGTCCAGTTGTTGTGTGCGATTACGATTTTGCCGTTTTTGGTATAACTGCCGGTGGCCACGAAGGCACTGCAATGCTCGGGCGCTACGAGAGTGGCAGTGCTTTGCACGGCGTTCTCTTTGTTGTATTGCTTGACGTAATATTCCCACTCCATTGCGGCATTGAGCGCGACCACATCCCAGACATCGATTTTGAGGCCTTTCGCATTTGCGCCATCGACAATGCCTTGTAACTCCTCGCGGTATTCTGGCTCGATTCGCGGCCACATCATGTTGCGGGCGGCATCGCGGAAGAATTGCCAGTCTTTCTTATTGTCGTGCGTGGTTTCAAACGTAAAAACCTTGAGCGTGTCTTCGATTTCAGCCGAGAGCAGATAGCCGTGCTGAAAGCCGATCTCGGCGGGTGTGCCCTGGAGGTGAACGTAGGTCCAGCCGTTCTTTTCGGGAGAACGGAAGGCGTGTTTGAGACGAGGATCGGCGGAGTCCTTTGCGAAGGCTGACGCTGCGAGCGCGATTACGAACGCGATGAACAGAGCATTTTTGGCGATATTTCTGGCGACTATTCGGAACATTCATCCCCCATCGGAATGCCGGTATTCTAGCAGAGGGTTGCGGTGGCCGAGGGTGTATCGCGATGTTCGATCGATGTTCTGATTGCTTTATGTTTTCCGCCCAGGCAGCTGTTGAAGGGTAGATCGCTAGCCGGTTCCGGTTCGCGCCAACGCCCGTTTGACAGTTTCTTCAAGAGCCTCTTTGGCTGCGGCGTATTCTTTGCCGGTGACAGCACCGATCGACCGATCGATTTCAAGCCGAAGCAGCTCTAACCTGAAGACTTCTGCCGGAGGCGCTATGGCATTCGCACCGTCTTCAGATTTCAAAGCAGGCTTTCGTGCAGCTCTCATTCTTTCGCTAGATAGCATTCTTTCATTACGTGAGAGACGATATCCGCGCCAGAGCAAGAGTGCGAAGCCGCAAAAGGCGATGGCGCTGATCGCCAACAGCGACCTTGGCAACTGCGATGTTGGCTGCGACCTCATTTGGGAGGAATGAGCAGGAATCCCGGAAGAAGGAATTGAATTCAGATCGTTTGCTGACGGTGCTGCGCTTCGGGGACTGCTTGAGGCAGAAACCGAGGGAACGGATTGAGCCGCCATCGGCGGCTTCGGCGAAGCCTGAGATTGCGCTCGCAGCGCGGGAAGCGCGCCTAATCCCGAAATCTCAAACTCGGGACCTGCTCCCGCTTGTAGCAGGTTGGCCGCCTCCACTTGATAGCGGTCGTTGCCGGTATGAAGGATCAGAAAGGCGGAAGAACGCGAGGTGAATCTCATGGTCGGCGGAATCATGACCGCCAACTGCTGGAGCCGGTAGATGCTCCTTGGGCGAAACGTGGCATGGCCATCGTACGGCAGGTCGTAATTGAACGCGAACTTAGTGGCCCCCGGCTTTAAGGGGAAGCGCACGCTGTAGTGTCCGGGTTCGCCCGGCACCGGCGACGCGGAAGTGATGGCGGCGGTTGCTGGAACTGCGGCTGGAGAACCAGCGCTTGAGCCAGTGCCTGAGCCCGCGGAAGAACTTGTGACCGAAGATGCCGCCAACACGGAATCGATCCTCGCATGCGTAGGCAGGTAAACTTCGAACGCGCGATCACCCGACTGTGTGCGCGGCGGGGTGGAATCATTGCGGATCTCGATCATGTCGCAAACGTGCAGCGAGTTTCCGTTGCTTCCGATGCGGAGAATCTCAACAGTGGCGCTTATGCCCTGTACCCTGGCCGTCGCGTCGAATACGTCGACGGTGTTCCCATCACCCGCGGAAACCGGCCGATCGTAATCGACGCCCTGATGAACAACGCGCAGCAGGTGTGGGGCGCCGGGATATTGCACGCTGAGGGCAAATGATCCTTGCGCATCGGTGGTGGCGCGAGCCTCTTCTTGCGTACTTTGATTCAGATGAATGGGACTTTGATCGCCCGGATTTTGACTGCCAGTATTCAGCCGCAGAAGAATGACTTCGTCGCCAACTGCGGCCTGGCCCCGCGTCTGATTGCGCACGACCCCGGTGATCGTGTCTGCCGCCCGCGCCGCTGTCATGCAGGTAGCAATCAAGCCGGCAAGAATCAAGAACGCCTTGTATCTGCGACCGATCATATTTGCGAACGTCTCTGCGAAAGTTCCTGCGAACGTCTCTGCGAATGTCTCTGCGAATGTCATTCGATGGCTAAGCCCACGGCAGCAGGCCCCGTTGGATAAGGAGCGTGACCAAACATGATGCCGGTCTCGACTTCGACCGCATGGCCGTTTTGCAGATAGGGTTTGAACTTCCATTTCCCCAGAGCGTCCGTAATCACTTTCGCCTGGCCGGGAAATGCACTGAGGAAATGAATGTGTTTTACCTTGCCCGCTTTATCGATGATGATGCGCACGGGAACAGGATTAAAGGAACGTTCGGTGAATACCGGATCAACCCTGGTAATCAAGTTTTCGTCGCGAGCATAATCCTTCAGGCACACTGGAAAAGCGCCACCTCCGCCCCCAGCGGTGGGGCTGGCCTCGTCGGGAACCTTCATCTTGTTCATGTCGAGAAGCAGGCTCTCCAACAATTTTGTGTCACGGCTGGTTAGAACGATTTCTATGGCGTGGCAGCGGATTTGGGTGGCGACGACATACCAGTGCAAATCCGCCGCCGGAGACTTATAAGCGAAAAAGCGGAAGGAGCGGCCGGCGACCTTAAGATCGGTCGGGGCTAGCTCCACTCGGTAGTCCGCCTGCAGGTTGTCTTTCATGTAATCGATAAGTTCGAGGGCATTCGCTGCGAGCTGACGCGTGAAGAACATATCCTGCGTGCTGATCAAGATATGCCCGCGAGTCGGTCCTTTATATGTGTCGGAGGGTCCGATCTGAGCCAGCACATAGCGACCGTTATCCGACGGCGGTGGTCCCTGGTAGGTCTCAGCCCAACCGGGAGGCAGGGTGTAGCTCATCCCAAAATACTGGTTGTTAAAGACGTTATTGGTCACGGTCCCGCCTTCTGGAAGCGGAGTGACGGAGTCGCTGGCGCTCGACCACGCGCCTTTTACGAGGATCACGCCCTCCGGCACCTTGGTCAGTGGTTGCATGTCGTTGGAAAAGTCGCCGCCGCCCCTGGCGGCCGTTTGGGCTTCGATCTCTTCACAGCAGAACGAACAAAACACGCAGCAGGCGACAATCATCGAGAAACGCAAGAATCGACCGTACATACTCTTCTCCGAGACGTGAGTACCGTTAGGTTATGTTCAGGCGGATGAGCGTCTGATACCCGTCATAACCTGTTTCGCAGTTATTATTGCGCTGTTCTTATACAGCTGAAAGAGCTGGCGAGATAAGTGTGTATCTCGCCAGCAAAGCCTCGTCGCCAATCACCACAGCGAGCCATTCCAGCTAACTATTGCAGGAAATCATTACAGCGAACGGAGAAAGTCGAGCACCTCCTGCTGCTGGGTGGGACTGAGGTCGAAGAAATTCTGTTCAACTGTGGTAGCTTCGCTGCCATGGCTCGCATGATCCTGAATTGCGGTAATCAGGTTGGAGGTGCGGCCATCGTGCAGCAGGAAGATTCGCTGTCCGAGACCCCATAGAGGAGCGGTGCGGAACTGGTCGCCGCCCGCGCCACCTTGCGAGACATTGTCGGCCAAGCCATTGCCCATGTGATGGATCTCAATATCCGAGTATGCAGGCACCGGGGCTTTACTTAACGCTGGAGCGAAGTTTGACACTTGCGTCGTTCCGGGCGTTGGATTGTGGCAGGTTGCGCAGCCAATCGAACTAAACAACGAGGCGCCGGTGGAAATCGTTTGTCCGGAGACTTGCTGTCCATTCAGCACGACTCCACCGGGGGGCGGAGGAGCCAAGAAGCGCATGAAGTTGGCAAACGCTGAGACGTCGTCAAGAACTGCTGCGTTGGGCGTCGACTTTGGGTTGGATGTATCTTCTGGGTAGCCCTTTCCAGAGAGGTCCAGACAACTCGACGGTAACCCGGTTGCGAGTTGGTCTTCTCCCGGTAGGGGGCGATCCTGGGGGAATAACTCGTTAGTGATCCCCATTTCGACGTTGTAAGCCTCTCCGGTGAAGATGTGCAGCGATTTATTCTGAGCCTTCCAGCCAAAACGGCTGATTGTGCCATCATTGCCGTTGTGGTTGAAGGAGCCGGCGATACCAAAGTTGTTGTTTAGATTGTTCTCCTGATTGATCAGGAGAGTTGAGTCGTCGAGATTCTCCATCAAACCCGAGCCGAAGGTCGGCGTGGGAATGCGGTAGATAATGTTGTTCGCCGAAATTGCGGCAGCGAAGCTGGGCTGAGGAAGGTTGGTGGCGCTGGTGCACGTGCCAGCATCGGAACGGCCCGTAATTGTGAAAAGATCCTCCACCCCTCCATTGGGAGCGTTGGTGTTGACCGATCCGTTAGGGTTAAAGAAAAATGGAAACCGAGCTTCACGGGTTGGACCGTTGGCCGTAATGAAGGATGGTGTCGTATTGCCGGGAGCGACACCGTTATTGACGAACGAGAATTGAGGATTGGTGGCGGCGCCGGTTCCACCGACCGCAGGTTGCGCATGGCATGAACTGCAGCTATTCGAATTGAAGCGTGGTCCCAGGCCGACATTGGCGGAGCCGGAAACGGTTTCTACTTCCTGGAAGCGAGTAAGACCGTCCTGAAAGAAGGCGGTGAAGCCGTTCGGGTCATTTCCAGGATTGATAATGGTTGCGCCCGTCCCGCGGCTGGCACTTTGAACTCCAGGGTCGGTTTGAGCCAACGCTATTCCGGCGAGGAATAGCAGCATCAACGGCAGAACTGATGCGATTTTCGTTTTGATCACGACTCCTCCTTAGACTTAGTAGGCGTGTTGTCTTCTATTTGCCTCCTGATTGTCCCCGAACCCCACTCGTCGATCCGAGTGCTATGCCTAAGATCGACTTGTCCGGGGAACACAATGCCGCAGTCCTATCCTGTAGTTACACAAGAGACAGAACTTTCCCGAAGGTTATTCAGACGATAGTGGTAGAGGTTAGCTTTCTCTAGAGGTCAACAGATCGAAGAGGAAGCATGCAACGCGCGGTCCTGATACAGACGGTCCTAGCCACAAAAGTCAGAGACCCGCGTCTCACATTCTGGTTGAGTTCCCGCATTGCCTAGCAGTCGAAACTGTCCACGATCCGGCTGCGGGTTGGGCCTTTGCGCGAACGGCACGGGGCCCACTCATAACGATCGAGCGGCGTCGAGACGGCTCGAAAGCATATGTGATCTTGCTTGGCGCGAGATGTTAGCACTTTCATGTGGGATGTCAAGCTAAATATAATACTGTATGAACTTATTGCAGAAGTAAGTAGTGCACTGTACGAAACCGACATTTCTAGTTAGTGTGCCGAGGAGCGGCCCCGGAATGGCGACTTTGGGAGAATTCCAATTTCAAGCGATTTTACGGTGTGAGCGATTCCACAACGGCGGCGGGCTAGGGTCGCTATTGGTTCACGACCTGCTTCACTGTCCCGGAACTTTTCTTATGGAAGGCGTCGCCGGCGTACGCGGCCTTGATGGTGTAGGTGCCGGCCTTCGAGAAGGACGCCGTAAAATTCGCGACATTACTTGCGACGGGTGCCGTGCCGAGAACGGTTGAGCCCTGATAGAAAGTCACGAGCTCGCCGTCCGGAACCGACGGGGAGGAAGTCAGCGTGGCCGTAAACATTACCGATTGGTTGAGCGAAGAAGGATTCGTGGACGATGCGATCGCGGTCGTGGTTTTGATCTGGGTAGTGTTCAGGAGTACGGCAACGGTTCCGTTGCAGGCGCTTTTGGTTGAACAATAGTTGGCGGTCACAATATCCGGTCTGCTGTCGCCATTCACATCTTCAAGAGCGACAGACGTGGCATTGTATCCGTCGGAGCTGTAAATAATCGGCGTCTGGAATGTTCCGCCGCCGCTGCCGAGCAGGACACTAATCCCGCCCTTGGCACAGTTCGAGATGGTCTTGCAAATGTCGTCGACGACGAGGTCGGGGATACCGTCGCCATTGACGTCGCCGATCGCAATGGAACTGGCGCCGTAGCCGCTGGAACTGTACGTTACAGCCTGCCTGAAGAGGCCGTTTCCATTCCCCAGAAGGACGCCGACTATGCCATTGACGCAGTTCGCGCTTTGGCCGCACAGGCTGGTCACCACGACGTCTGGTTGACCGTCGCCATTGACATCGGCGACCGCAAGGGAAAGCGCGCTGAAGCCACCGGAGCTGTAAGTGGATGCCGTTCGCAACGTGCCGTCGCCGTTGCCGGGTAGCACACCAATTCCGCCAGTCTTGCAACTAGACTTGGTGACGCACTGGTTAGCGACGACGACGTCGAGCAAACCGTCACCGTTGATGTCTTTGATGACGACAGCGTCAGCGTCTTGCCCTCCCGAACTGTAAGTGGCGGGCGCACCGAACGTACCGTTGCCGTTACCGAGCAGCACACTGACTCCGCCGACGGTGCAATTGCCGGCGGCCATGCATTGGTTGGCCACGACAACAGCAGGATGACCGTTAGGGTTGAGATTTCCAACCGCAACCGCCTGGGGACCGTACCCGGCGGCATAAGTGACCGCTGGCTGGAAAGTCCCATCGCCATTACCGATCAGAACGCCTACGACGCCACCGCTACAGTTGGAGGTACTGATGCATTGGTTGGCCACCACGATGTCGGGGCGGCCGTCGCCGTTGAGGTCCGCAATCGCGACTGACAGGGCTGCTGCGCCGCCGGAGTTGTAGCTCACGGAGGACTGGAGCGTGCCATCGCTGTTCCTGAGCAGAACGCTGACCGCGCCGCCTGCACTGCAATTGCTCTCACCGTTGCTGCCGGTCTGGCACGAGTTAGCCACGACAATGTCCGGATTGCCATCGCCGTTGAGATCCGCGATCGCGACCGACGTGGCGAAAAATCCCTCCGATGCGTAGCTCACAGGAAGCGCGAACTTAACGGCGGGCGCAACCGTGAGGGGGGATTGGTTGAAACGAGCTGTGGTCCTTCGATCGGACGCGGATTGATGGGAATCGGTCGACTGCGCGCCTGCGACCGCGAGTATGCCCGACACAAGGGCAGCGATGAAACGGGGAGATTGATTGGACTTCATAATAATTACGCTCGCGCTACCAAATGCTTTCGAACCGAAATGACGGCAGAGCGGCTTATCACTATCTGGGAAGACAATAACAGGCGTATCGCTTGGGCTGGCCTATTCCACTGTCCGAGCGCCAGTGTTTAATTTGTAAATTTCCCTTTACTGGATTCGACTACGGCCGCCGCACCAAGCCCACGTTCTCGGTGGATGACTAACTCTGATGCACGTAACTAAAGCTAAGTTGGACCGAGACCCCGTCGAATAACAGTTTGCAACCTTACGTTCCGCGCAAGCACGACAGACCAAGTCCGGTGAAACGTCGCTACCCTCAAGTTGTAACCGCAGCCCTGCGAAACAGCGTAGAGACATTCTACTCAAATTGCAGTCTGTAGGCCAGCCGACATCATATGAAGAAGATTAAGGAAGAGTTTTTACGATATATCGCAAAGCTCTGCGATATACGGCACTGTCCCTTCAAGAATGGGGCGATGACCCTAATGAACGGCCTACGGTACTCGTGCTAAAAGATTCGACCCAGAAGGGTTCGCCCTTTGTCATGAAGCAGGGTTCTTAATAGCACTTCCAGGAGGGTTTTATGCCACGAAAGGAAAGAAGTTCGACTCTTTTGGCCCACCTGCTGTGGGCTATGTTAATTCTGATAGCTACTTCAGCGCCGGTATGGGCTCAAGATCAAACGTTATTGTTCAAGGCTGGCGGTTACGGTACCTATGCTTTTGTAGGAAAGACGGTGGAGTTGGGTAAGACGGCGGCAGTGAGTGTCGGCGGAGGATGCGGCACGCCGGAAGAAAACGCTTCGAAAGAAAAAACGGTACTGACAGTAAATGGGGCCCCGCTCGCGGCCACGGGAGTTATTAATACGAGCGCAACTACAAGCGCCACGGCCGCGACTGGCACTTCGGACGTTCATCAGGTGAACTTGCTGGCAGGTGCGATTACAGCCGATGAAGTCATGGCTGTAAGTACCACCAGCGATACCGGCGGCACTCTCGGCAGCAGTGCGGCCGGTTCAAACTTCGTCAATCTGGTGGTGCTGGGAATACCGATCACGGGCACTCCGGCGCCGAACACTACTATCGCCCTGCCGCTCTTCGGTTACGTCGTGCTGAACGAGCAAATTCCCTTATCGAAGAAGGAAAAGGCAGGGCTAACTGTGAACATGATCCACGTTTATATCAATACCAAGAACGCGCTGGGTATTCCGCTCAATACACAGATCATCGTAGCGGATGCGCACAGCGGGTTGGCGGAAGTAAGCGGACCGGGAGTGCTGGATGGGACAGCATTTGGAACCAAGGTGAATGTAGCCCATCTCGTAACATCGTCCGCGACCGCTCCGGCCAGCGTGGGCTGTATGGGAAACGATGGCAAGGTGAAAACGAATTCGGTGGCGTCGGTAAATTTGAGTCCGCTGGCGACTTCGGGAACCATCACTGACACAGCGGAAGGTGACGTGACGCCGTCCCTCGCGCAAAGCCAGACTACTTCCACCGTGGAGGCGCTGAACATTCTGAGCGCTACGGTCACAGCGGACGTCATACTGGCGAGCGCGGGGGCATCGACCAGCGATGGCACAACCTTTACTTTTAGCGACGGATCGGCCTTCACGAACCTTGCGGTCGCGGGTCATCCCGAGATCGGAGCGAATCCTCCCCCGAACACACAGGTAGATCTCGCGGGTCTTGGCACGTTGTGGCTGCACCGCGTGATCCAGAAGAGAAACAGTATTGAAATTCGAATGGTCGAACTGGAGGTCAATCAGGCAAACGTCTTCGGTATTGCTATTGGCACGGATATCAAGGTTGCCGATGCCGAGGCCTCGCTGCACAGCAATGCAAAACCTTGAGTGAAGAGCGAAGAGTGAAGAGTGAAGAGCCTCGAGTGAAGACTGAAGAGTGAAGAGCGAGGAGTGAAGACCGAATCGCTCGCATAGGGGGGCGGCTTCGTGCTGCCCCTTTTTTTCATTTGGTCATAGTGCGGCTC
>JBAWBE010000442.1:0-3451 GCA_049589635.1 Terriglobales bacterium
GGGCTATGAGATCGACGACCGGTTTGCGCGCGAGTTGAGCCGGATCTCGGCGAGCGAGGTCGCGTTTCGATATGGGGACTCGGTCGTACGGAGCACGCTGAAACCGGCGCAGGAAGCGGAGTTGCTCCACGTGGCGCCGCGCATGGGAACGGCCGGCCCGCGCGAACCGGACCAGATTCGGCTCGGCGACGAGCGGTTCCTTGCGACCTCGGTGGAGTTGCCTGCGGCGATCGGTGGTACCGGCTCTCAGGCTCTGAATTTGTGGGTGCTGAAATCGTTCGATCAGGCGACCGGCTTTTTGAGCAGCTTGAACGAATTACTGCTGGGGCTGGGACTGGCGGCGGTGCTGGCTGGGACGATGCTGGTGTTTGTGATATCGAGCACGTTCACGCGGCCGCTGGAAAACCTTGTGCAGGGTGTGCGGGCGCTCGAGCACGGGAATTTTGCGTTTCCCTTGCATGCGCATGGTGGAGATGAAGTCGCGGAGGTGACCGGGACGTTCGACCGGATGCGAACGAATCTCCAGAAGACGCAGCGCGAGTTGCTGGATGCGGAACGATTGGCGACGATTGGGCGGATGGCGAGTTCGATTTCGCACGATCTGAGGCATTCGCTGGCGGCGGTTGTAGCGAATGCCGAGTTTCTTTGCGAGAGCAAACTGACGCCCGCGCAGCGCGAGGACTTGTATGCGGAGATTCGAGTCGCGGTCAATCAGATGACGGATTTGATCGAGTCTCTGCTGGAGTTTTCGCGGACGCGGGAATCGTTGCGGCCATCTTATGGAGATGTGAGGTCGGCGGTGGATCGGGCGGTGCAGTCGGTGAGGGCGCATCCGGAATTTCAACGGGTGCGAATTCGAATTTCTACCGAGGGGCTGACCGAGGGTTGGTTCGACTTCAAAAAGCTGGAACGCGTGCTGTTGAATTTGCTGTTGAATGCCTGTGAGGCGGTGCCGGGGGACAGCGGTAGGATTGATATCGGGTTGCGGCGCGTGGGAGAGAAACTGGAGATTCGAGTCGAGGATAACGGGCCGGGAGTCGCGGAGGCGGTGCGGGAGAAGTTGTTCGCTCCATTTGTGAGCTACGGAAAAGAGAACGGGACGGGCATGGGGCTGACCGTGGTACAGAAGATTGTGCAGGACCACGGTGGCGAGGTGGCGATGGAGCGGACCTCGACTGCGGGAACGACATTCCTGATCGCTCTGCCGATGGCTTCCGCGCCGGAGGATGCGCTGGCCGCAAAACACGAGATGTAGTTGACCAGGGGGAGCGAACTGTAGGAAGTGAACCAGGGAATTGAACCAGGGGAAGCGGCTAAGAGAAGTCGACTGGGCTTGGCGGAGGCCAGGTCCCGGCTGAGGAGCTCTTGATCCAGGGCTGAAAGTCGAGGGCTGAGAGGTGCGCGCGAGGATTGTTCGTCGCGGCACTGCGGCGTTTGGCGTTTTGATTTAGGTTTTCTCCATTTACGCTCGCAGCTTGCAATCTTTGATCAGGAGAACGGCAAGCACAGCGCGGGCTGAATTCTTTCGCCGCGTCGCGGCTATAGTGGGCCTGACAGTCATCGTTCGTGCTCATGCTCATCGGTTTTGTAGAGTCCATTGTTGACCAGCGATTAATCCTTCAAGTTAAGAAGATTCTTGTGCCCGGGTGGAGGGGATATGAACGGGGATATCAATAACGATCGTCGTGTGAAAGATCACCGTGTCGGATGTTCACGCGGGCCGAGTTTTAGGACGGCTCTACCTGCCTCGGCGCCTCCCTTCCGTATATTTTTTGTGTTGGTGCTCCTTATGTTGTGTTGTGGGGCGGGGTCCGCGCAGAACGGGATGGGTGGGGCGCATGCTTCCGCGACGTCGTCTTCCGAACAGACTTCTCCACTGTCGCCTGGCCATCCGTCCGTACATCCGTCTGTACAACCGGTGTCATCCGATCAGGCTTTGTCGCAGGCGCTGCGCGAGTTGAGCGATCAGGTGCGTGAACTGCGGACATCCGTGGCCGAGATCCGGGCGGATTCGGAGCGCTCTCATGCGGAGACACGGGAGCTGCGTCGGCAGCTCGACGAGATGCGGGCGGCATCGAAGAATCAGAAGCCTGAGCTGCTGGAGGCGGTGGTGCGCACGGCTGCTAGTGCGATTGAAGTTTCGCCCTCGGTTGGACAGCAGGACAATAACTCGTCACAGGAGGCTTCGTCGCAGCAAACGTCGCCAGGGCAAGATTTGCCAGAGCAAAGTTCGCCGACGAATGGACAGGAGGGTCAAAGGAAATCGGGCCGCGCAGCGACACTGGATGAGGAATACGATCTGCTTGCCGGCAAGGTAGACGATCAGTATCAGACGAAGGTGGAGAGTGCATCGAAGTATCGGATGAAGATTTCCGGCATCGTGCTGATGAATCTGTTCAGCAATCAGGGCGTGGTTGACAACATCGATCTGCCGGAAGTGGCGTATGGGCGACAGCCGGGCGAGTCGGGTGGGAGTTTTGGCGCGACCTTGCGGCAGTCGGAACTTGGGTTTGAGGTTTTCGGGCCGCGAGTCGCTGGAGCGCGGACGCGGGCCGATTTGCAACTGGACCTAGCGGGCGGATTTCCGTCGGAGCCGAACGGAATCGACTCGGGCCTGATGCGGTTGCGCACGGCGACTATGCATATGGACTGGGAAAATACGTCGGTAGTGGTGGGACAGGATGCGATTTTCTTTTCTCCGAATTCGCCGACGTCATTTGCATCGCTGGCCGAGCCAGCGCTTTCTTACGCGGGTAACCTGTGGGGCTGGATCCCGCAGGTAAGGGTAGAACACAGATTCAATGTCAGCGAGTCGTCGAACGTGCTGCTCCAGGGAGGAATCCTCGATCCGGTAAGCGGGGAGGTGCCGGCATTCGGGACGTATCGGCAAGGGGGACCGGGAGAAGCGTCGCGGCAGCCGGCTTATGGATCGCGGATCGCGTGGACGCATGATATTTCCGGACAGCCGTTGAGGCTCGGGGTGGGTGGCTACTATAGCCGTCAGGACTATGGATATGGCAGGAATGTGGACGGCTGGGCAGTGATGAGCGATTTGGAAGTGCCGCTCGGATCGAAGTTTTCGGTGAGCGGAAAGTTCTATCGCGGAAAGGCGCTGGGCGGGTTGTATGGCGGTCTGGGGCAGAGCGTACTGTTCAACAACGACGAACCGGGCGAGCCCTACACGCAATTGATCGGAGTGAACACGGTCGGGGGATGGACCCAGCTAAAATATCGTGCAACGACGAAGCTTGAGTTCAATGCGGCGTTTGGATTGGATAATCCGTTTGCCAGGGATCTGGAATTTTTTCCGGCTCCCTATTCCTACGGACCGGTGGTATTGGCAAGGAATCATTCGGGATTCGCGAACGTGATTTATCGGCCGCGATCGGATTTGCTGTTTTCGGCGGAGTACCGGCGAATTGAGACCGACGCGATTACCAGTCCCAACTGG
>JBAWBE010000443.1:0-4058 GCA_049589635.1 Terriglobales bacterium
GCTCATCTCGGCCGCCATCGTGATTGTGCCTGCCGGTATGGGCGGCGTCCGCGTCAGCCAGACCCGCGGCGCTCTGGCCGGAACTCTCTACCCCGGCATCCATGACGTCACGTCGCTAGCCGAGAAGGTCAAACTTTTCAACAAGCGCGATCTATAATCACTTTATTCAAACAATGCGAGCGCGCATGCGACGCCGTCTGCGGCTGGAATCACGAGCTTCTCTCTGGCTGATCTCGTGCCTGCTTTTTCTTCCCTCTTTATTTTTTGCGGCAGAATTGTTTGCGGCGAACCTTGGCGACACAGCTCGTCAACTGGCCGATCGCATCGCCTTCGCCACCGGGCCGGGCTCCATCGCGCTCGAGGTCACGAACCGCTCCTCACTCGATGAAAAATCCGTCCGCGAAGTACGCAGCGTGCTCCAGGCCGAACTTCGTGCCCAGGGCGTTCACATCGTGGCCGCCGATCAGGCCGTAGGCACGGTCAACATATTGCTTTCCGAGAGTCTTCGCGAATATGTGTGGACCGCGGAAATTGCCGTCGGACCAGATCAGCCGCGCGTAGTCTTCGCGTCCGCGCCTCGCAGCGACGCGTCGCTAGCTGTCGCCTTTCCTATAACGCTCAAGAAGACCCTGCTTTTCGCGCAGCAGCAGCCAATCCTCGACGCCGTGCTCATGGATGGTTCTGAAGCAGCAAGGGTGAGCGGGGCCCTGTCCTCATCGTCGCGCCTGCTAGTCCTCGATGCCAGCCGCGCCGCCTTCTATCATTGGCAATCCGGACGCTGGGAGTCTGAAACTTCGCTTCCCATCATTACTCCCCGCGCCCTCCCGCGCGATCTTCGCGGCCGCTTGATCCTCAGCCGCGATCATTTCTTCGATGCCTACCTCCCCGGAACATTTTGCCGTTCCAGCACTTCCACTCCACTGACGATTACCTGCTCGTCCAGCGACGACCCCTGGCCCTTAATATCCAGCCCGGTCACATCGCACTCTCCGGCTGACGAAGGCGGTTCTGGCATGATTCGCGCCTTCTACGCGCCCACTCGCAACTTTTTTACCGGAGCGCTCTCGCCCGGTATCGGAAAAATCTCTACCGTTCCATCTTTTTATTCCGCCGCAGCTCTTCCCCGAGGAGGCTATATGTTCTGGGCGGTTGCTGCGGTCGACGGCTCAGTTCACGTGATCGACGGCATCACCGATCAGGCCATCCGCGGCGCCCACTGGGGAGGCGACATCGCCGCTGTAGGATCCGGTTGCGGACAAGGCCTCCAGTTGCTCGTTTCAGGCGCCGCCGATGCGAGTCACGGCGCTTACAGCGACAATCTGCGGGCATTCGAAATCCCCGATCGCGAGCCCGTCGCTGTCAGCGCGCCCCTCGAATTTGACGGGCCAATCACCGCGCTCTGGTCCGATGCCACCGGCATGGGCGCCACCGCCATCGTGAAACGGGAAGATACAGGTTGGTATGAAGCGAATCGCATTACCGTTACTTGCGCTAATTAGTCTCGCTTGTATCGCGACTGCGGCCACGCGCCCACACTATGGCGGAACTCTGCGCGTGGCGATGCAATCGGTGCCCAGCGCTCTCGTCCTGCCCGCCCCTACCGACCCCGCCGGCTACTGGGATCTCGCGCGCATTCTGTCGCTCGTTGGCGACACACTCGTCCGCGTCGATGCCGAAGACCGCCCGCATCCCGGGCTGGCGGTGACATGGCAACGCGATTCGACCTCGCGTCATTGGCAATTCACCTTGCGCCGAGGAGTCAAGTTTCACGATGGAACCGCCGCGTCGCCCGCCGCCATCGCGCAGATTCTCGGTGCGCTGCATCCGAACTGGAAAGTGCAAGTCTCACAAACCTTCGCCAGCGCGAGCCCTTCGGTCGACAGCTCGATTACCGGCGGCTCTCTAACCATCGACACCGACGTCCCAGCTTCATCCCTGCTGGCCGAACTCGCGTTGCCGGCCAATCTCCTTATCACCCGCAACGCCGCCGGCATTCCAATCGGGACAGGCCCGTTCCGCGTCACGGACTTTGAGCCAGGAAAATCTCTCAAACTCGTCTCATCCGACGAGTGCTGGTCCGGTCGTCCCTTCATCGACGGGGTCGAAATCGAATTCGGAAAATCATTCCGCGACCAGGCTCTCGCCCTCGAACTTGGCCGGGCCGACGTGGTCGAGACAACACCCGAGGCGGCACTGGAAGCCGCGTCGGTCCCGGCTCGCGGCCGCGGGTCATCGTCGCTCCCGGTCGAACTGATGGCGCTCGTCTTCACGTCCAAAGGCAACGCGCAAGATCCGCGCGTGCGCGAGGCCCTCGCCCTTTCCATCGACCGCAAGCCGATTCAGTTTGTTCTCCTCAAAGGCGCCGCCGAGCCAACCGCAGCTATGCTGCCGAACTGGATGACCGGCTACGGCGTCGTCTTCCCCACCCAGCCTGATTTGCCGCGGGCGAAGACTCTACTCACCGAGTCGCGTCCGCGGCCCCTCACGCTCAGTTACGACCCACGCGATGCGCAGTCCCAGCTCATCGCCGAAAGAATTGCTCTCAACGCGCGCGAGGTTGGCATTACCGTGCAGGTGTCGATGTCTGGAGCGGAGGATATTCGTCTCGTTCGAATTGCCTTAATCACCGCTGATCCCGCGCTCGCTCTTCGCGAGGCGGCACGCGAGCTCTCTCTTGCTGAGGCCGTGCTGCGAGGCAATTCGGTGGAAGACCTTTATCAGGCCGAACATTCTCTGCTCGAAGGCAGCACCATAATTCCGCTCTTCCATCTACCCGTGGCGAGTGCGGTTGGCCCGCGAGTTCGCGCCTGGAACCCGGACAGGCTCGGCCTTTGGAACCTCGCCGACCTTTGGCTGGACACGGTGCATCTGGAGGACTCGCGATGAGCTTCCGCCAGAAACTCCTGCTCCTGTTCGCCGCGACCATCCTGTTCTGCGTCGCCGTGATGTCTGTTTCCGTGTACAGCACCATGCGACATTCCTTTGAGCAGGCAAATCAGGATCGCGCGAACGCGGTTGCCGCCGAATTTCGCTCCGAATTCCAGCGTCGCGGACAGGAGATCGCACGCAAAGTGGATTCCATCGCCGCGAGTGACTCTGTGCAGCGCATTGCGCTCGACATCAACCGCGCCGCTGCTTCGTCCTCGAGTATCGCGACTGACTCAAGTTCTCCGGCCGAAGCCCGCACGCTCGCCCAACAGCAGCAACTCGACTTTCTCGAACTCGTCGACCATCAGGGAACCATCATTTCTTCAGCTCAGTGGCAGGCCAAGTTCGGATACAACGAGCCTGCGATCGCCGCGTCGCCCGGCCCAACAGGGGCGTTCTTAAAACGTGAAGACCTGCCCAATGGCCCAACCCTCGGCCTGTTTGCCATCCGCGGGGTCCATATCGGCGAAGAACCGTTGTTTGTCATCGGCGGCGAACGGCTCGATCAGCGATTTCTCGCCACTCTCGACATTCCGGCGGGCACGCGCGTTCTGCTGTACCAGAACCTCGATGCGAAATGGAATCCTCAGTTGCTGCTCGACCTTAACGGCCCCGCTGCCGGCGCCGATCGCCTCGCGCCTCTCGTTGAAAACGTTCGCAGCACCGGGCAGGAAGAGCAGGGCGCAATCCACTGGAGCGGCGATGCCGCCGATGCCGAAACATTTCACGCGATCCCGCTTAACGGTCCCGATCAGCATGGATTAACGCAACAAAGCTTAACGCAACAAGGCTCGAGCCAACCAAGCCCGAATCAGCCACTGATGGGCGTGTTGCTGGTTGGCAGCTCGCGCCGTCCGCTCATCGAATTACAGCGCCGCATCATTTCCGCCGCGATGCTGGTGGGCGGCCTCGGAATCCTGGTCGCCGTGATCGCAAGTGTGTGGTTTGGAGCGCGCGTCACGAAGCCCGTCGTCTCCTTGGCCGATGCTGCGCGTCGCGTCGCCGCTGGTGATCTAGCCGCCAAAGTCGAAATCGACTCGCACGACGAACTAGGGGAATTAGCCGCGGCCTTCAACCACATGACCGAGGACTTGCTCCAGCAAAAAGATCGCGCCGTGCAAGCGGAGCGC
>JBAWBE010000444.1:0-2688 GCA_049589635.1 Terriglobales bacterium
CAACTCCTGCATCTCCGTAGGTGATCACACGGCCTTGCTCTGACATTTCTTCTCCTCAGCTAAAACACATGCTCGTTGACGGATTCCGCCAATGGTTCAGGACTTTTCTCGGCGAATTCAACCGCTTCATCGATAAGTCGCTCTACCTCCTGATCGGCCGCCTCTAGTTCTTTTTCACCGACACCCGAGTCGAGCAGCCGTTTGCGAGCGAGCTTAACGGGATCCTGCTGTTTCCATTGCTGAACTTCCTCGCGAGTTCGATAATCCGTACCGGGATCGCCTTCATGATGGCCGACGTAGCGGTAAGTCTTGCACTCGATCAAGGTAGGGCCGCCATCCTGGCGGGCGCGTTGAATCGCTGCTTGCGCGACTTCATGGACCGCAACTACATCCTGCCCGTCGACCTGAACGCCTAGCATTCCATACGCTGCGGCACGACTAGCCACATTAGTATTCTTAGTGGCTCGATGAAAGGCCATTTCTGTCGCGTATAAGTTGTTCTCACACACATACACGACCGGTAAATTCCAAACCGCGCCGAGATTGACCGATTCGTGAAATGAGCCGCTGTTGACGGCGCCATCGCCAAAAAAGCAAACGACAACGTGAGACTTCTTTTTCAGCTTTGCGCTAAGGGCAGCCCCGGTCGCCAGCGGGATCGGAGCGCCAACAATTCCATTGGTGCCCATAAATCCGTATTCTGGCGCATACAGGTGCATGCTTCCGCCGCGCCCTCCTGAACTTCCCGTTGATTTTCCCCAAAGTTCGGCGAGAACAATTCTGGCAGGCACACCTTTCGCCAGCGCATGGCCGTGCCCTCGGTGCGTACTGAAGATCAAGTCTTCCGTCCCCAGATGGGAACATACACCCACGGCGACAGCTTCTTCTCCCACGTACAAGTGTACAAATCCGGGAAGTCTGGCGTTGCGGTACAGTTCCTGAACTTTGAGCTCAAAAAGCCTGAGCTCGAGGATCTTCTTGTAATACGTAAAAAGTAGTTCCTGCGAGATCTGCTCCGCCTGAACCTGTTCCGACATGATGAAAGCCTCCCGAAATTATTGCGACAGCGGCAATTTCTGCGGCGCGTGTTCGCGCTGCGAGCGGTAAACGGCGGTGAATAATTCCACTACGCGACGCCCCGCTTCGGCGTCGACCGTCGGTTCTCGATCTTCCAATACGGCGTCGAGAAAGTCGGCCAGTTGCACCTGATGGTAATGAGTCATGACGTTCCAGGGGCGAGATCGGTCTTCACGAGTCCACGCTTCGAGGTTGTTTTCCTCTCCCGGGATGGTCCAAATGTCGTTGAATGGGGGATCCATTTTTTCTGTGACGCCGGAGATGAAAGGGGAACCGCTGTCAGTCTCGGCCCCCACGGATGCTCCCGACGAACCGTGGATGTGAATCTTTCCCCACAAGCCTGGACGCTGTGAGTTACTCAGGACAATCGAGCCCATTCCTCCACTTTTAAAACGAACGGAAGCTATTACGGTATCGTCAACCTCTATTCCAGGATGATTATAGGTATCCCAATAACCATGTAACTCCTCGGCGGGGCCCATAAACCAGCTCATTAAATCGAGATAGTGCGGGGCTTGACTTACTACCACGCCCCCACCTTCACCTGCCCAGGTTCCACGCCAGGGATCGGAGCGGTAGTAAGCTGGTTCACGCCATCCGAGCATGGTCACAATCGCGAGTACCGGCTTGCCAAGTTTTCCGGCATCAATCGCTTCCTTCATTCGCAGGACTGGCTCATACCAGCGGCGTTGACTGATCACGCCTAGCTTGATGCCAGCCTTGCGTGCGGCAGCAATAGCGCGGTCGCAGGACGCCAGGTCGACTGCCAGCGGCTTTTCCGAGATTGCGTGTACGCCAGCCGTCGCGGCTATCTCGACGGCGGCTGGATGCTGCGTGTGCTGTGTACAGATCGACAGCACATTTACTTTTTCTTTCTTCAGCATTTCTGCCAGATCGGTATAGGCACCCACGCCCAGGCTGGCCGCGAATGTTTGGGCGCGCTCTGGGGAGATGTCGCATACCGCTACTAGATCCGAGTTCGGTAGCGTCTGATAGGCGAGAGCGTGAGTGCCCGCGACCTTGCCGCATCCCACAATAGCCGTCCTCAGGCGAGTTGTACTTGCTTTCTGCATGCGCTTTGTTTCAATCACAATTGCGGTTTTCTATTTGGTGTTCAGGGAATAGATGTGCCATCTGACTCGCCGGGACGGTGACGCAATTCGATAAGAAAACCGAGTAACTTCTGTGTATCCAAAAGAGCCCAACGCGTGCCGGGGCGAATACCTGTGCCGTCCTGAAGCACGGTTACGCCAGATTTCGCCAGTTCCCGAATTACCGGATCGATATCCGGAACCTCAAATAGAAGATGGTGAATTCCGCCGCCGGTTTCATCGAGGAAATCCTGGTAACCGTTGCGCCCTTCCAGGGGCTGAATCAGTTCGACCTCTACTTCGCCCAATTGGACGAATGCCTGCTTTATCCGAATGTGCTCTTCGACGGCGCGGTAGTGGTACTTGGAGTCAAGTCGATCCGGCCACTCCACAAAGCGAAAGGGACCAATGCCGAACAGGGAAGTCAGTAACTGTGTAGTGCGGTCCAGATCGGCGACGACAATGCCAATCTGGACGAGTCGCTTGAGTTGTATTCCCAGAGGAAGAGAAGACGACAAAC
>JBAWBE010000445.1:0-2018 GCA_049589635.1 Terriglobales bacterium
GTTTGTCGCCGAGAGCGGAAAGATCACGCCGCGCCGGCTGACGGGCGTATGCACGCCGCATCAACGGCGGCTGTCGCGGGCGATCAAGCAGG
This sequence comes from Terriglobales bacterium, assembly GCA_049589635.1. Taxonomy (GTDB): domain Bacteria; phylum Acidobacteriota; class Terriglobia; order Terriglobales; family Acidobacteriaceae; genus Acidiflorens. The sequence goes on from JBAWBE010000445.1 coordinate 93, forward strand.
CTCGGAATATTGCACTGCTGCCGTTCGCAGGACGGGCGCAGTAGGTTCAAGAGCAGTCGTTGGTCGTTGGTCCTTAGTCGTTCGGAGTTAGCGGGCGATCGACGCGGCCGGCCCTTCTGCGGCCTTGCAAATGACCAGCGACGAACGACTAACAACCAAGATCAAGGAGTCATCGAAAATGGAAGTCATTCTAAAGGAAGATGTGGCGAAGCTCGGAAACCGCGGCGAGGTGGTGAAGGTCGCGGAAGGATATGGGCGGAATTTTCTTTTGCCGCGGAAGCTGGCGATTGAAGCGACGGTCGGAAACAAGACTGTTATCGAGCAGATGAAGGCTGCGTCGGTGCGGCGCTCGGCTAAAGAGAAGTCGGAAGCCGAGGCGCTGTCGAAGCAGTTTGACGGGCTGGAAGTGTCGTTCACGCGGAAGTCGGGCGAGAATGATCAGCTATTTGGGTCGGTCACGGCTAGCGATATCGCCGAGGCGCTCGAGAAAAAGGGCTTCCACATTGATCGGCGGAAGATTCAGCTGCATGAGTCGCTGAAGACGGTCGGCGAGTTCACGATCGCAATCAAGCTGCACAAGGACGTGACTACGCACTTGAAGGTGCTCGTCGCGAAGGAAGCGGCGGAAGAATAGGTCCGACGAGTAGATCTGCAGAAAGACCTGCGAGGATGGGATTCGCCCCTTCGCAAAGGGCGAGTCCACCCGCTGAAACTTGTCCACCAAAAGTTGTCCAACCGAAATTCTTCTTCATATCCTGATTCGGAATTCCGCCAGCAACTTCTCTAGTTCCTCTGTTGAAGCCCGCACCAACTCGTCTCCAGTGAATCGGGGATCCTCGGTCACCTCGCGCACAATGAAGGGCGGAAGCGATAAGGCAGAAGCCTCTTCTGTCGAGTTGAACTCCGCTTCCGCCAGGACGAGGCCAGTCAGCGCGTCTTCGTGAGCATCTTCGCGGGTAGATTCGCGAGCAACTGAAACTCGGCTTCCGTGAGATACATGGTTGTGATCAGCCCTTGCCGCGCACCAGTCGCATCGGTGGGAAGTTTTTGGGTGAGCTTAAATGCTGCTTCATTCCCGTCGTCCCTCTGCTGCCGCAAACGCAAGTTGGTGCCGTCGATATAACGGTCGGCGATCCGCCGGACTCGCGTGACGTTCGCTTGAGGCGGAAGGCGATCGAGCAGAAATCGGCGTTCCCACTCAACCCTTGCGTATTTGTGTCGGTTGGGCACTGACAGTCCACAAAAATCAGTAAGGGGAATGGAGAATACTACATTTCCGGGAGTTACCTAGGTTAGGACGCACAGTGCGCGCGCGAACCTGGGGCCGCCCGTCCCTCTTATCGTCTACGGAAGATTGATTGCTCATCTCATCATCCGGCGGCCGACTTTGATTGCTACCCAACCGGCGAACGCGAACGTCCCCGCCATGCATGCCAGAACGAACGCCACAAGATAAAATTCAACAGTGAAGCCTGGATTAACATAGATTGCCCCGGGCGCGCTTTTGTTGTAAGTTACGACCCTCTGTTGACCGGGAACAATTGCAACTACTTTCTTAACGCCATCGCAGTCGCTGGTAAAACTGTGGCCGCCATTTTCGACCGATAAGTCTCGGCCGTCGACAACATAGTGGACAGACTCAACCGCGCTGCAGAGAGTAGCCCCGTCGTCCGACTGACTCGTTTTGACACTGCTGCTGACAACGACTCCGTTGGCACGAGGCCACGCGTAGAAGACCCACGTTTTAAAGGCGAAGGCACTCGCCCCGATCGCGAGCATGCACCAGGCGAGGATGATGAACGCACGGCCTGCCGGTTCCAGCCCGTCTTTCCAGCCCTCTGGAAGGATTCGCATCAATCTTTCTCCATCCCGAAAAAGGCCTCGACTTTTCGCAGATCCGTCGTCTTGGCGTAGTTAGGTAAACTG
>JBAWBE010000446.1:0-10006 GCA_049589635.1 Terriglobales bacterium
GTGAAGAAGATATTTACCGCGCGCTGCGGGCTGGCGCCCAAGGGTACATTCTCAAAGATGCCCCCTCGGAGGACCTCATCGACTGCATCCACGCGGTGGGAGATGGCAAGAGCTGGATTCCACCCGCTGTCGGAGCAAAGCTCGCCCGGCGCGTAACCGAACGGCCCTTGACGGCGCGGGAGACGGAAGTGATTCGTGCGCTCGCCAAAGGCAAAAGCAACAAGGAGATCGGAGTCGCACTGAATATCAGCGAGGGCACGGTCAAAGTACACGTGACCCATATGCTGGAAAAACTCAAAGTTACGGGCCGTACCGAAGCGATAGGCGAGGCCGTGAAACGTGGCTTGGTGACGATGGAATGACTGACGATGGACTGACCAAGACAATGGACGCGTGAAACCAGTTTCGACGCAATAAAGCTCGACGCTTCGTCGTACGGAATCGCCCGGAGGAACTAGATCATGGCGGCACGCAAGCTCTCCAAAAACCGCGCGGTCAGAACAACCACAAACAAACAGGGTGGCAAAGACGGCGGCGCGAAACATAATCATCATAAAAAGCAGTGGAATTCTCAATCCGCAACCCGCGTATTCAAGGCTCCTCCGCTCAACGCCGATCGCAGTGAATCGATACGCGCTAAATTAATGGAGAGGATCTTGTGCCAGGCTCCCGTGGGAATCGTAATTTGCGACACCGGGGGAAAGGTAAGTTTCGTCAACAGCGTGGCAAAGAAGTTAGCTTTGAGTTATCACCATGGAGAACCAATCACTCATGTATCGGATATCTGCGGCGAAATGGTGGATCCAAATGGGTATCCGATCCCGGGGGATCAGTCGCCTTGCATGAAAGCCTTGCGCGGGCAAATCACAAACGGTCAGGAGTGTTGCTTAATTCGGCCAGGCAGTGGATCTCACGACATTCTGTTCAGTGCGGCCCCTGTTACCAGCAACCAGGAGATCCTTGGGATGATCGCAACCCTGGTTGATATCACCCGTCACAAGGACGAAGAGTTGCAACTGCGCGAAGACGTGGTCTCAAAAGAGCGCGACCGTATGGCAGCCGATCTCCATGACACGCTTTGTCAAAGTTTGAGCGCGATCGTGCTTCTGTTGGATGCGGCGGAACGCGATTTCCTCGGCGATATCGAAAAAGCCCGCCCCCTTTTCCGTCATGCACACGAAGTGGCATTAGGCGGACTGGCGGAAGCCCGCCGTACTCTGTGGACGCTATCGCATGAATCCCTCGAAAATGCTGACCTCGCGTCCGCTCTGTCGTTAATTGCCCGCCAGCTGTTCGCGGGCTCCAGGGTAGAGCTCGAGCTCTCTCTTGAGCCCGAGACCCGAAAACTATCATCGGAACTGCGACGCGAGTTATTGCGAATCGCGCGGGAGGCGCTGGTCAACGCTTTCAAACACTCCAACGCGACCAAAGTTGAACTCCGCTTGCTGTATCAGAAGCGGGAAGTGCACCTCTGCATTTTCGACAATGGCCAGGGATTCGCCGGCAATCTTGAGACCGGCGCAGTTCACGGCTCAGGACTAAACAATATGCTAAGACGCGCGGAGCGCATAGGAGGAAAGCTCGTCATCAAGAGCGTGCCCGGTCACGGAACACGTCTGATGGCCGTGTTGCCGCTCACAATGAGTTCCGTCAGACAGTCGAGCAGGCAGGAATCATGTGCCTCACGAGGAGCGGAAGAGAGAGAAGCGGAGGCAAGAAGAGGAGAGGAAGAAGAAGGAACGCGCCTTGATGCTGCTTGATCCCGTTGAAGATCAATCGGCCTCATGCTGCGCTACTTTGCATTGGATCTTCCGTAATCGGATACCGCGAAAGTCATAACGTCGAACGTTACCCAAGTTGCATCTGGGGTTAGGATTCACGTCGGAATCCAAGATCCTGCTCATGCGGAATTGCATGTCCGAATGCAACTGGTTAATCTCCGACAACAATCATAAAGAGGTGCCCAGTGAATGCTGCGAGCGTAAAACTGACTGGCAACATAAGTGATATCTCCCGGGCGGGACTTTATATGGATCAGGTAGAACGAGTGACTATCTGCGTTGAAGGCGCGGAGCCGCTCTATGCCGAGCTCCGAGTGCCCAATCTGTCCAATTGGACGTTGGGACAAAAAGTGGTTGTGACTATTGAGCCGGACTGATCCTGCGCTTGTATTGACAAGGAGCAAGGTCAGGGCGGATCAAGCTTAACCCGATTTCGACCAGCCCTGATCGAGATTGCGGCGGCGGATTAAGCCGCTTGCCTGATTGCCACAGCAGATACAGGTAGAGAACGAACCGCAATAGCGAACATCACGTAGGACCAGCCGCGCAACAGCAGTGACACCCCGACCGCGAAGCCAAGAAACCAAAGTCCTGACCCGGGCCAATCGATCCAAAGCATCACGCCCAGCAAAAGCGTAACCGCACCATCGAAGGCAGCCCAGCCCCAGTTCGGAAACTTGAGGCGGATCGCCGCCACCAGCCTGAACAACCCGATCACTGTGAAAAACGATGCAAAAAGCAGCGTCCATACCAGAGCGCCGGCGACGGGATGAGTCACGATCAGCAACCCCGTCAGGACTCCCAGGATTCCACCGATAAGGTGGAGAAAAATGCCAGCCCACTTCCGCACGCGGAAGGCGTGGATTGCCTCGACCACACCACTTACCACGAGCAGCCAACCGAGCACCAATATCGTGCCGAGCGTAGCCGCCGGGGCGAGGAAAAGTGCGATAGTACCGAGAATGACCATGCTGAGTCCAAGCACCAGCAGCCATCCCCATCTATGCCGAATGTCTCTGAATTCGAACACCAGCGCACCTGTAGTCATATACACTCCTCCAACGCTAAACGTGGTACTGCTCAACCCCTGATGCTAAGCGCCGATGTGGCGTGCCATCAATTCCTCGTGAGAATAAGCGAGGCGTGCGAAATGGCACGTATAACCATGTGCGCCTCGAGTCTGACCAGTTCATACGACATAAGCGGTAGTTAGACGTCGTAGAGGCTTTAAAATGTGCCGACCAGTGACTGGGGCCCCGCTGAGCTGAGCCGCCAACCGTCAGAGAATCAAGATGGTTATCCGCAGCTCTTGCAGGTTCGCACAACAGGCATCCGCTTTCCCTGTCTCAGCCAGCCTAGCCAGCACGTTGCTCTGCCATTAGTTGGCGGCTATTAGTTTTTGCCTTGTGGTTCCGCTCAGCCCCGCAGCTCCAAAAGGCTTTGCTGCGGGCAGTTCCTACTCTGAAGGTAGTACCAGCACGACTGCCCCGAAGAATACTCCTTTCTATATGACCCTTCGCAATCAGATGTCGCCCTCAAGGTGAATTGTCATCAGACAAATCCTATTGTTACCATCCCGGACAGTAGCCGGCGGATACGCATCGTCGACCGCAGAGTTCCAGATCGTCCGAGCGCAAAATGACCGCGTCGAAGCTCGTGGCGTGTTCTAACTGGAGCACGCGCTTTTCTCGCCCAGATAGTTTCGCTCTCAAAGGGCAGCCCTAAGCGGAGGGAACGAATGCATCTGCCAATCCAAGATAAGGTCGTGCGGATGGTCACTGCCGCGCTCGTGCTGTTGCTCCTCAGTGCAGAAGCTTCGACCCAGACCGCCACGCCAACCGGACAGATCCGTATTCCGAATCGCGCGACCGCCCCACTGTTCACAGGCAAGCCAGGCAAGCAGAAAACAGAAATCACTTTCGATTCTGCCACCGGCATTGTGACTCTAAAGTTGCTGGTCCAAGACCCGAACGGATACTTCATCCCCAACATTAGACGGGATAATTTCGTCATCTACGAAAACGGCGTGCGTCAGGAAAACGTAACATGCGACATTGAACACGCTCCCGTTTCGTTACTAATACTCCTCGAATTCGGAGGGCGTGCTCCAGGCTTCAACCGCCTGGCCAGCGAGAAGTTGATTGGAGCGGCTGAACAGTTCCTCGATGAACTAGGCAAGGACAAAGCGGATAAGATTGCCCTATGGAAATATGGCGACAAGCCCGACAAACTCGCGGACTTCTCAGAAAGCATTGAAAAACTACCTTCGATTTTGATAGGTCTGGGTGCGCCCGAACTTTCCGAAACCAACCTCTACGACGCAGTTATCTTCGCAGATGAGCATCTGCGCCCTGTCGCCGGTCGGAAAGCAATCGTCCTGATCTCTTCAGGCGTTGATACTTTCAGCAAAACCCACTATGAGGACGTTATACAGACCGTCAAAGAGGCCGGAACGCCAATTTATGCCATTGCTCTAACGCGAGTACTCCGAGATCTTGCCGACACTGAATATCGCGCGAGCCCCGCAACGAAAATGAACTGGACGCGGGCGGAAAAAGAGCTTGAGGGAATCGCGACAGCCTCGGGAGGGCGCGCCTACCTCCCCGAAAACACAGTTAATCTGTCCCCGATGTACGACGACCTGATGGAAAACCTGAAAGTCAGGTATGTGCTCACTTACCGTTCGTCGAACAATCTTGGCCCGAACTCTCCCCGATCCGTCCGTGTGGTTCTCGTTGACCCAAAAACGGGCGGTCCCTTACACATTGTGGACGAAGATGGCAAGCCGATTCCCGCCGTATTGACTGTGACGGAAGCTATATCCCAAACAACCTCGGAGCGATAGGCATGCCAAGCGAGCGCTAACAAAAACAATTGTAACCATCGGAAAATTCTTCCGCCCGTGGGACTGGGGGTGGGAGCGCGGACGCTTGTGTCCACACTCCTCTCTCCACAGCGATACCATGCGATTTAAACTTGAGTCTGATATGGTCGAAGACAGATTACGCCGCCACTTTGACTACTGTCTGAGCAAAATCGAGATAGTCATCTACTCCGTTCTTGCAGTGCTGCTGGCTCTCACGGCCTTCGTGACCATTGCAACCGCGGGCCAAATACTGTGGGCAGGTCTCAGACATTGGACGGTTGCAGCCCAGACTCTGAGGGTATTGAACCAACTCCTCATTGTGCTGATGCTGGTGGAGATTTTGCACACGGTACGTATCTCCATTCGCTCCCATGTTCTGGTTACCGAACCCTTTCTGGTCGTCGGACTGATAGCCTCAATTCGCCGGATTCTGGTGATTACCCTGGAAGCAGCCACTCTCACCAAAGAAGGGGCATGGGCGACCGAAGGTTCGAGCGGCATTTTTCACTCTTCTATGATCGAGCTCGGCTTGTTAGGTTTGCTGGTTTTTGTGCTTGTAGTTTCCATTACACTTCTGCGTCGCTACGCCCCCGCATCGAAAGACTTGTCGGCACCCTGAAGTCCGACCCCTTCTTCCTGCAGGATGCATATTGGCGAAGAATCGGCATTTTCGACCAACTACTCTCCAAAGAAATTAAGCCCCTCAGCTATTGCCCAAATCGCCCGATGATCACGCCGATGATGAGTCCACCGAGTGCTCCCATGCCGATGATCGGCGCATACGCCTTGGTTATGATCGCATCAGGTGTGCTCAGCAGTACACCAAAGAATAGGCCGACCGCCCAGCCGGGCCACGGCAAGCGGGCTGCGCCTATCACGAAGCCGATCCCAAAGCGGGCGATGAAAGCCGCCGTGATTGCGGCCCTTTTATCGGGAAAGCTCATCGAGAGCATGACTCCGATGTCAATGGCACCGAACACCAAACCACAGATCATACCTAGCAGGATTCTAGACATATCGGCTTCCTTTTCAGGCGCCACTTGATGCAGGCGCTCCTGAGTAAAGCAAGTAATTCGTCCGGTGTCCAGACGTGAACTGCCCAGAGGTGAACGTTGGAGAGGGTAGCGGTTCGTTGCGCGTTCCTCGTCTACCCCTAACATCATAGGACTCCATCTACCTAACGGAGGAGTCATTCCTACATATCCCGGTGTCATCGGCAATCATCCGCTCGCGGGATTGTTCTGGCGGTGTCGATTCAATACGATTCGTGTTGGCGTTCCGTGAAGGCCAGGACGTTTCTAACGTGGAACCACCCCAAGTCAAAAGGAGAAAGAAAATGCGACATTCTGAACTTAGTGGTAGGATCACGGCCGCCGCTCTAGCCGTGACGCTCCTACTCGGATGGTTAGCCACCCCAGTGCTGGCCCAGGAACCACCGGACCGCTCGCCCGAGCAACTGGATAAATTGGTGGCTCGGATCGCACTCTATCCCGACCCGCTCCTGGCGCAGGTTCTCGCCGCCTCAACTTTTCCCGATCAGATTCCCGAAGCCGCCAAATGGGCCGACGAACACCACTACCTGACCGGGGACGAACTCGCCAAGGCCATTTCCGAGGACCATCTGTCGTGGGACCCAAGCGTGCAGGCGTTGCTTCCTTTCCCGTCTGTCCTGGAGATGATGGCTTCGGATATGACGTGGACCAGGGATCTGGGCGATGCTTTTCTCGCGCAACATCAAGACGTGATGGACGCGGTACAGCGAATGCGGCAAAAGGCAAAAGATTTTGGCTATCTGCGGAGCAACGATCGAATCGTCGTAAGCGGCGGTCCGTACATTGAGATTCTGCCTGTGGATCCGGCATTCATCTGTGTGCCTGCCTACGATCCGCTGGTGGTTTTTTTCCCGCCGCGGCCGGGAATCGTCGTGGGCGCCGCTATCAGCTTTGGCTTCGGCGTCACCATTACCGCGGCATTTCGTCCGTGGGGATGGGGTTTGTGCCGCTTTGACTGGGGCGCACACGTGGTGTTCATCAACAACGCGCCTTGGGGACGTATCTGGGCCAACCGCGGTGTCTATGTGCATCCCTACGGCGAGTTGCACCGGTGGGAGCCCGCACACCGCCTGGAAGGCCACAGGTTGATCGTGCGTAGTCCAATGGAACGACGGGCGGCCCGCTTGGGACTTCCACGTCCGATAGAGCACCATCACAGATAGAACCTCAAGCCACTCCGCTTCCTCTTTTTTATAATGCTGCAGTTTTGTTGTGCTGATGTTGAGTACGTGGGCGTCCTCCTTATCGTCCGAGGAAGCATCACCGGCGCTTCGTGATACTAGTGCGAAAGGCTATTCAGAGGAGGTATTTAGAGGCAGGTTAGCTGGCTGCGGGTACCGCTTGATCTGCGGCGGCTGGCGCCGTGGGTCATGGTCAGATCGAAGATTGGCTGAATGCTCAGCTGCGGCGTCAGCAGCTTGATTTCGTCTCCCCATGGGCCAACCGGTATTTGAAAAGCCGTAGGTCAAAAGTCGTAGTCCTCTTTCACTCCTGTGAGGAATTGTGCTCACCACTTAATAAAAGTAATCTGGCGCTCGAATGTCAGCTCACAGTGTCGATTCCAAACTGACGCAAGAAAGGGGTACCTCTCATGAAAAGTCTAGTCGTTAGCGTTGCGGTTCTTGCCCTCTCCCTACCAATCGTGGCCGTGGCTCAGGACACGACCAAGCAGAATAACAACCAGCCCAACCAGAGTCAGCAGAACCAGGCCAATGCCAAGAATGATAAGAACATGTCTGGCAAAGTCAGCTCCGACGGCAAGACCTTTACCAATGACGCGGATAGCAAGAAGTACCAGGTGAACAACCCCAACGCGTTGAAGGATTATGAAGACCAACACGTGGCGGTCATTGTGGCCGTAGATCCTGAGACAGGTGACCTGCACATCATTCAGGTAGAGGTTCCACAGCAATAACGCCATACGTCTAGCTAGGTGGCAACGGGCAGTAGTAAGAGCCGTTAGGAACTCTGATACTTCCCGTTGCATCCGCCATTTGTCGAAAACAAAGAAGTCCTTAATGGGAATTGCCCGGCAAGGAGACCGACATGAAACACAGGTTGTTAGCACTCGCCATCAGTCTAACCATACTGACCGCAATAGCAGTCAACCAGAACGCGGCGGCGCAAGCCGATGCACGCTCTCAGGAGCGGATTGCACGAGAGGTTCGCCACGAATTGCTGATGCTCCCCTGGTTCGGAGTTTTCGACTACATCGCCTTCAAGGTCGATGGAGGCACTGTAACTTTGATGGGCCAAGTCGTCCGGCCGTCACTCAAGTCCGACGCCGAGAATGCGGTCAAACGCATTGAAGGAGTGGAGCGCGTCGAAAACAAGATCGAGGTCCTGCCGCCATCCTCCATGGATGATGGTTTGCGCCTTGCCCTGTACCGCGCCATTTACGGCTACCCTCCGCTGGAGAAATACGCGCTCGGCGTGCAGAAGCCCATCCGTATCATCGTGAAGAACGGTCAGGTTACCTTGGAGGGCGTCGTGGACAGCGAAGCCGACAAGAACCTGGTAACTCTTCGCGCCAACAGCGTTCCCGGAATCTTTTCGGTGACCAATAATCTGCAAGTCGTCCCCGCAAAATAGGCTCTGAAGCGGGCTCTCCAAAGTCCGCACGGATTGATTTGGAGGCAAATTACGTGTATGCGGAGGGGACTGCTGACAGAGCCAATCACCAATTCATTCGATCAGAACCTCGGTGTCGCCGTGCTTTTCAAGAATCTGGAAATGGACCGAGTCCGACCTACGCTCTAGGGAAAGATCCACACGACATTCACTGATGCAAAGACCACGGATCCAGAGTTGCGGAATGCCGTCGGGGAGATAAGGATGGTTTAGAATGAAACGCTTTTTCTGCCCATCGATGGAGATACCCAAGCAGGCCTGGAGCAGCATAAGAACGGATCCTGCGGCCCAAGATTGGGGCGAGCAGGCGACGGGATAGAGCACCGGACCCTCGCCCGGGCGACGGTCGATCCCACAAAAGAGTTCAGGCAGACGGTGGAGATCGACTGTATCGCTCACGTCGAGCAGACCCATAAGGATACGACCGGCGAAGTCCCGGAATCCGTAGCGGGCCAGACCGACGGCGATCATCGCATTGTCGTGTGGCCAGACGGAACCGTTGTGATACGAGAGCGGATTGTAACGGGCTTCCTCGCATCCAACAGTGCGCACGCCAAAGCCGCTGAACATGTCTCGGCTCATCAATGTGTGGGCAACGAGGTGGGCTCGCTGCTTGCTGGCGATGCCGGTGAACAGGCAGTGGCCGGGATTGGATGTGCGAACGCGACAGGGCTTCTTGCGACCATCGAGGGCGAGAGCATAAGTGGAGATGTCGTCGCACCAGAACGCCTCTTCAAAGCGGCTTTGAATTTCTTCAGCATGATTTCGGAGAGCAAACTCGCGTTGAGTATCGCCGAGAGCCGCACAGATTCTCGCGGCGGCCAACCAGGCGGCATATACATAGCCTTGCACTTCGCAGAGAGCAATGGGCGGCTCAGCCAAAGTTCCGTCGGCATGGAAGACGGAGTCGCTCGAATCCTTCCAACCTTGCTGGATCAGGCCCTTGTCACCGTGGCGCGCGTACTCGACGAAGCCGTCGCCGTCGACATCGCCATACCGATCGATCCAATCGAGCGCGAGATCGACGTGTGGCCAGAGTCTCCTGAGGAAGTCGACATCCTGCGTGTAATCGAGGTAGGCCCCGGCTAGCATCACAAAGAGCGGAGTGCTATCGACGCTCCCGTAATAGCGGCCAAACGGAACTTCGCCGAGATTGGCCATCTCTCCTTTGCGCGTCTCGTGCAGGATTTTTCCGGGCTGGGCTTCATTGGCGAGATCGATCTCTGTCGCTTGCGTCGAGGCAAGAAACTCGAGCACTCCTTTCGCGATCCAGGGTGCGGCCCACAGCATTTGCAGGGCAGTAATGATTCCGTCACGGCCGAAGACGGTGCTGAACCACGGGACACCGGCGTAGGGATAGTTAGTCTCAGGATTGCCCAGGGTCATCATTTCGACGTCGCCGACGGAGCGTTCGACCCAGCGATTGAATCGCTCATTCGAACTTGAAATCTCGCAGATTGCGGAGGAGGCAGCTTTGAGTTCGCTTTCAGCTGAGACCAACGCGCGCTCATAGCCAGTGACGGGGCGCGAAGACTTGGGATCGCAGACCACGGAGAGGTAGAAAGAGAGGGTTTGGCCGGGATCAAGCGAGGCTTCGAGTTCGAGTTCGGACGATGTGATGCGGGCGGGCACGGGGCGACACTCGATACGAGTCTTGCGGACGATGTTGTCTAACC
>JBAWBE010000447.1:0-5699 GCA_049589635.1 Terriglobales bacterium
ATCATGCCCGCTACGTCCGCAGTATGTAACCGCGCCATCACCGATCCATCGGCTTGTTTCACGCCCGCCACATCGGTCAAAAAAATCAGCGCGTCGGCTTGGCATGCAATCGCGCACGCTGCCGCCATCTGATCGGCATTCACGTTGTAATATTCGCCATCGCCACCGAGCGCCACCGACGACAGCACCGGAATTCCGCCCTCCGTCCAAATCGCCCTGATCCAGCGCGGTTCCGAAAAGCAAATCTCGCCAACGAATCCCAAATCGTGCTCCGAGTCTTGTTTCTTGCGCGCGCGAAACACTCCTCCATCGCCACCGCACAACCCGATCGCCGGTTGCCCCGCCGCGGCAATCGCCGCCACCAGACTCTTGTTCACGATTCCCGCCAGCACCATCAATGCCACATCGCGCGTCTCGGCGTCGGTCACGCGCAGTCCATGCACGAATTCACTTTCTTTCCCCATCAGCTTCAAAGTGCGCGTGAGCGCGCCGCCGCCGCCGTGCACCACAACAATCTGATGTCCATCGCGCGCCAGTTGCACCACCGCCTGCGCGCATCTTTGCAGCGTCGGCTTGTGTTCCACCGCCGCGCCCCCGATTTTTACGACAATCTTCACTGCAATCCCTCGCTCTCATCCCACCCATACATCAAGTTCATGTTCTGGACCGCTTGCCCCGCGGCGCCTTTCAGCAAATTGTCGAGACACGAAACCACGATCAACCGCCGTCCATCTTTCGCCAACGTGAAACCAACGTCGCAATAGTTCGTGTGCACCGAAAACTGAATTTCTGGCAACGTCGCCGCCGGATAAACCCGCACCCAGCGCTTGCCGCCATAGAAATCACCGAAGCACGTTTGAATTTCCACCGCCGTCGATTCGCGCTTCAATTGCACATAAATGGTCGACAGAATTCCACGCGGAATCGGCAACAGATGCGGAGTAAAAATCAACTGATCGGCATTGATCCGCAACGTCTCCAGAATTTCGCCCGTATGCCGGTGCCCAAAAACCGAATATGCCGAAAAGTTATCGGCGACGGAAACAAAGTGCGTGCGCGCGGTCGGCTCTTTGCCCGCACCCGACACGCCCGACTTCGAATCCGAAATAATTCCCCGGTCGCAATCGACCAGCCCGGCCGAAACAAGCGGGGCAAGCCCGAGAATCACGGACGTCGCATAGCACCCGGGATTCGCCACCAGCGCCGCATCGGCGATTGAGTCGGCGTTCAACTCCGGCAAGCCATACACCGAGATGGCATCCAACTTCGCCGCGTTGGCAGCATCCGCGTCCCTGAACCCATAGACCGCGCGATGCTCCGCCTCTTTGAGCCTCCACGCACCACTCAGATCGACCACCCGCAACCCGCGCGCCAGCGCCTCCGGAACAAGCTCGCGCGAGACTCCATGCGGCGTAGCCAGAAAAAGCAGCTCGACTCCATGCTCCTGCAAAACCTCCCACGAAAACGACGCCATCGCCGCGCGGCCGTTTCCGTTGCCATTTCCCGCAACCCCAGGAAATCCCGATGAGCTGTCGGCCTCGCCACTCTCCGCGCTCCGCTTCAGCAGTAAAGGCTTCTCAACCCGCGAATGCCGCGCCAGCAGACGCACCAATTCCATCCCGGAATATCCGCGCGCGCCCAGCACCGCCGTCTTCAATTTCGCAGCCATCAACCTTGAGTTCCCATGCCGCCTTTTGCCCGATTCGAGCTTCAAGGCATATTTATCCATCGTGATGCATAATTATTCATAGTATCTCTACCCCGAAGGCAGCTGTCAAGCGTTTAGTCGGGTCATTATTACCTTGAAACGACGAGACCGCCGTGTCCTGTGTCTCCTCCGTGGTTCAAGATTCTTGTCGCAGTCTTATCGGAAAGTGATATTGCTACGAAGATCCCGCGCTCGCCGCGTTCCATCTTTTCTGATGGCCGCAAGAAGAAATTTCTATTGGACGGGCCCCATCCCTGCCGTTTACTGTGAAAAACAATTTGCCTGAGAGCAGGAGATTTGCAGCCATATTTCATGCCCTTCCCCGGATCGCAGCAGCCCGCAACACAGCTTCGCCAAATCTGCTCATACCGATACTTGTCGAACGAGATTAAATTGCACGACCGCATTCCATCAGGAGCCATCGCATGACGAAGCAAGCTGAACGCCATCGGACGCGCAGCCCTTTTCTTCCACTGATTCTGTTGCTGGCAGGCGCGCTCGCCCTCGCCACCGCGGCCCGCGCCGACGACGCCCCAAAGTCCGATCCCTCCGGCGTGGCCACTGGCGACCGCACCACCACCACCGACGCCGCAGGCAATAACTTCGCCGTCTCTGAGCCCACGGACAAATCCGCGCCCGACTACGCGCAGAAGAAAAAAGCCTTCGATGACTATCAGGCCCAAGCCGCCCGCGAGCCCCTTGCCGCGAAGCTCGCCGACAACGTCGGCCACCTCCGCCTCGCCACCAATTTTGCCTGGACTCTCAACACCGGCTATCTCGTCCTCTTCATGCAGGCTGGATTCGCGCTTCTCACCTGCGGCCTCGTGCGCAAGAAAAATGCCGCACATCTGATGATGCTCAACTTCGCCGCGTATGTCTTCGCATTCCTCGCCTACTACGCAGTCGGCTACGCGTTCCAGTTTGGAGCCGTCGCCATCAACGCGTCGCCCGGCGCCATCGGCGGAGCACTAACGCTCAACAAATTTCTTCTCGGCAGCGGTCAGTGGGGATTTCTCGGCGGCAAAGGCTTTTTCCTAGTCGGCCCAGCCTATGACGCGTCCAGCAATGTCCTCGCACTCTTCGAAGTCGTCTTCATGGAAACCGCCGGCTACATCATCGTCGGCGCGGTATGCGAGCGCATTACCTTCGGAGCGTTTCTGCTTTGCGAACTCTTCATCGGCGCAATTCTATATCCCGTCTACGGCTGCTGGGTCTGGGGAGGAGGCTGGCTCTCGCAAGTTGGATCGACCCTGCATCTCGGCCACGGCTACGTCGACTTCGCGGGCTCAACGGTCGTTCACGCGGTCGGCGGATTCTGCGCCATGGCCCTAGCCATCATTCTCGGTCCGCGCCTCGGCAAATACGGTCCGGGAGGCCGCATCCGGGTCTTCCCCGCGCACAACATCGTCTATGTCGTCACCGGTACGCTCATCCTTCTTTTCGGATGGATGGGTTTCAATCCCGGCTCAACTCTCGGCGCGACAGACCTGCGCATCGCGTCGATCGCCATCAACACTAATCTCTCTGGCGTCGCGGGAGCCGCGGCCGCAATGGTTCTCTGGTATTTCCTCTTCGGCAAACCCGATATCACCATGGCCTGCAACGGCATGTTAGCCGGACTCGTCGCCATCACGGCGAGCTGCGCCTTCGTCTCTCCGACTTCTTCGCTGGTGATTGGAACTCTCGCCGGGCTGCTCGTCTGCGGTGGCGTTCTCTTCAACGACCGCGTCCTCAAGATCGACGACCCCTGCGGCGCGATTTCCGTGCATGGCTACTGTGGATGGTTCGGCGGAGTCTGCGTCGGCATCTTCGCCGACGGGACCTACGGCGCGGGATGGAACGGCATAGGCGCAACGAGCTATCTCGGCCAGGCGGGAAGAGGCGTGACGGGCTTGCTCCACGGAGACATAAGCCAGTTCCTCTGCCAACTCATGGGAGCGACCATCTGCGTCGCCTGGGCGTTCGGTGCGACCTATGCGGTCTTCTGGACGGTGAACAAAGTCCGCTCGATGCGCGTCGCACCCGAATCTGAAATCGAAGGATTGGATATGCCCGAGTTCGGAATGCCGGCGTACCCGGAAGATGCAGTGAGCCCCGCTTCGTACTAATAGTTGGGGATCAAAAAGTGCGAGCCTGAAAATGCTGCGAGGGCAGAGGTAACGCGGTAGAGCTTAGGTCTTAACCTCCGACACCGAACCTCCTCAGAGCCGCTCCCGAGACTCACTCGAAGTCCCGCCCGCCGCCGGAATATAGCATTGCAACGTGTAATCCATCACCATGCGGTCCGCATTGAATCGCCAACCCAGCGTGCGAATCGTGCGCTTCATCCGCTTGATCCATCCCCGCGGCAGCCCATCCCGATCGCGCTGGTAATACAGCGGAATCACTTCTTCCCGCAGCACGCGCATCAGATCCTCGCCATCGCGTGTGTCGTGCACGTTCATATCGGAGTGCGTGCGGCCGTGGCCAATAGCAAAACCATTCATGCCGTCGTACGCCTCAGCCCACCAGCCGTCGAGCACCGACAGGTTCAGCCCGCCATTCAAAACGACTTTCTGGCCGCTCGTTCCGGAGGCTTCCAGCGGGCGCCGCGGATTATTCAGCCACACATCTACTCCCTGCACAAAATGCCGACCGACGTTGATGTCGTAATCCTCGACAAACACGAACTTGTCCGAAAACTGCGGATCGCGCATCAGCCGCGCTACTTCCTGTAGGACGCGCTTCCCAGGCTCGTCGTTCGGATGCGCTTTGCCGGCAAACACAAACTGCACCGGTCGCTTTGGATCGTTCACCATCGAAGCAATTTTTTCGAGGTCCGTCAGAATCAGATTCGCGCGCTTGTAGGTCGCAAAGCGCCGCGCAAATCCAATCGTCAGCGCATCCGGACTGAGCACGCGCTCCAGCCGTTGGAATTCCTGTGCCGGCTCATCCCGTCGCTCCGCCTGTTTGATCGCACGCCGCCGCACAAATTCGATCATGCGTGACTTCAGGTTTAAATGCGTCTCCCACAGTTCGGCGTCGTCGACGTTTTCGATTCCATCCCAGGTCTTCGCCTCGCTGCCACGCAAGTTCCATTCCGTGCCCAGATGCCGGTCATAGAGCCGGAACATCTGCGGCGCCAGCCACGACGGGACGTGCACGCCATTCGTGATGTGCCCGATCGGCACCGCGTCTTCCGATTTCCCAGGCGTCAGGCCCGTCCACATCGCGCGCGAAACTTCTCCGTGCAGCGATGACACCGCATTC
The DNA here is from genome assembly GCA_049589635.1 of Terriglobales bacterium. Classification (GTDB taxonomy): domain Bacteria; phylum Acidobacteriota; class Terriglobia; order Terriglobales; family Acidobacteriaceae; genus Acidiflorens. The sequence continues at coordinate 4,958 of JBAWBE010000447.1, forward strand.
GCCCGCCGCGACATCTTCAGTCCGAGCACCGTCATGCAAAAACGCTCGTCGCTATCGGGATTCTCGCGCCCCAGCGCCATGAATTGTTCCTTCGAGAGCCCGAGCGCCTCGCGCAGAATTCCCAGATGTTCTTCGATCAGATCAGCATCGAAGCGGTCATGCCCCGCCGGCACCGGCGTGTGCGTAGTGAACACCACTTCACGCGAAACCCGCGGCACTGCCTTGTCAAAACCGATGCCCTCCTCTTCCATCCGCATGCGAATCGCTTCCAGAACCGCAAATCCGCTGTGCCCTTCATTCAAATGCAGCACGCCCGGAGTGATGCCGAGCGCGGTGAGCGCGCGCAATCCGCCCACGCCCAGCAGCAACTCCTGGTGCACGCGCACGCGGCCATCGCCACCATACAAACGCGATGTCATCTCACGATCTTCCGGAGCGTTACCTTCCACGTCGGAGTCGAGCAGAAACAAATCGCAGCGCCCCACCTTCACGCGCCACACTCTTGCTCGAATCGATCCATGCCGCGTGTCGATCTGCACCACGACCGGACGCCCATTCTTCCCGATCGCCGGCTCCATCGCGAGCTGGTTCACTTCGTTCTTGATGTATTCTTCGCGCTGCCAGCCGTCGCGGTCGAGCCGCTGTCTGAAATATCCTTGTCCGTAAAACAATCCCACACCGACGAGGGGAATCCCCAAATCCGACGCGCTCTTGATGTGATCGCCCGCCAGCACTCCCAGGC
>JBAWBE010000448.1:0-6253 GCA_049589635.1 Terriglobales bacterium
ACCTATGGAAGTGACCTGCCACCGTCAAGGTGGCCCAACGTAGCCGGGGCCGCGTTAGCGTCCCCGCTCAAGCCGCTTTGAGCGGCTCACACAATAAGGCCCCCGGCTTTGCCGGGGGATACTTACCTGCTCAGAGTAAGGACAACGAGACGAGAGTTGCGTAGAGTAATCCCTGCTGGTCACGGGCGGCGGCTGGACCATGGGTATTATCTTATTTGACGAAACCAAGGACCTGTGACCATCGAATGTCGCAGCGGCGACATTCCAAGTATTGGACGGTGCCTAATGACCTCCCTAATCACAGCGGAGGGCCACCATTGGGTCAACTTTGGTTGCTCGGCGTGCCGGCAGCCATGCGGCCAAAAGCGTCATCGCGCTCACTACGATGAGGGCAAAGGCGAACGTCATCGGATCCAGAGCGCTCAGGCCGAATAGCTGGTCTTTGATGTACTTGGTGCTGGCGAATGTGAGCGGCAATCCCAGTCCCAAGCCGATGGCAAGTAAGAGGAGCGACTCCCGCAGCACCATCCAGAGCACGCTCGCGCTCTGTGCGCCCAACGCGATCCGGATGCCAATCTCGTTGGTGCGGCGGACCACGTTGTAGCTCATCACTCCATAGAGACCAATCGCGGCCAGCAGCAGCGCCAGCAGCGAGAACAGGCCGGTCAGCGAGGAGATGAGCTCGTCGTGGGTCATCATTTCTGACACCTGCTCGTGAATGGTCTCGATCTGCAGCAGGGGAAGGTTCGGGTCGACGGCTGCAACGGCGGCGCGCAGAGCGGCGGTCGTCTTGGCCGGATCGCCGCTCGTGCGCAGCAGGATTGTGCCGGCGAAGCGATCCTGATTTTCTTCGGGCGCGACCGGAGCAGCGCTGCTGGATGCGGCGGGACCGACGGGGGCAAACGGCTCGATCTGGGCCAGGGGAATATAAGTCATTCGCACTGGGTCGGAGTCACGCGGGTCGCCGGAATGGGTGTCGCGCGCAATGCCTACAACCTGCCATGGTCCTTTGACCGTGTCAATCTCGATGGTGAGCGAATGCCCCAGTGCATCGCCTTTGGGAAAAAAACGGTTGGCGAGGGTCTGATTAATGACGGCAACTTTTTGGCTGTTGATCGTGTCCTGCCGGGTGATTGCCCGGCCGGCGACGATTCGGATTCCCGCGGTTTCAAAGTACTGGCCGGAAACGCGGTTGAGCACCGAGACCTTATCTTCCTTGGGCGCGTACGTGTATCCGGTGAAATCGACATTCGAGTTCCAAACGCTGTTTCCGATCGGCGGACTTCCGGCAAGAGCCGCTGAACGCACGCCGGGAATTGCGGAGAGATACTCCAGAAGCTGATGGTGAATGGCTGGGATCTGGCTAGGCTTATACCCGGCGAGGCGCTCATCGATCTCCCCGAGCAGCAGGTGCGTACGTTCGAAACCGTAATCCTGGTTTTGCAGGTTACGCAGCGTTCGCAAAAACAGGCCGGCCCCAACCAGCAGCATCAGCGAAAGCATCACTTGTACGGTCACAAGCGTCTTGGGCCAGAAACGGGATGACCTTCCACCGCTGCTCTGCGCCGTGCGTGCGCCCGCACTGAGCGTATTGGCTGCGCCGCTCCGCGCAGCAATGAGCGCCGGAGCCAATCCGAATAACAGGCCCGTCAGCAGCGAAACGCCGAGAGTGAAAAGCAGTACGGTCAAGTCAGGTTTAGGATTCATTGCCACGTTAGCGGCGCCCTGGCTGACGAACGCAATCAGCACGCGCGTCGCGCCGTAGGCAATCCCCAAGCCAAGCAAGCCGCCAACCAGTGAGAGAAGTAGCGTTTCAATCAGGCTTTGGCGAACGATGCGTGCGCGGCTGGAGCCGAGAGCGATGCGAGTACCAATTTCGCGTTGGCGCGTGGCGGCGCGGGCCAGCAGAAAGTTGGCCAGGTTGGCGCAGGCAATCAGCAGCACCACAGCAACCACCGCCATGAGGATTTTGAGCGAGTCGCCGAAGCCGCTGCGGAACCATGAAACACCCCGCGAGGCAGAAAGCAGCGGAAGAGTAATTCGGTTGATCTCTTCCAGCCGTGCGGTGGTGATCTTGCCGCCTTCTGTCGCGCGAATACCGTTGCGAATCTGCTGGTCAAGCCATGTCTGCGCCTGCGCCAGGCATTCTTTGCAGGAAGCGCCACTGGCGCTCAGGCGACCGAACAGGTGAAGGAAATAAGGTCCGGATGGGGTGAGAAAGCTGGGCTGCTGCATCACGATGGTCTGCATCGAGATGGGAGTCCAGAGTTCCGGCGCCTCCAGTTGCTGCTTGATGCCGTGGAAGTTCTCCGGCATGATCCCGACGATTTCGAAGGGAGTGCCGTTGATGCTGATTGTCTTGTCCAGCGCCAAGGGATCGGCGGAGAGCGACTGCTGCCAGAAATGATGGCTGATCACAACCACCGCTCCGTTCCCTGGAGTTGCGTCATCCGCATTGTTGATGGCGCGGCCCAATAGAGGAGTGGCTCCCAGCACATTGAAATAATTGCCTGAAACCATGCTCGCCGGGACGATGATTGCAGGCGCATTCGAAGTTGCGCCGCCCTGTGAAGCGATCCGCACACTGGCGCTGTTGGCAAAGCTGCCGTAAGCGGCGATGCCTTGAAACGGCCCGGGCTGGGCTTCAAGCTGGCGAGCAAAATCCCAGGGAAACATGCCAGAGATGCCAAGGTCGACGCCGCCCAAAATGCCGCCGCCTTCGGATTTTCCGAACGTGACAAGCTGCTCCGGATTGCGCACCGGAAGATTGCGCAGCATCACCTGGTTGATGAGGGTGAAAATGGCTGTATTTCCGCCGATGCCGAGCGCCAGCGACAGGAGGGCGATGGCGGTAAATGCGGGGCTCTTGGCCAGCATGCGCAGGCTCACGCGGGTGTCCTGCAGGAGGCCTTCCAGGGTGGACTCCCAGCGCGAAGACCACACACGATGCTTGACCGCGTTCCGGCTTCCCATCTCGACCATAGCGGCCCGATGCGCAGCCTCGGCTGTCATGCCCGCGACCTGCTTGTGCGCGGCGGAAGCTTCCACGTAGCTCTCCAGTTCCTCGTCGAGTTCAAGTTCGACGCGCTGCTTTTGGAGGAGAGATTTCAGGCCAATCGTCAGTTTGGTTATCCAATTCACGATGTTCCTCCTGGGAATCACTGCCTGGAGTCTGGATTCACGCTTCAAGAATGCGGGAGATGGCAAGGATCTGGCGCTGCCATTGTTCGGTTTCCTTGGTAAGAGCCTTACGACCGTTGGCGGTCATCAGGTAGTACTTGGCGCGGCGATTGTTTTCTGTAGCTCTCCACTCGGACTTCACGCGGCCTGCGCGCTCCATCCGGCTGAGCGCAGGAAGCAGTGAACCGGGATTGACGTGAAATACGCCGTTGCTGATCTGCTCAATGCGCAGAGCTACGCCATAGCCGTGCATGGGCTCAAGAGCCAGAGTCTTCAGGATGAGCATCTCCAATGTTCCCTGGACCAGGTCGCTTGGTTTTGAGATGTGCTGTCCCGCTTCGTCCGCTGTGGCTGGCATGGGTCTCTCCTGTTGGCAGTCTAGAGGTTACAAATGTTCCAGTAGATTGTCAAGAGGAGCTGGAGGTTCATCCGTTATGTGCCCTTCAGAATGCGCACCGCCTTCAACCATGCGGCACATCGCCGCCTCGGTCACAAAACGGCCAGCGGAACATAAGGCAGAAAGTATCCGCAGCCAGGGCGTTCTCTTTCCCTTGCTTGTGCGGCCTCTCACCGACCAAAGTTTCGAGATTATCGCCGGAGCCAGACGTTATCGTGCCGCGCAGATGGCCGAAGCGCCGACGGTTCCCGTCCGCATTGTCAACCTCACCGACGCCAAGGCATTGGAGGCGCAGCTAATCGAATTATCTATAGTTGGCAAGAGTTTTCTTTGTCTTCATGCGGCCCGGTACGTTGTTTATATGTAAACGACGGGCCGGGCCGAGGATTGGGGCACTTCACCAAATACCTTTTGGCAATGCAATTCGGCAGATTCAGCCCAAACAGTGGTGCCCGCCTGTCCGGACCGGGCCATGTTGCCCAAAACCCTGTTTTTGCGGAACTACTTGCGCCAAGGGCAAGCTCTACGACTCCATTCCCCAGATAAATCTTTCCCACCAAGTTGAATGACGTAGAAAAATGACGAGTTCGCCAGGCTTGGCTGCAGCGGTCTTTTTGCTGCAGCTATTCTTAGCTACTAAGCCTGAAACAACGACTGTGGAAACCGAATATAGGTGCTCAGTTCCGTAAGTACGCGTGGCGCTATCGTAGATAGCTTTTGCCGAGAGCATGGTATCCAGTCGCCACCATTGCCCACCCCGCCAAAAACCAAGACTCCATGTGCGTCTGGACTCGCAACGTAAAAATCGCCGTCCCGTGCGGTCGTAACAGTCGTTCTCCCATTGAGATCAGCATGTATGGTCCCATCGCGGTCGCGAGAATAGTCCACAAAGGCTAAGTCCATTCCGGAGAGGTTCGCGCCGGTATGCCCGTCAAGCAGCCGAACGTGAATGGTGACAGCCTGCCCCAATAGTGCGGCAGGAAACATCGCAAGCAGAACACACGCGAGCAATATTGCCCGCAACGACATGATCTTTAGGCGTCCAAATTCCATGCATTCTCCAGTACGATGAAGCTCATTCGTCTTCAACATTGAGCGGCCTTGCTCCAGCCTATGCACCGTAAATCCCGAGTCTAAACTAGCGTCCTGAGTCATTAATTATTCACACCGTGATTGAGCTGTAAGCCATCTAATATGGCAGGAGAACTGCCATGATAAAGCGAGCGCAAGCGGCGGTTATTGTGATTACTCCAGAGCAGCGGCAGGTGCTTGATCAGTGGGTACGCAGACCAACATCAGCACAGGCGTTGGCTTTGCGGGCGCGGATCGTTTTGCGATTGGCTGAAGAACACAGCAGCCTTTCCGTGGCGCGGCAGATGCGGGTCCACATTCAGACCGTGAGCAAGTGGCGGGAACGGTTTCGCAGCCGAGGCGTGGATGGATTGCTGGATGAGGCGCGGCCTGGCCAGCCACGCAAGATCACCGATGCGCATGTGGAAGCGGTAATTGCCCGTACGCTGGAAAGCAGGCCCGCAGACGCGACGCATTGGTCGACTCGCTCCATGGCCCAGGTCACCGGACTCAATCAGACCGCCATCAGCCGCATCTGGCGTGCCTTTGCGCTGCAGCCGCATCGCAGCGAGAACTTTAAACTCTCCAAAGACCCACTCTTCATCGACAAGGTGCGCGATATCGTTGGACTCTATCTGAATCCCCCGGAGCGCGCCCTTGTGTTGTGCGTGGACGAGAAGAGCCAGATTCAAGCTCTGGAACGCACCTCGCCTCTACTTCCGATGCGCCCCGGGCAGGCCGAACGCCGTGCTCACGATTACTTGCGCCATGGCACCACCAGCCTGTTCGCTGCACTCGATGCCAAGACCGGCAACGTGATTGGCCAGACCCACCGCCGGCATCGCTCCGAGGAGTTTCGCAAGTTCCTCGACACCATCGAAAAGAACGTGCCGGAAGATCTCGCCGTGCATCTGGTCATGGACAACTACGCGACCCACAAGACCGACACTATTCAGCGCTGGCTATTAAAACGCCCTCGCTTCCATGTCCACTTCACGCCCACCTCGGCCAGCTGGCTCAACCTGGTCGAAAGATGGTTCGCGGCCCTCACCGACAAGCAGCTACGCCGCAATAGCTTCCGATCCACACGTGAACTGGAAGCCGCCATCCAACGCTATCTCGAGCGACACAACGCGCAACCCAAGCCCTTCGTCTGGACAAAATCCGCCGACCAAATCCTCGACTCCATCGCTCGTTACTGCCGGCGAATTAATGACTCGGGACACTAGCGATCCGTCCCCGTGTTAGTCGTAGGCACGTTGGCTGAAGCGATATGCCCGGAAAGTCAGCTTTGCGGCAACTACGTACCCGGAAATGCCTCGGAGCATCGATCGCAAGTGATTAACGCATCATTTTGAGGTTCGGTGCAAGAACCCAGCTTCGTCTGTGCTACCGCAAGTCTGCCGTAGGTGGCTTCGAGTCGCTCTTTCAGCTCGCCATTGATTTCCTCCAACGTCCGAATGCGGAGTCGGAGAGTCGCCACGACTCGTTCGTGCGAGAGCCGCAGACGATGCTGCGGAACCTCGCCGCCGACAGCCGGCGAGGTGTTTCGCGCCTTCATGATTTTGTCCCGCAGCGACTTCGTTCGATATAGCCATGCTGTCC
>JBAWBE010000449.1:0-10990 GCA_049589635.1 Terriglobales bacterium
TTGCACCGCCGTTCCGGTCGACATACGCGAGTCCCTCTCGCGGCTCTTCACCTTTCTTGAAATAGTCGAGAAGACTTGTATCGGTGTTCAATCTCTCCAGACCAAAACTCAAACCTGCGCTGGCCAACACGACAGCTACTGCGATCAAGACAAACTTTCGTTCCCAGAAACGAGATCCAACTCCCTCGGCCACCGTTTTAGTTGTCTTCGGAGTCGCCCAGTCGAGGAATGCCGGATACATAAGGTACGCACAAAGCAGCGCCACGACCGTTCCCAACATGCCGCCAGCGCCGAGTTCTCGCAACGGCTTCGCAGGCACGATCAATAAACTCCCGAAGCCGAGCGAAGCACACACCATTGACCAGAACGACGCGGGAAACGTCATACGCCGAGCCTTCCCGCCCAAGGCATGCGAATCTTCCGCTCCCTGGCGAGCCAGCGTCTGCCAGTTGAAGGTCATGTACACCAGATGCGAGAGCGCAACCACAAACACAATCGTGCCAAGATTCGCGGTCAGGATGCCGATCTTCTCGCCGAACATCGACTGGACCAGCAATGTCACGAGAACGGCGCTCGTGCAGGTTGCAAGCATTCCGAGCGTTAGTTTTAGCGATCGGAACAGAGCCCACATCGCCGCTCCGAACAGCAATAGGGAGGTGAGACTGAAGGTGTTGAAATCATGCCGCAGATTTCGTCGGATCATCTCGGCAACGTAGGGCGCGCCCGCGATGTGGATGCGAAAGTCTTTAGCGTCAAATTTGTTCGTGATTGCTTCAACGCGGTTGATGAGGAGTTCAGTATCGCGATTGGAGGCAAAGATGACTATGTTGCTCGAGTGCCCATTGTCCGCAATTAGCAGTCGTTTCCAGAACGGACTCTTCTCCGCGTCCTCAAAGTTTTTCGGGCCGTCAGCCAGACTTTCCACACTGGTCACGGTCTCGACTGATTGGAGGTCGCGTGTTAGCTGGGCGAGTCGGTCGAAATAGTGCTCGGACGCGATATCAGAGGAGGCAATACTGATAATTAGCTGGCTGCCCGAGGGAAACATCCGGTCAATCGCGGAGGATTCCTGAAGCTTGGGATCGTGAGACGAGAAGAAGAAGTTCTCGTCCACATGAGGTTTCAAATCTACAAATGCAAGCACCAGGACGAAAAGGATTACCGTAAACGCCAGCGTGAACCAATGACGGCTTGGCAGTTTGGGTATCTTAATATGCATTTTTGCTGTTGAAAATGTTTACCAGCGTGATGGCAATGATCTGAAGATCGAAGGTGATGCTCCAATTTCGCAGGTAATAGAGGTCGTACTCGACCCGCTTGGCGATCGACGTGTCCCCGCGCCAGCCGTTCACTTGTGCCCAACCAGTAATTCCCACTTTGAAGGTATGCCGGAAATTGTAGCGGTCGAACTCCGAAAGGAATTTGTTGACGAAGTGTGGGCGCTCGGGCCGCGGGCCGACGATACTCATGTCGCCTCGCAACACGTTGAAGAATTGGGGCAACTCATCAAGATTGGTCTTGCGCAAGAAAACGCCTAATATCGTTCGGCGCTGGTCCTCGGCGCAAGTCCACCGCGTATCGCATTCCTGACGGGTGCCAACTCGCATCGTGCGAAACTTTGCCATCTTAAAAGTTCGGCCATTGAGGCCCACGCGTTCCTGGATGAAAAAGACCGGACCGCGACTCGTGACCTTGATTGCCAGCGCGATCAGCGCAATGAGCGGTGCCGTGAACAGGAGAACAACGATGGAAAAAACGACGTCGAAGATCCGCTTCTGAACTAGATAAGGATCGCTCTCCGCGAGCGTGGGGCGAATATCCAGCATGTGAATGCCGCCCACGTCAATCAGACGGTCCCGTAAACCCACCTGTTCGCCGAGATCCATAACAAGACGGACGGGCACACATAGTTGTTCGAGCGAGCGGGACACTCTCCGAACATCCTTCTGTCGATCGGCAGGGAGTGCGATGACCACGTCGTTGATAGAGTCCTCGTTGGCAAAGTGCGGAATTTGGTCTTCTTCGTACACTGGTCCCTCGACTGCAACCTCCTGGCCAGGTAATCGTACGAAACCCATAACCTTGCAGGGCAAGACCTCGCCGTGGGTCAGCGAAAGCGCAACCCGCTGGGCGAATCGATCCGTGCCAATCAGGAGAATCTTGATTTCAGTTGCGCCATTACGTCGCAGCATTTCTAGCAGAACTCGAAACGCGACCCGAGCGACGCTCGCGAGGAAGAAAAGAGCTATCGCGCTGATACCGATAACGAGTCTGGAATAACTGGCTTGCCGGTAAAGGAAGCCAGCCGCCATCACAACCCCATAAGTAAAAATGATGGATTCCAGCAACTTACGACTTTTCCCAAATGGAGCATAGAGTTGCTCCACACTCCACATCCCGGACTCTTCGGCGGCGATGGCCCATACGATCGTCGTCAAGAGCACGATGCTCCAGTATGAAGGCAGGCCTGGGATCGTTGCGTGATATGTCAACAGGTTGTAACCAAAACGTATCTTGACGGCAATAAAATAAGAGCAGACTGGCAGCAACAGCGTCAGCAATCTGAGGTGGAGTCTTACATAACTGAGGCGGCTTCGAATCATGACGACGATATGCTCAATAAGTAGATTGACGAGGGGCGTACTACTCGAGCACCTTAATCAAAAACCTGAAATGCGCTAAGGCGCCGTTTCAGAAAGCGGGGTATATAGCCCTGGTTAAGGCCGAGAAACAGGCCTGCGGATTTGACAATTTCCTGCCGTACACCCTTCTGCAGCGATCCCATCTCCCGCTCATTTCGTAAACGACTGATTTTTTTTGTTAACAGCCGCGACGCGTCACGCAACATCGATCGTTTGGTCCCGGGGGCATCCCAGATCTTCAGTAGTTTGAGCGTGTAGCCGATGTCGAAGTAGCGCTTGAATAATCCGGCCGTGGTGTGTTGGTGCGAGTGAAAAACCGCTGCCGAAGGCTCGTACACGATCTTCCAACCGGCATCGAGTATCAGTTTGGCGATGCCCAGGTCTTCAAATACCTTGAGATTTTCCGGGAAGAGCGCCGGCTGCCAGGCACTGCGGCGCAGCGCGGCATTCACGTCTGAGAAGTGGTAGAAGAGATATCCACAATCGTTGCGACAGGCGGGGTCTTTCACGATCCTATGCGCACCATAAAGCGCATTCAACGCATCTTCCCGCTCTATCGACGATCCTCTTTTCGGCAGTTGACGCCCATAAACCGCGCCTACGGCTGGATCGTCAAAATTGGAGAGCAACGCACGGAACCAATCCGGGGAAGCAGGGGTGGCATCCTGGGATAGAAACACCAGGATTTCTCCCTTGGCGTAGTTGGCCGCCAGGTTTCGAGTACGCGCGTGATGAAAAGTTTCCGGCGGAATCTGTTCCAACCGAACTGGGAATCCTCGCAAAGCTTCCAGCGTTCCATCGGTGGAACCTGAGTCGATTACGATCACCTCGAACGGACCAGGATTCTTCTGTGTATAGACTGCTTGCAGGCACGCGCGAACGGCCTCCGCGTCGTTCTTGGTCAAAATGAGAATTGACGTCAACATGCGCAAGCGACCGCGAACGACTCCAAAACCCTGAGCCTCACCCTTCGTCTCTCTCCCTTTCGCTGCTCCAGAATCTGTCTCTCTTCCAGCTCCAAAGAAATCCACAGGCCGTCCGTTCTTGGAGCGTCAGAGATATCAAAGAATTCTGACCTTCAGATGCTTTAGGCCTTCCGGTTGTTGGACGGTCGGCAACATTTCGCGATTGCCGGACATCGAACACAAACACATGGCAAAAAAGAAAACAGAAAAGCACTAACGACTAAATTTGAGCGAGAGATGAGGTACGTCAGTGGGTTCGCGACGGCTTGAAGTACAGGTGTGTGCCGCCTTAGCGGCAATCCGCAGTTAGTTGGGAACTTGTTGGGCCCTTAGTTTATAGAGAGCTGGGTATCAAAAAGGTGTTTAGACGTTGCCCAGCCCCGGTCTGGTTGTTACGTCAATTCGAACTTACAGAACGCGAAAGTACATAGGGTCAGTGCCTCTATCTCTTTGGTCTCGAATCCAGCATCTCAGCTACTACGTTTCACCTAGGCGGTTTGGCAGGCTATGAGTTGTGTGACATTCACTGTTAAGGCTGTCCTGCGAAGCTCATTTCGCGTGACGACTGGTTTTGTCTTCTTGGCGATTGGCTGCTTGAGCCTGTACGCGCAGACGCAGAAGCCCTCTTCGGTTGCGGAATCCGACTTGGCAACGCAAAACCTGGAGCACGTTGCCGCTTCCTCCGGTCAGCTGTTTGCGATTTTTCGCAGCGATCCGGGGTTGATGGTCGAACTGAAAAAGTGGATTGCTAAAGACGCGACCGCCCACGGTCAGGTAATTTCCGATTCTGACCTCACCGAAGAAGCCATTTTTATCCGGCTCGAGGATGACGTGGTATTTCGTTCCGTCGCGACCAGCCTCGTGCAGAAGTACGGCTTTCTCCAGCCCGAATTTAACCCTAATTCACTTCTCGCAAAGCAGCAGGAACTTCTCATGCGGGAAAGAGTGAGGTGGGCTGCGCAAGATGAAGAACTGAATCGCAGCAAAGCGCGACAGGATCAGCTGAAGACCTCAACGCAACCGGGACAACGTTGCGATGCGGAGACGAGCAATTGCCCGTCCGAGAACGCCACGAGCCCCAGTTCGCAACAGCCGGGTCTTCAGAATTCGCCGGGTCAATTGCCGGGGCTGGAAGAGTCCCCAAGCGTGCCCGGCTCGCCCACCGCTCCTTCGCAAACACCGCCGTCTCAGCCGGGGTCGTTGTTAAGAACAAGCGGGCGGGATTCGTTTTCAACAGGCATGGCCGATGATTCGATGGACACGGCGCAAGGCGGCGCCCTGGGGCAGGCACGCGGATTTTCGCCAGATGACGCGACTGGAGGACAAGGCGGCAATCAACAGCCTTCTTCAGTGAGCGGAGGAATGAGCGGAGATTTCAGCAGCGATTATCTGGGCCAGGAGCTTTCTCCGATTTCGACGCCGGATCGGCAAATGGCACTTTCCAATCCCAATTCCCAGCCGCCAGTCGTCGGAGCTGCGCCATCCGAAAACACGCGCACTGGAGTCAGGCCCGGACGGAACCAGGGGCTGGTTCGTCGCGCCGATCCCTATCGGCACATTCCTTCTCTATACGACATGTATCTACAGGCAGCGGCGCGGCCCCCGGAGGTTGAGCGCTTTGGCATGGAAGTTTTCGAGAATGGCACCCGCGACTTACAAATGATTCCGATGGACCTTCCGGCCGGTCCGGATTACGTACTGGGCCCCGGTGACGCGATTTCAATTGATCTATGGGGCGGCGTTTCGCGGCGCTTCCCGGCTCGCGTTGATCGAGAGGGCCGAATTAGTTTGCCGGAGGTCGGGCCGGTTCTGGTTGCGGGAAAGTCATTGGCCGACGTGCAGCAGTTGGTCCAGAAAACTCTGCGCACGCAGTTTCAGGACGTGTCCGCCGACGTGTCTCTTGCGCGCCTGCGCACGATTCGTATTTACGTTGTAGGAGATGTTACGCGACCGGGCGCATATGACGTCGGCTCGCTTTCGACTCCGTTGAATGCGTTGTTCGCGGCCGGTGGACCCACGACGCGCGGGTCCCTGCGCATCGTCAGGCATAACCGTGGCAACGACCTGGTGCAGGATGTCGATCTCTACGATCTTCTCCTTCACGGCGTTAAGGGAAACATCGAAAGATTGGAAAATGGCGACACCGTTATGGTCCCACCATTGGGAGCGGAGATCACCATCGAAGGGATGGTTCGCCGGCCGGCCATCTACGAACTGAAAGACGAGAAGTCATTAGCCGATGCGCTTGCTCTCGCTGGCGGACTATTGCCGACTGCCATGTTGCGGCACATCGAAGTTCAGCGTCTGGTTGCCCATCAAAAGCAGACCATGCTCGATATGGAAGTGCCTTCCGACGACTCTTCTGAAGAAGCCACTAAGAAACTGGAAGCCTTCCACATTCAAGACGGAGACAAGATCAGGATCTACCCGATCGCCTCGTACGTACAAGATGTCGTCTACCTGGAAGGCCACGTTCTCCGGCCTGGAAAATATTCGTTCCGCGATGGAATGAAGGTCACGGATTTGATTGGTTCGTATAAGGATCTCTTGCCGGAGCCGGCATCGCAATACGGCGAGATCATCCGGTTGAGTGCACCAGATTTTCGTCCAACCGTCGAGAGCTTCAACCTGAGCGACGCGTTAGCTAATCCAAAGGACGCTCCTGTGCTGCACGCATTGGATACCGTTCAGATCTTTGGACGATATGACTTCGAGGATCCGCCCGCCGTTTCGGTCTTAGGGGACGTACGTACACCGGGCACCTATCGAACCTCGGGTGATATACACCTGAGCGACGCAATTCATTTGGCGGGAGGACTTACTCCCAATGCCCAAAAAGTAGACGCGCAGGTGTTTCGCTACTTGCCTGACAGCACGCTGAAGATTCTGAACGTGAAGCTGGATGGCGCGCTGACTGGCAATCCGACAGAAAACATCATGCTGACTCCGCGCGACCGCGTGCTCGTCCATAGAAATGCGGCGGCCACGGATCCAGCGACTGTATACGTCAAGGGCGCGGTGGCGCGACCTGGACGCTATCCGCTGACTGCCGAAATGCATATCTCCGATTTGGTTCGCGCCGCGGGTGGTTTGAAGCCGAGTGCCGACACCAGGTCGGCAGACCTGACTCACTATGCATGGATCGACGAAAGGGCTGTCACCGGCAGTAATGATCCGATTCTGTTGCAAAGCGCTCTTGCCGGTGATCCCGACAGGGATCTCGTTCTCGGCAACGGAGACGTTCTCGCGGTTCGTGAACTGCCGAATTGGGACGACTTGGGCTCCTCGATCACTCTGCGAGGCGAAGTTGTGCACCCAGGGGGATATGGAATTCGTCCGGGCGAGAAGCTGAGCTCAGTATTGCTGCGCGCGGGTGGATTTGGTCCGGGCGCCTACCCTTACGGCGCGGTGCTGCTGCGGTCTGAAGTGCAAAAGCTCGAGCAAAGGTCATATGGCGAATTGATTCAGCGCGTGCGCGAACAGCAGGCCACTCTCAAGCTCACGGCCGCCAGCGCTCCCGACCCTGATCAACGGTTGTCGGCCGAGTCGGCATTCGTGCAATGGCAGACCACGCTCGACAGTCTGATTACGACGCCACCAACCGGACGCGTCACCGTACAGATTTCCTCGAACATAAAGAGTTGGCAGAACACGTCCCGCGATATCACGATGCGAGCAGGAGACGTGTTAGTCGTCCCGAAGCGACCGAGCTACATACTAGTCCAAGGGCAAGTCTATGGACCGACGGCCGTGGCCTACCGTCCGGGTAAGAGCGCGCGCTGGTACTTGATGCAGGCGGGTGGTCCGACCAACATGGCAAACAAGAAAGCTACATTTGTGATTCGGGCCGACGGCACGGTAATCGGGAATCACAGTTCATTCTGGACATCAGGAGATGGTCTGAGCGCGACATTGCAACCGGGGGACATGGTCGTGGTTCCCGAGAAAGCACTAGGTGGACCGCCAGTTTGGAAAACGATATTCACCAACGCACAGGTCGTGAGTTCAATCGCGACCAGCGCAATTCTTGCCGCTGCATATTTTTAGGACCGCAACCCATAGTGATGGATCGAAGCTCAGTCTATGCGATTACTTTGGCTCGAAATGGCGTGTGTCGTGTCCGTTGCCGTTACTACAGTCGCAATGGGGCAAACGATTATTTCGACACACCGAGTTTCAGAGCCGAGTTCTTCGCAAATTGACAGCCCGGACAGCAGAGACGACGGAGCAGCCTCTTCGCCCGTGCTCCCAGATGCCCCGAGTGCGGAAGATCCTCGCAAAGAAAACAAACTTTCAAAGTTGCCGTCGTCGTTGATCCACGATCAGTTCGGCATGTGGACAAGCCCCGCGCACGCGCGGCTGAGCGATGCCACGTGGCTCATCCCGCTTGGCGGCTTCGCGGCAGCGCTATTTGCGACCGATAGCGATGTCAGCCGCCATCTTTCCGATGCTCCCAGTACGGTTCTCCGGTACAAGCACATCTCGGATTACGGGGCGTACTCCATGGCGGGAGGTGCCGCTGGCCTTTATCTACTGGGTCTAACCACGCACAACGATCACGAGCGCGAAAGCGGTTTCTTGAGCGGCGAGGCGGCGATTGATGCGCTGGCCGCGGTGGAAGCGATCAAGTACGCGTCAGGACGGGAACGGCCATATCTGGACAACGCGAACGGCCGCTTCTTCAAGGGAGGTTCATCGTTTCCATCGGAACACGCGGCCGGAGCATGGGCCATTGCGGGAATCATGGCTCACGAGTATCCCAGCCCATTCATGAAATTTCTATCCTACGGGCTCGCCACCGTGGTGAGTGCGACTCGAGTAAACGCGAAAGAGCACTTTCCGTCGGACGTGCTGATCGGCGCCGCCATCGGATATCTGACAAGTGCCTACGTTTATCGTCACCATCACAACATCGATCTCAATGGCTCCTCGTGGGAGTTGCCCGCAGTTCGCACCGACCGCCCCGCGCACTGGCAGGCGAAGGACATGGGATCGCCCTCGGTTCCCTTGGATAGCTGGATCTACCCGGCACTGGAGCGGTTGGCTGCCTTGGGCTATGTCGACAGCGCAATTGCTGGCATGCGCCCCTGGACCCGCATGGAGTGCGCTCGACAGGTGGTGGAAGCGCAGGATCGCATCATCGAAGATGAAAGCGGTAATGAAGGTACGCAGCTCTATCACGAGTTGATGCGGGAATTTGGCCGCGAAGTCGAATTGCTGGGAGGCGGGGACAACGGTGAAGTGCGGGTTGAATCTTCCTATACGCGAGCCACGGAGATTGTGGGCAAGCCCCTCACGGACGGCTACCATTTCGCACAGACGATCTACGACGATTTCGGCCGTCCCGAAGAGCAGGGCTTTAACAGCGTTGCGGGATTGTCAGGCTGGGCGGAACAAGGTCCATTTGTCGCTTACATCCGAGGCGAGTACCAGCATTCCCCATCGGCGCCGGCGTTACCGTTGGCCGCGCGGCAAGCGGAATCAATTGATGATTTCGCCCATTCGATTATTCCTCCCCCTTATCCGATCCCTCCGGATACGCCCACTCCCTCGATCAGCCGCGGTCGTTTGCTTGACTCCTATGTGTCAATGACCGTCTCAGACTGGCAATTTTCTTACGGCAAACAAAGCCTTTGGTGGGGGCCGAGTGAGGGCGGCGGAATGATGATGAGCGACAATGCCGATCCTCTCACTATGTTCCGCATTGATCGCGTTACGCCCACGAAACTTCCGGGAATTTTCGGTTTTCTCGGGCCGATGCGGGTAGAGTTTTTCCTCGGCCAATACTCCGGCTATCAATTCATGTTTACCCCGTCGGGGTTGGTCGGGCAGTACGGGCAGAGTCTGCATCCGCAGCCCATCGTTCATGGAGAGCGATTCAGTTTCAAGCCAACTCCGAACTTCGAGTTCGGCATGTCCCGAACTACAGACTACGGCGGGCCAGATTACCCGTTAACCCTCCATACGTTCCTGAGAAGCGTATTTTCGACCAATCTCACGCAGCCCGGAGCGCCAAATAAACCCGGATCACGCCGCTCTGGTTTGGACTTCAGCTATCGCATTCCGCGTTGGGCGGGAATGACGTTCTACGCGGACGGTTTTACCGAGCACGACACGTTTAGCCCCATCGTTGGCCCAGACGTGGCGGCATGGCTCGGCGGCGTGTATTTTCCCCGATTGCCAAAGATCCCAAAGATGGATTTGCGAGTTGAGGGCATTGAGACGGATCCGCCCATTGGCGGAAACGTCGGATTTGGCTTTTTTTACTATGACCCGACCTGGATCACCGGATTCCAGAATTCAGGCCATTTATTGGGCAATTGGGTGGGGCGCCAAGGGGTTGGCGTACAGGCCTGGACGACCTATTGGTTCACGCCTCGAAACAAACTACAGTTCGGGTTCAGGCATCAGAAAGTAGATAACCAGTTCCTTCCGAACGGTGGGACGCTGGCCGATGCAAGCATCCGTGGGGACGTGTGGGGGAAATCGAGCTTTAGTGTTTCTGCCGTCGTTCAATATGAAGCATGGACGTTCCCCGTCATCTCGAATTCTCGACAATCGAACGTGTCTTCATCCTTGCAGCTCTCTTTCTGGCCCAAGGGCTTTTCGAAAAAGAATAGTTCCGACGAGTAATGGTGCGGCGGCCAGCGAGCCACGCCCCAAATAACATGGCGACCAGGGAAATCACAAAACGATTGAGTCAATATCAGGCCCCCGGCTTGAGCCCGGACTTGATCCCCGTAGGCGGGAGGAACTCTTCGCACAAGGGCTCAGCCGTCGCCAAATTGAGCATCCTCTGGGAAAAGAGAAATTCGCTCTACAAAGCTTCTCTCATCGGCTTGGCTCTGTCCCTCGTCGTGGCGTTCATCATTCCGGTTCGCTACACGTCAACCACCCGCCTCATGCCGCCAGACAATGCAGGCGGAGGAATGACGTCAATCCTGGCGGCTCTGACTAAAGGATCGAGCGAACTGGCATCTCTGGGTGGGGAGCTGTTTGGCCTGAAAAGTTCCGGGGAGATCTTCGTCGGCATGTTGCACAGTAACACCATCGAGAACGCCATCATCAACAAGTTTGACTTGCGCAAAATCTATCATGCGCGGACATGGCAAGCGGCGCGCGACGATCTTGAAGATCGAACCGAGATCTCCGCCGATCGCAAGAGCGGAATTATTACGATCAAGGTGAGTGACGGAAGCGCATCGCGAGCTGCGGAGATGAGCCGTGAATATGTCAATCAGTTGAATCACCTCGTCACCAGCCTGGATACTTCTTCCGCACATCGCGAACGTGTCTTCCTCGAGGCCCGGCTGAACGAGGTCCAGCAGGATTTGGAGGGTGCGGAAAAAGACTTCAGCGCTTTTGCGAGTAAGAACACAGCGC
>JBAWBE010000450.1:0-8863 GCA_049589635.1 Terriglobales bacterium
GGGTAGGCGTCCAAAAAGTGATCAAGTCCCGGAGGGACGGCCCACGCCGCCCGGCGTTTCAACGCCGGGGCAAACCCTACCCCAACACATGCTCCGGATCAAACGCTATCCCATATTTTCGCAACAACTCGACAAACTCTTCCTCATAATTCCGTCGCGCATGATGCGCCCTCTGATTCTCGATGTACGCAACGACTCCATCGGTTTGCGATGCACTCACGCTGAAGGCGCCGTAACCTTCCTGCCACGCGAAATCCGCTCCCGCCGCTCCCGTGTCATTGAGCCATTTCGACGAACATCCCTTGATCGACTGCACCGCCTTCGCCAACGGCATCGCCGGAGGCACAACGAGGAGAGCATGAACGTGATCTGGCGCCCCGCCGATCTTCACCACGTCGAATCCGTGATTCTTGGCAATACCCTTCATGTATCCCCACAGTTTCGGTTGAAGCTCGTCCGAAAGATTTCGTTGACGACCTTTCGTCGAAAAGACTACGTGCACACGATTGCTGGCATAGGTGTGCGACATGGGTCGTCCCCTCCGGGACTTTGTCTGCGAGGGAAGACGCATACCCAGCGCCAAGGCGCTGGGCTAAGGTAGCTCGCCCTCCGGGCTCGATCTGATCCGCTATCGGCAGTGTGCTTTTGGTCGGCACATAACCGCTGTGACAATGATCACGATGTCTTTGTTCGGTTTCTCGAGGTATGCCGCCCACATCGCTTATATTTACATGTGCAGGTTTTGACCAACCGGCAAACCGTGAATGCCTAGAACCGCATCCAAAAGCCGCGGAAGAAGCCACTCATGAATCTCTACAAATTGAATCTCCTCAAATCTCTAAACATTCTTGTGATTTCGCTATGCATCGTTCTCGCCGCCTGCCAGCAAAAAGAAAGCCCTCAGGAGTTGCGCGAGAAGACCGCGCAGGCGACGGCGGAAGTGAAGAGTGATGCCAAAGCGGTAACGGACGGAATCCGCGAAGGCTGGAACCGCAATCAGCCACTCGATTTGAACTCCGCCTCAAAAGAGCAGTTGGTGAGCCTGCCCGGAATCACTGGAGCGGAAGCGGATCGCGTGATTGCCGGTCGTCCCTATACTGAGCCCGCGGAACTGGTGAAGCGGCGCATTTTATCGAAGCCGGAGTACGACAGAATTTCAGATCGCGTCACCGCAAAGTAGAACAGCAGAGTAGAACAGCAAGTAAAGTGATGATAATGACGACGATCAAGATGATGATGGCAACGCCAATGACGAACGCACCAGAGCGCCCTCCTCACCCTGGGCAGGCGAGTAATGGCGTCGTTCCACCTCGCCACGCACTATGCTACGCGCTAGCTTTCCAGACGTAGAAATTCTTCTCGTCCGCCAGCGTCTCGATCGTCATGCCGGCCGAACTCGCTCCCCGATGGACGGCGGAACGCAAATTGGCCAGTCCGATGCCGCCCACATCGCTCAGCGGAATTTCAAGCGCCGAGTCCAGTTCCGCCATTTCCAGTTCTTTCAATATCCCCTGCACAATTTCGTGATGCTTTCCACGCCGCCCGCGGTCGAGTGAAGAAACCTCGACCCGCCGGTACTTTCTCGCTGCCGGTTTTTGCAATCTGCTGTTCTCTTCTTTCGCCATTAGGCACCCCCTTCACACTGAGGGATGGAGTAACGATACCCAAACCGAATTCTTGTGTCAAGGATATTTTAGGTGTACTATGCTTTACGATCTGTTTAACATACTCTATAAAAATACGTTTGCAATACGAATTAGTTATGAGACCCGCAGTTCGAATCTTGGTTGCGAGTAGTTTCTTCTTTTCTGCCTACGCCACACGAACCCAATATCTTCACCTTTTTTTTAGTGGCAGGGGTATGCTCGAGTTCATGAGGCACAGTGGAGGTGGTTGCTTGACAACACTCTATTCCTGGCAACCTTGCTATCAGGATGCGCTGCTCGAACTGGATCCGGCGGCGCTGCCCGCAAAAATCGCTCGCGCTCGTTCGGAATTGGAGAAGCGCAGTCGAGAATTGATATTCGCCCAGGATCCTGCGTCGGTCGCGGAAAGACAGGCGGTTACCGATGCATTGAACGGTCTCGGCGCGATCCAAAGACTGGAATTGATCGCGCCTTTTGAAACGGGTGGCCCAGGCCGTCCGACCGCTTCTTAGAGGAGGGTCTATGAAAGAGGAGGGTCTATGAAACAAATGTGTCGCAAACTATCGTCGTCCGGGCGGGAAGAGCGCTTGGCTTTCCGCATTCTGGTTCACGCCCGAATTGTGAAAGACCCGAAAAAGTTGGCTCAACTCCGGTGCGATGCGGCTAAGCAAAAGCGTCGCGCCGAGGCCGTTTCGCGAAGTATAATAGAACAAGGCCTGCTTCGCGGGGACTTCTGAGTAACCGCAACAATCATCTTTTTGATTTATGCCCGCATCTGGAGCCGGTATGGAGACCCAAGCTTCCTCAACCCGTCAGCAAGACTGGGACGGTATGCAGACCGTAGTTCCGGCGCCTCCCAGAGAAGCCGTTGGCCGCTACGGTGTCGCGATACTGACCGCCATCCTTGGTCTGCTTCTGCGTGGCCTGTTTTCCCCAATCATCGGCATGCACGACGCCTATCACACGGCCTGGGTCGCAGTCGTGGTTGCGGCATGGTATTGCGGTGTCGGTCCCGCGATCGTCACCACCCTGATGAGCGCGGTCGGCGTATGGTATTGGTTTCTTCCTCCCGGACACAGCTTTGCGGTTACCGATCCCAAAGTCAGTGCCAGTGGAATGGCTGGCTTCCTGATTCTCTCCGGCTTCATCATTGCCCTCGGCCAAGCTAACCGTCGCTCCAAAATACGATCGGAAACTGAGATCAGGGAGCGAACTCGTACTGAAGTGCGGCTGCGCGCGCGGGAACGCGAACTCGAAGCATTGCACTCGGCCCTCGCCGACAGAGTTGAAGAAAGAACGACGGAATTAAATGCCGCCATCGCCGGGCTTCGTCAGCTTTCGGCGCGGCTCTTGCAGGCGCAGGACGATGAACGCCGGCGCCTGGCACGGGAACTGCACGATAGCGTGGGACAACTTCTCGCCGCCATCAGCATGAACCTTCAAACCGTGCTGTCGACTCCGCTAGAGCCGGCCGCCGCTACCGCTTCCGCTGAGAACGCGAAACTGATCGAGCAGATCACCAGCGAGATCCGTACCATATCGCATCTTCTGCATCCACCTTTGCTCGATGAAGTGGGCCTGGCCTCTGCCTTGCGCTGGTACGTCGACGAGTTCTCGACCCGCAGCAGGATCGCCGTGAATCTCGAAATCGCGGGCGATTTTGGCCGTTTGTCGAATGAGATGGAAATCGCGATCTTCCGCATGGTGCAGGAGTGTCTGACCAACGTGCATCGTCACTCAAGCAGCGGGACCGGCGAAGTGCGCTTGGTGCGCGACGCTGGGCGCGTCTGGGTGGAAGTGAGAGATGCCGGCAAAGGCATTCCTCTCGAAAAGCAGAAGGCGCTTGCTTCGTCGCAGCAGGGCGGCGTGGGTTTCAGAGGAATGCGCGAACGCCTTCAACAGTTAGGCGGACGGCTCGAGGTCCAGTCGGACGAGCGGGGAACGATCGTGAAGGCTACGATGCCGGTCGACACGGCCCCCGTTGAGAAAATGGCGCCGCCTGAGATGAAAATTGCGGAGCCTGAGATAAAAAGGGAAGTTGCCTGAAGGAATTGCCGAGTCGCCTGACAAAGCCGCCTGACTCTGTCGGACTGAGTTCTTACCCGCCGAATCTTGTTTGCATTGATTTTTTCTAGACGATTCGAGGAGTTTGGCGACTTTTCGCTTTTGAAGGCCTGGTCTTCATCTCGGCGGCGATCTCACTATCCGTGCCTGGCGACCCGCTGCCGATCTCGTCCGCAGGCGTTTTGGCCGCGCCGCTTTCCGGTTGGACAATTGTTATACGAGGTCTCACGTAGGGTGTTTTGTCGGCTGCCCCTTCACGGTCTTTCTTGGATTTCATGTCCCACCACAGAGTCTGTGGTTTTATAAATGCACTCGTCGGCCGATTAGTTGCCAATCGAGATTCTGTTCCGTTTTTGTAACAGAAGCAAAGAAACAAAAACGCAATGAAGCGAAGCGGCCCACACAACATTGGTCTGAAAGCGTTATTCTTAAACCCTGTTCTGAGATTGGGAATCGCTATTCTGCAATCAGGATTCTGCAATCAGCGGTCGCATGGGGAAGATTCACGTACTACCGGAGCGCGTAGCCAATCAGATCGCCGCTGGCGAGGTGGTCGAGCGTCCGGCGTCGGTGGTCAAGGAGTTGCTGGAAAACTCGCTCGACGCAGGCTCGACGCGCATTCGCATCAACGTTGAAGCAGGCGGAAAAAAGCTGATCCAGATCACAGACAACGGCTGTGGCATGGTTCGCGACGATGCGATGCTGGCCTTCGAGCGCCACGCAACTTCAAAGATCAAAGACACGGACGATCTGCTTAGGATCGCGACCCTTGGCTTTCGCGGCGAGGCGCTGCCCTCGATCGCATCGGTGGCGCGCCTGCATCTTGAAACGCGCGCCGAAGAAGAAGCCGCGGGCACCGTGATCGAGATCAATGGCGGCAAGATGATCCGCGTCGACGAGGCCGGCCTGCCGCTAGGGACCTCGATCACAATTCGCGACCTCTTCTTTAATATCCCGGCTCGGAAAAAATTCTTGCGGTCGGAGTCGACCGAGCTGTCGCACATCGCCTCGCTCGTAACCCACTACGCCCTCGCGCATCCCAAAAAGCATTTTGAACTCCATTCATCGACGAACGCGCTCCTGGTGGCCCCGCCGGTCGACGGCCATCGCGAGCGCGTCTATCAGGTGTTTGGCAAAGAAACGCTCGATCAGTTGATTCCGCTCGCCGCGGTCCAGCCCCTGGAGCGAGTTGGCCTGCCCCAACCTCCGCCTTGGCGGCGCGATCCCGACGACGAACCGGAAAAGCGCGAGCCCGGCGAGATGCGGCTGCACGGATTTGTTTCGAAGCCCGAGATTCAGAAGCTCAATCGCAATTCGATTTACATTTTTGTCAATGAACGCCTGATTCGTGATCGCCTGATCCAACACGCGTTAACCGAGGCTTACCGGAATATCCTGCCGCCCACGGTTTATCCGGTGGTACTGCTCTTCATCGAGATGCCGAGCGCCGAGGTCGACGTGAACGTGCATCCGTCGAAGACCGAGGTCCGCTTCCGGCAGCAAACAGTCATCCACGATTTTGTGCGCGATGCTGTGCGCGAGGCCCTGATGAAGGCGCGTCCCGTCCCGCAGTTCCTATCCGAGATCAAAGCCCAGCCTACCGCGACTCCCGGCCTTACTTCCGGCGCCCTATGGAGCGGTGGCGCGCAGCAGGCGCCCATGCGCTTGTACGATCCCAGCCAGCCAGCAGGCGACCCGCCTGTCGGTGCCAACGGAGAGAGTGACGGAAAAAGCGCCGGCGCGCCCGGATTTGCATTGCGCGCACCGGCGATTCCTCCGGTCACAGCGCGTCTGGAATTTGACGGCGGCATTGCGATCGAAGCGAATGCGGCCGTCTCACTGGCCCGCGCCCCAGACGTCACTGTTCCCGATCATGCTGTTCCCGATCATGGCTGCGCTCCCCCCATTGAAGCCGCCGCTCAGTCTCCGCCCACGCTGGAATCTCTGCGCACGCTGAAGGCGCTTGGGCAGATTCGCAATTCCTTCATCCTTGCCGTCAACGAAGATGGCTTGTGGATCATCGACCAGCACGTAGCGCACGAGCGCGTTCTCTTCGAGCGCATACTCCGCCAGCGCGCCGCGCAGAAAGTTGAAAGCCAGCGCATGCTGATGCCGCTCCTGATCGAGCTGACTCCAGCGCAGCAGGCAGTCTTCAGCGAAATCGCGACCGAACTCGCTCACAACGGCTTCGAAGCCGAGCCCTTCGGATCGCGCAGCATCGCAGTAAAAGTCGCGCCTGCGGGCGTCGACGCTACGCAAGTCGAGCATATGCTGAACGAGGTCCTTGAGCAGCTAACGCGCGAAGATCAGGCGATCAATCTTGAAGCAGTGCGAACCCGCATCGCAGCCTCAATCGCCTGCCACGCGGCCATCAAAGTCAACATGCCGCTCGAGCAAAATAAAATGGAGTGGCTGCTGGCGGAACTGGCCAAGACCCAGCATCCGATGTCGTGCCCGCACGGTCGGCCAGTCGTCCTGCGCTACACGATGACGGAGATTCAGCGAGCGTTCAAGAGAATCTAGCTGCGTTTTTATTCTCAAAACAACAGAACTGGCGCCGGCGCAATCGCGCGACGCCACTCGAGCGAGGACAGGCAACGCTACTTTCTGGAATTGAGATCGTGACTGGCGAGGACATCGTTTACGACAAGGAGCTGAGCTCGCCCCGGCTTAGCCGCCTTTTCTCTCCAGCAGATATTGCTTCTTGTAGCCGATGTAATTTTCCACGTAGCGGAGGATTGAGTCTTCGTCGGCTTTTTCCAGCTTGCGGCGAAATTTTCCGGGGGAGCCCATCCAGAGCGAGTTCGGCTCGACTATTGTTGTTTCGGGGATGAGCGTGCCGGCAGCAATGATTGAGCCGGAACCGATTACTGCGCCATTCAAAATAATCGAACCCATTCCGATCAGGCAGCGCGGCTCGACGCGGCATCCGTGGAGGATCGCGTTGTGGCCTACTGTGACGTAGTCGCCGACGTAGACGCCGTATTGTTCTTTCATGCCGTGGAGGGTGCAGCCATCCTGAATGTTGGAGTAGTGGCCAACGCGAATTTCGTGGACGTCGCCGCGGAGGACGGCGTTCATCCAGATGCTGGAGTGCTCGCCTAGAATGACGTCGCCGATGATTTGCGCGGACTCGTCTACGTAACTGGTCTCGGGGACCTGGGGAGTAAGGCCTTTGTGGGAGCGGATCATAGATTTGAATAGCAACATACCATGAAGGGGGGATCCGAGGTGAGAGGTAGGAGATCAGAAGTCAGAGGCTTGAGGTTAGAGATATACTAGCGTCCCATGGAGGTCACGGTTATGAAGATAGCATTGTGCTTGTTACTTGCGGCGGCATTGCTAACCAAAATCTCGACCGCGCAGAATTCGGCCCCGGCGACGAGCCCGGCGACTGCAACGGCTCCCGCCGCGCCGGCTTCGCCGGCAGCTCCCGCTCAGACCCAGGCAGCCGCTGGAGCGCCGACCGCACCGATGGCAATGTCGTTTACGCCGGGAACTTTGATTCGCGTGAAACTTGATAAGACGATTGACGTCAAGAAGGCCCAGGTTGGAGAGCAAGTTGTCGCCAAGACGATGGACGACCTCAACTCCGTACCGCCAGGCTTGGCGACGAAGGGCTGCGAGATCATCGGGCACGTGGTCGAGGTTACGCAGCATCAGGGCGACACGCCTTCGACAGTGCGAATCGTGTTTGACAAGATGGTCCTGAAGAATGGGACATCGATGGCGCTGCCGGCGTTTATCAAAGCCGTGGGATACGCGGATCAATTCAATCCGTCCACCGACCAAGACCTATCCACGCAAATGGGAGGCGCACGGCAATCTCAAGGAGTGGGGGGTCCGCCAGTCTCAACCAACTCTGGGGGGGGCAATCCGAACCTCTATGGTGGTGGCCGTTTGCCCATGGGAGACAACACCTCCCCCGTCCAGCGCGATGCCAAGCTGCCCTACAATGCGAAGGGAGCAATTGGGATGTCGGGAGTCGAACTGAACCAGGGAACGGCGCAGGATTCGATTCTGACCTCGAAAAAGAAGAACGTGAAGCTCGAGGGTGGAATGCAGATGATCCTGAAGACGCAGTAGAACAGCGGTTGTGCGGGATTCCATTCAGCCGGACCGATCTGTCCGCATCCACACAATCGCACGGAAACCGATTGTGTGGGGCACTCTTGCTTCCGTGATCGTCATCAAGATTTCTGCCGTTATAAAATCCCCGCCATGGAAGTTGAGAGGAAAGATATGAAATTGCAATTTGCTTTGCGGCTCGTCTTAATTGTTGGGTTCGTTAATTCGTTTGCGTTGCTTGCACAGAATGACAGGAAAGAAACAGCTCCGCTGCCGGCGCATTCGTCACCCAAACCGTCGTCGTCGCCATCTGCATCACCGGAGCTGGCCAAGTTTTTCGCGGATTACTTTGAGGAGCGGTTGCGGGACTCGCCTGAGTTTGCCACCAACGTTGGGCGGCATGAGTATGACGACCGGTGGACTGATCTTTCAAAAGAGGGACGCGAGCAGCGGCGGGCGCATCTGGAACGGGCTCTGGCGATCGACGAAAAGTTCTTTGCCGAGCAGGCGTCGCTTTCGGATCAGGATCGGCTGAGCGTGAAACTTCTGCGGTATGACTTGCGCACGCAGCTGGACGCGCTCGATATCGACACTTATCTGCTCCGGGTCGGGCAGATGACAGGCTTTCACAATAGCGTGTATCTCGTCATTGATCGGATGCCGTCGTTCACCGCAAAAGACTGCGAGAACATCATCGCGCGCATTCGGGCGGTGCCGGCGTATGTGGATCAGAATATTGTGATCCTGAACGAGGCGATCGCACACGGCTGGACGCAGCCGAAGATTGTTTCGGATCTGGTTATCGGACAATTGACGGCGCAGGTGGCGCAAGATGCTTCGACTACTCCGCTATTGTTTTTTTTTAAGAAGATGCCGGCGAGCATTCCGGAGGCGGAGCGCGAGCGTCTGCGGACAGAGGCTACGTCCGCGTTCGAAAACGACTTTCGTCCCGCTTGGCGCAAGGCGCTCGAGTATATGCAGACGACGTATGCGCCCAAGGTTCGCGCCGGGGTTGGCATTTCTACGATGCCCGGCGGGGCGGAGGCTTATCGAGTGCTGATCCGGCGGCTCACAACGACGGACGC